>NZ_LFKZ01000117.1:0-85771 GCF_028128975.1 Bradyrhizobium sp. CCBAU 45321
ACCTACGGCGCCGGCAATCTGTTCCCGACCAGCACGTACAACGCCAGCAATTACTGGGTCGACGTCGTCTTCAACGGAACCAGCGGCAGCAACCAGCAGCCGGTGGCTACGACTGACAGCGGCTTCCACGCCACTCAAGGCGTCCCTTTTACTATCGACGGGGCGGCACTGCTTGCCAACGATACCGATCCGAACGCAGACGCTCTGACGATCACTGGCGTGAGCGGTGCCGCCAATGGGACCGCCAGCTTCAACGCCCAGAACAATTCGGTAACGTTTACGTCAGCGAGCGGCTTTACCGGGCCGACTTCTTTCGACTACTCCATCTCAGACGGCCGGGGCGGCACTGCAAGCGCCTCCGTCAACGTGACGGTGCATGCCCCATCGTCCAACGTCGTTAGCCTGTTCAGCTCCAATCCCACGCCGAGTGTTGTATCGGCCAACGATGGCCAGGCGATCGAGGTTGGTATGAAATTCCAGGCCTCCGCCCCAGGTGATATCATCGGGCTACGTTTCTACAAGGGACCGTCCAACACGGGTACGCACGTTGCCGATCTGTGGAGCAGTACCGGCTCGCTTCTGGCGACGGCCACGTTCACCAACGAAACGGCGAGTGGCTGGCAGCAGGTCAACTTCAGCACTCCGGTGACGATCGCGGCGGGGACCACGTATATTGCGTCTTACCACAGTGCGGGAGGCTATTCTGCGGATCCAAACCTCTTCGCCAGCTCCCTCACGAGTGGACCGCTAACGGCTCCGTCGTCGTCGTCGAGCGGCGGCAACGGCGTTTACGCGTATGGGACCGACAGTTTGTTCCCGACGAGCAGTTTCAACGCGACGAGTTACGCCGTAGACGTTCTATTCAGACCTCAGCTAGCAGCATAGGAGACGTAAGATGCACGCCGAACTTTATACCGATGGTATCGAAGAAATTACCGTCAGCGGAACCATCGTCCGCGTCGATCTGGTCAGTCTTTCACCGACGGAGCGTGACGCCAACAACGCCCCGAAGCGCGTATTTTCTCAGCGGCTGATCTTTTCGGTCGAATCTTTCGCCAACTCGGTCGACGTGATGCAGAAGGCGCTTCAGGGCCTGGTTGATGCGGGCGTGGTCCGGCGGAACCAGCCGGCTCAATCGCACAACGGTGCGTCGGGAGTACGTGATGCGCTGGCGCCCAACACACGGTCTCTGAATGTCTCTTCGAATTTCCGCTGACATCGATGCCGCTGGCGGCGCGAAGGACCGGGTTGCGGACGCGCCCGCGCCCGGATTGTCGACCCAGACGGCATTGGAATGCCTGTCCAAGGTTTCCAGTCACCATGGCATAGATCTGCCGGTCGAACGCTTGAAGCATGCGTATGCGGTAGCCGACCCGCTCTCGTTGAATCTCCTGCTGCGCATGGCGAAGGATGCAGGCCTGCGCGCGAAGAGCACGAAGCTGGATTGGGGCGCGCTGATTCATCTTGGAGAGGCCTATCCGGCGCTGGCGAGGCTCGCCAATGGCAACTGGATCGCTGTCCTTGGCGCGGGACGGCGAACTGATGGCACCGAGGTCGTCAGCATCTTCGACCCGCTCGCCGATCGCAAGCACGAGGTCTTGGTTGTCCAGCGCGATCGATTCTGTGCGCAGTGGGCCGGTGACACGATCCTGATCAAGCGCGAGCAGTTGACACAGGATGGTCGAGCGAGTTTCGGCCTCCGGTGGTTTGTGCCGGAACTGCTTCTTCAATGGCGGCTGCTCAGGGATGTCGCCATTGCCGCCATCCTGCTCTATGCGTTGGGCCTCGTCATCCCGATATTTTTCCAGCTCGTCATCGACAAGGTTTTGGTTCACGAAAGCTTCACCACTCTGTACGTACTCGCGGCAGGAGCGGCCGTAGCGCTCGTCTTTGACGCGATATTCGGCTTTCTGCGGCGCTACTTGTTGCTATATGCGACCAACAGGGTCGACATTCGCGTCGCTACGAAGACGTTCGGTCATCTCCTCGGGCTGCCGGTTACGTTTTTCGAGCACATGGCCGCCGGGGTCCTGGTCAAGCACATGCAGCAGGCGGCGAGGATCCGTGAGTTTCTGACCGGGCGCTTGTTTCTGACGACCCTCGATGCGCTTTCGCTATTCGTCTTCCTGCCGGTCCTTGCGCTTTATAGCGTCAAATTGACTTTGATGGTCCTGGCCTTCACCGCCGCGAGCGGCGCCGTCGTCGGCCTGCTTATGGGTCCATTTCGACGACGACTGTACGATCTATATCAAGCGGAAGGTGCGCGGCAGGCTCTCCTCGTCGAAACAGTTCACGGCATGCGCACCGTGAAATCGCTGGGAATGGAGCCAGCGCAGAGCAGGGTTTGGGATAGCCGCTGCGCGCAGTCCGTGACCATGCGATTTGGTGTCGAGAAGATCTCCGCAGGCGCCCAGGCGCTTACCGGATTTCTCGAGAAGATGATGACGCTCGGAATCATCTCCGTCGGGGCACTCGATGTCTTCGCCGGCGAAATGACAATCGGCGCGTTGGTCGCCTTCAATATGCTGGCCGGCAGGGTCTCCGGACCGCTGGTCCAGCTCGTGACCATGGTGCACGAATACCAGGAAGTGGCTCTTGCCGTGAAAATGCTCGGCGAGGTGATGAATCAGAGGCCTGAGCGCGACGGTCGGAAAGATGGGCTGCGCCCCGACCTTGCCGGCAAAATCGAGTTCGAAAGTGTCTCTTTTCGCTACGGATCCGAGGGATCGCCGGCGCTTGATGATGTCTCCTTCACCGTCGAGCCGGGATCGATCTTCGGAATCGTGGGACGGAGCGGCTCAGGCAAGACGACTCTCACCAGGCTGATTTCGGGCATGTATCCGGTGCAGCAGGGGCTGCTGCGCATCGACGGATATGACTCGAGGGAGCTCGACCTCGCGCATCTGCGCCGAAACCTTGGGATCGTCTTGCAAGACAATTTCCTGTTTCGCGGGACGATTCGCGACAATATCGCCTGCGTGAAGCGTGATGCCACCTTTGCCGAGGTTGTCGCTGCAGCGCAGCTCGCAGGCGCCGATGAGTTCATCGAACGGTTGCCGCGTGGCTTCGACACCATGCTTGAGGAGGATGCCTCGAACCTGTCCGGCGGGCAGAAGCAGCGGCTCGCGATTGCGAGAGCTCTGATCGTCAATCCAAGGATCTTGATTTTCGATGAAGCGACGAGTGCCCTCGATGCCGAAAGCGAAATGATCATCAGGCGCAATCTCCGCCGTTTGGCGGCAGGACGTACCGTTATCGTCGTTTCGCATCGGTTGTCGATGCTGACCGAAGCAAGCCAGATCCTGGTGATGGACCGCGGCCGAATCGTCGATTTGGATCGCCACGACCACCTGCTATCGAAATGCACCATCTACAGGCATTTGTGGAATCAACAGATGAAGCAGATTGCATGAGGGAGACAGGGCCATCACGCGCGGATGTGAAGCCGAACGGACTTGTTCCGGCCAGATCTGTCGAGCGCCGCCGCAAGCTATTCAGGCCAGGACCGAGGCGAGCGCCAGTCATCGCCGAATTCCAGTCCGATGCGACCGAACTCGAGCAGCAAGCGCCACCGCGGCTCGCGCGTTTCACCCTCTACAGCGTACTTGCACTGATTGCTTTCGCGGTCATCTGGGCTTCCGTTTCGCAGGTGGAGATGATCGTCACGGCGCAGGGAAAACTCACCACGACGCGTCCCAACCTGGTCGTGCAGCCGTTGGAAACGTCGGTCATACGCGAGATCCACGTCAAGGCCGGTGATCGCGTCAACCGCGGCGACGTTCTGGCGACCCTCGATCCGACGTTCTCGCAGGCGGATTTCGACCAACTGCGCGGCAGAGTGGCTGGATTCGATGCGTCGATCGATCGTCTGAGCGCTGAATTGAATGGAATCGAGTATACCGCCAAAGAGCTGACGAATGCGGATCAGATCCTGCAAGGCAAGTTGTTCCTGCAGAGGAGAGTCGCCTACGAGGCGCAGATCCAGAACTACGACGCACAGATCGCTTCCGCGCAAGCCAATCTCAAGACAGCACAGAATGAAGAGGCGGTTCTCCTTCAGCGGCTCGACACGATGCGTTCGATTGAAGCGATGCGAACCACGCTGATGGATAAGGAGGTCGGTTCGAGGCTGAACTTCCTACTGTCTCGCGATGCACGACTCGAGGTCGAAAGCAATCTGGCGCGTGTTCGCGGCAGTATCGCCGATAGTACCCATCGGCTGGAGAAGGCCCGCGCCGACCGAAAAGTATTCGCCGAGGAGTTGCGTCGCACCACTTATCAGGAACTGGTGGAGACGTTGCCGAAGCGCAATAGCGCAGCAGAGGAGTTGAAGAAGGCCGAGCTCCGTCGACAGTTGATCGTACTGCAGGCGCCGGCAGATGCCGTGGTGCTGGATATCGCGAACCGGACAGTCGGCTCGGTTGTTCGCGAAGCCGAAACGCTGTTTGTGCTGGTTCCGCGCGACGTGCCGCTTCAGGCGGAGGTCAACGTCGAGGGGCGGGATATCGGTCAGGTGGCGCTCGGACAGTCGGTTCGGATCAAGTTCGAAGCGTTTCCGTTCCAGAAGTATGGAACCGCAACGGGAGAAGTCCGCGTCATCAGTCAGGATACGTTCTCGCCGGATACGAAGGCCGAAGGTGCGCGCCGCGCGCCAGCTCCCTATTACCGCGTACTGGTCGATTTATCGGACACGCACCTTCGGCTGCCGGCTGAACGCATTCAACTGATTCCGGGTATGGCGGTGACGGCCGAACTGAAAGTCGGCAAGCGCACCGTGATCTCTTACTTCCTCTACCCATTGCTGCGCGGATTGGATGAAAGCATCCGGGAATACTAGGCAATTCAGCGTAGATGCCGGCCGCCGGTCGCACGTCCATCGTCTGGATGGATGTTCCTCGCCCAATAAAATCCCTCGCACAGAAGCGTGATCTCCAAACGCTCAATGTGTTGCTTGTCTGTCTACCCGCCGCCTGAGAGCACCGGCCTTAGCAATACTTCGTCCAACGTCCCTCAGCTGGACTCCACTTCAGGAGTCGAAGCATGCCTTCGGGGTGGCGTTACAGGCAATTGTCGAAGAATGCTGCGCGCGCGTCGGGAGCGCGTGGTCGGAACTTGCATCGAACCGACGGAGCGAGTCGCGGCGGCTGCGGCAAGAGCGCCGCACGCTGTCCAGGCTAGATTTAAAATTATTATTATTTATCTTCTTGAAAATAGCCTCTCGCGCGGTATTATAAAATAATAATTAAACTGAAATTCAATTGAATGAAACAGTTTTCTGCGAGGCTGCGGTGCGTGCGTGGATGGTGCGATGGTCCTTCGATACTCAAGGTATGGCCGGCACGGTCGATCTCGCGAGCGCGGTTGTGGGCTGGCCGGCGTACGACATCTTCGCAGGCGCAGAGGGCGTCGCCTCGTATGTAGTTCGACCGCGAATGGCGGGACCGCATTTGTCAGGAGCCAAGGCGCGTGTGGTGGAGGTACGTCTCCTCGTTCGCATGTCAAACGCATCTATGAAGGATCCGCGTTATGATCTTCGTAACAGTCGGTACGCAAGTGCAATTCGACCGTCTGATCCGAACGGTCGACGAATGGGCCGGTGCACACGCAGGAAGCGATGTTTTCGCTCAGATCGGGCCATCAAACTATCCATTCAGGCACATCCGTACCGAACGATTCATTGACCCAAGTCGATTCAAAAGTTGCGTCGAGGCGGCAAGCGTGGTGATCGCTCATGCAGGCATGGGCTCCATTATCACCGCCCTCGAGCTCGGAAAACGAATCATTGTCATGCCACGTCGTGCGTGCCTGGGTGAACACCGAAACGATCATCAGATCGCAACGGCAAAACAGTTCGCTGCGCAAGGCCGTATCGAAGTCGCTTTCGAAGAACGGGAATTAACGGAGAAATTGGATCAATTGGACATCGTCAATCGATGCGAACGCCTCGGTGGTGAAGCATCGCCGCAGCTGATCATGGCAATTCGGACTTTCATCGAAACGGGACATGTTCGTTCCGGACCTAACAGCGCTTCAGCTTAGGCGGTGGATATGAAGTTACAATACGGCCGAGCTTCTTCTCCTCTCCAGTCGTGCCGTAACGATGACGGAGACCTCCGCCTAAGCCAGCAACGAAGATTGCCAGAAAAAGCGCACAGCCATGCTCGGCGTCGCCATGGCAACCGTGAGCTGGAATGTCCTAGACACACTGAGCGTCTGTCCGCGTTCATTTGGCCGCGTAGGCCACCGGTGTGGCCATCGCCAGGACTATCGAACTAACCAAGCAAGTTGAAAACCTCACGCGAGTTTTGATCACTGGTGCAATTATGTCGAGCGATACAGTTGGAATTGGGGTTATCGGATACGGCTATTGGGGACCGAACCTGGTCCGCAATTTCGCTGCTCATCCTTCGGTACGTCTAATCGGCATAAGCGACCTTGATCCGGAGAAGCTCGCGACCAGCAAGCGTCTCTATCCGGGAGCGATAACGACGTCCTGTTACGACGAACTGTTCAAGAACCCGGCCATCGATGCCGTGGCCATCGCTACGCCGGTTCATACACATTATGAATTGGCGCTATCCGCGCTCAAGGCAGGAAAGCACGTTCTGGTTGAAAAGCCGCTGGCACAGAATTCAGATTTGGCCCGACGCCTGATCGATGAGGCGGCTCGGCGCGGTCTGATATTGAGCGTGGATCACACTTTCGTCTATACGCCAGCCGTGCGGAAAATCCGCGAGCTCTTGCTTAAGAAAGAGCTCGGTGAAGTCTATTACTACGACAGCACGCGGGCCAGCCTTGGCCTGTTCCAGAGCGACGTCAATGTGATCTGGGACTTAGCGGTGCACGACATTTCGATTATCCACCATATCTTGGATGAGAAGCCTGTTGCAGTTTCGGCGACGGGATCGTGCCATGTGGCCGGCTCGCCGGAAAACATGGCCCATATCACATTGTTCTTCGATAGCGCATGCGTTGCCCATATCAGCGTCAACTGGCTCTCGCCAATCAAGGTCCGCCAGACGTTCATTGGAGGCAGCAAGAAGATGATCGTCTATGACGACCTTGAACCGACGGAAAAGATCAAGGTGTATGACAAGGGTATCACCGTGGACGGCCCCTCCGACCACGCCCATCAATTCCGGATCGGTTATCGGGCTGGCGATATGTGGGCCCCCCACGTCGCCCCTAAGGAAGCGCTGCAGGTCGAGGTCGAGCATTTCGTCGCTTGTGTGCGCAATGGGACGCCATCGATCTCGAGCGGCATGTCCGGACTGCGGGTGATCGAGGTCCTGGAGGCTGCATCTCGGTCGATCGCCGAACACGGCAAGCCAGTCCTACTGAAGCGGCAGGAGTACAGGAGTCCGGATCGTGCGACGGCGACGGTCTGAAGCATTGGCAGGCGACACGCTATCCGCGAACAGCGCGACGGTCTCGCGATGAATTCGGTAGAACGTTCCATCCTGTTTTCAGCGGCCGATCGCTATGGCAGCCTTATCCTGGTCTTCGTTGCCACCGCTATCCTCGCTCGTCTGCTTTCGCCGGCAGAATTCGGGGTCTACGCAGTCGTCACTGCCATCACGACGGTGATTGGCGCATCCTTTTTTGAGTTCGGGGGCGGAAACTACCTGATTCAGAAGCGTGAATTATCCACGGCGGACGTTCGCTCCGCGTTCACCATCACGCTCGGAATATCGGTAGCAATTGCGCTTCTGCTGTTCGTGCTTGCGAGCCCGCTCTCGGAGCTCTTCGCCCAGGACAGTCTCAGAAAGGGCATACAGGTGTCAGCGCTGAATTTCGTTCTAGTCCCGTTTCACGGAACCATATCTGCTCTGCTCCGCCGCGACATGAAATTCGGCACGCTGGCCGTGTGCAACCTGGCAACCGGGGCGGCGACTGCGCTCACATCGATCGTGCTTGCGATGGCGGGATTCAGCTACATGGCGCCGATCTGGGGCGGATTGGCGGGGAGCATTGTATTCACCGTGATGCTGCTAACCAATCATCGTGACTGGGGCGCGTTGCGTCCATCGCTGCTCGGGCATCGCGAGGTAGTCAACTTCGGTCTTTACTCCAGCGCGGTCAGCGTCATCAATCTCATCTACAATCTGGCGCCGCAGCTGCTGCTCGCCAAGATCCTGGATTTTGGATCTGTCGGTCTGTACACCCGGGCTACCAATCTGACACAAATGTTCGACCGGCTCGTCGCGCAGGCTCTAAGTCCTGTCATCATGCCGGCGATTGTCGCACAACGCAGGGCAGGGGCGGATCTGAAGGCCGTCTATCTCGAGGCCGTTGAACTCCTTTCGGCTGTGCAGTGGCCGTTCTTGATTTTTGTCGCGCTCATGGCTCGGCCGATCGTTCTGATTTGGCTCGGGCAGACGTGGCTGGAAATAGTTCCTTTGGTCCGCATTCTCTGCATTGCAAATCTCGCGCTATTCGCGGCTTGCCTTACCTATCCCGTGTTCCTCGCGGTCGGAAGCGTGCGCGACGCCTTGGTGTCTTCGCTCATCTCGCTACCACCTTCGCTTCTGGTGGTTCTGTGCGCGTCGTTTTTCGGCGTAGAGGCTGTCGCAAGCGCGGCCCTCGCAACACTGCCGTTCCAGGCAGCCGTGGTGATATATTTCGTCAAACGTCATCTGGCCTTCAGTTCAGGGGAGTTTTTCCGCGCCTCTCTGAAGAGCGGCCTGGTGACGTTCACTATGGCCCCCGGTGTACTGGCTTGCGCCGCGTTGATCGAAGTGGGCATGCTAACTTCCCTGACCGGCCTGATACTCTCGTTCCCCATTGCCGGCCTCGGCTGGTGGTGCGGATTGATAATGACCGACCATCCGCTGCTGCATCAGCTTCGCCACCTTGTAGACGGGCTCCTCCGGAGTGCGCCGAGGCTGCGTCGATCACGTCCGGCATAATCTGGAGAACAACCATGCCCATAACGAAGGATGTAAAGCTCGGCCGTGACGTCAGGATATTTCATCCCGAGTTGGTCAACCTGTATGGTTGCACCGTTGGCGACGAGAGCAAAATTGGAACCTTCGTCGAGATTCAGGCGGGGGCAAAGATAGGTGCGCGTTGTAAGATTTCGTCGCATACCTTCGTCTGCGAGGGCGTCACGATCGAAGACGAAGTTTTCGTGGGTCACGGCGTGATGTTCACGAACGACAAATATCCGAAGGCGACAACCGCAAATGGTCGTCCTCAGCTGGCTTCGGACTGGACACTTCAGCGCACTCACGTCGGCAGGAGAGCCTCCATCGGCTCGAACGCGACCATTCTATGCGGCGTGACGATCGGAGAGGGGGCCTCCGTAGGTGCGGGAGCGGTCGTGACAAAGGACATTCCCCCCGGCGCAGTCGTGGCCGGCGTGCCCGCTCGGATTCTGTCCGCTGCTGAAGACGGGGTGCCAAGCGGTCGTAGCTCAGCAGAGTCGCTTCAGAAAGACTATCACCGGTAATATATATTCCGCTTGAATTAACGCTTGATTAAATTTAATAGGTGGATTTAAATGGCCAATATAATCTCGGTCAAATCAAGGCTTTGAATCTTGATACCCTTCCTGGACCTGAAAGCGCAGTACAGCCAGATCAAGCCGGAAATCGACGCCGCAGTGGCGAGGGTCGTCAGTAGCGGGCACTTTGTGCTCGGACCCGAGGTCACAGCCTTCGAGGAACGTTTTGCAGACTATTGCAGGACCACCGCTTGTCGCGCGGTGAACAGTGGCACCTCGGCGCTTCACCTTGCTCTGCTGGCGGCCGGCGTCGGATCCGGTGACGAAGTCATCACGGTCTCCATGACGTTCGTCGCAACAACCGCAGCTATTCTCTACAGCGGCGCCAGGCCGGTATTTGTCGACGTTGACCCGGTAACATGGACGATGGATCCCAGCTTGATCGAAGCTGCGATCACGCCGCGAACCAAGGCGATTCTGCCAGTTCACCTCCACGGGCTGATGGCCGACATGGATCCGATAATGGCCATAGCGCGTCGTCACGGGCTGGTGGTCATTGAGGACGCCGCGCAGGCGCACGGCGCGGAATATCGCGGACGTCGCGCAGGCTCGATCGGCGATCTGGGATGTTTCAGCTTTTATCCGGGCAAGAACCTCGGAGCGTTTGGCGAGGGTGGGGCGGTCGTCACCGACCGGCCTGAATTCGCACGCCGCGTATCCCTGTTGCGGGATTGGGGGCAGGAGGCGAAGTACGACCACGTCATCGCCGGATACAACTATCGCATGGACGAAATCCAGAGTGCGGTACTGAATGTCAAGCTGGACTATATTGAGCATTGGACGGATGCACGTCGGTCGCTGGCTGAGCGATACAATGCACTGCTTTCTGGTCTTCCATTCGCGCGTCCCCAGCCGCCCCAGTACGCCCGCCACGTGTATCACGTCTATGCGGTCAGATCGGAGCGCCGCGACGACGCGCTGAAGCGATTGCGTGATGCCGGGATTGGCGCCGGGATTCACTATCCCGTCCCGGTGCATCTGCAGAGGGCATATGCAGAACTCGGCTATCGGGCCGGTGATCTCCCCGTCACTGAGATGCTCGCGAACGACTTCCTCTCTCTTCCCATCTATCCCGAGCTGCCGCCGGAACGGACGGCCGAGGTTGTCGGAATATTGAGGAGTGGGGCGCTGCAGCCTAGCGCGGCCATCAGCACCCGGTCGGAGCATCCACAAAGCTTCACATGGTCCCACAACAGGAGAGCGTTTTGATCGATATCAAGGGTAAACGCGTTCTGGTCACCGGCGGGGCGGGATTTATCGGCTCCCACATCGTTGATTTGCTCTGCGACGAGGGCTGCATCGAGATTGTTGCCCTCGACAACATGATCAGAGGCCGCCCGGAAAATCTCCGGCGGGCGCTCGGGCGTGGGCCCGTAAGGCTGGTTCACGGCGACATTCGCGATCGCAAGCTGATGGAAGCGTTAGTCAAGGCTGCCGACATCGTCTTTCATCAGGCCGCGCTCCGCATCACTCATTGTGCGGCCGAACCGCGCCTGGCCAAGGAGGTCATGGTGGATGCCACCTACGACCTGCTGGAGCTGTGCATCAAGCACGATATTGAGAAGATCATCGCGGCCTCTTCGGCATCGGTATATGGAATGGCCGAGGAGTTTCCGACGACAGAGCGGCAGAATGCCTACAATAACCGAACCCTCTATGGGGCCGCCAAGGCGTTTAACGAAGGGCTACTGCGGGCTTTCAACGATGCATGCGGCCTCGACTATGTGGCATTCCGGTATTTCAACGTCTATGGCAGCCGGATGGACATCCACGGACGGTACACCGAGGTCTTGATCCGCTGGATGGAGCGGCTGGAAGCCGGATTGCCTCCGGTTATCTTTGGCGACGGCCGTCAGACCATGGATTTCGTCCACGTCCGTGACGTCGCGCGTGCCAACATCCTTGCCGCCAGGGCAAAGATTACCGATGAGGTCTTTAACGTCGGGAGCGGCACTGAAACAAGCCTGACCGAGCTGGCCAAGGTGCTTGCCTCGGTGATGGGGCACCGCGGCCTCACGCCCGAATTCGCGCCGGAGCGCTCGGTCAATCCGGTACCGCGACGGCTGGCCTCGACGGGTAAGGCAGAGCGTTTGCTGGGCTTCCGCACCACGGTATCGCTGGAGCAGGGGCTCGCAGATCTCGTGAAATGGTGGCGATCCGAGCGCGAGCTCGCTTCGGATCATCAGCGGCAGGCGGCGGCATCGTGATTCCGATCGCAGCGGCGCGCCCGGCCGTTCTCTCTGCTTGGGCGTCGGAGCGTTCGAGGGCGAGGCGGAACGCGCGGCCCTGCCATCCGGCTAGGTTAGGTAGAGTCCGCAGACGGGGGTGAGCACGGGTTCGCCCCTGTTGTCGGCTCGGTCGATGCCTGTGCCGCGCCCCCGCAAAGCCATCGCCTGTGAGGCTGAACCACCCCATGAGGCTGATCGAACCTGTGGCAGCCTCAGAGAGGTACGCAAATTTGATCGATCTCGACCGGACCATTCATGATTTCGATCGTCGTCCCAGCCCACAATGAGAGTTCTGTGATCGCACGGACGTTGAGGCAATGGGTTGGCAACCCAGCTTCGGACCAGATCCGTGTGGTCGTCGTCTGCAACGGGTGCTCAGACGACACTGCGAACGTCGCCCGGCGTTTCGGCCCAGCCGTCAATGTTGTGGAATCGAACATCGCAAGGAAGACCCACGCTCTGAACCTTGGCGATCAAATCGCGGACGCTTTTCCGCGGATTTATGTTGATGCCGATATTCTGATTACCGTTGATGCCATTCTGGCTTTGGCAAGACGCCTCGATGAAGGTGACGTTCTGGCGGTTGCGCCTACAGCCGACATCAATCTGGCAGGGTGTTCCTGGCTCGTCCGTAAATACTTCGGAATCCGGTCACGGCTGCCATCTTCGCGGGAAGGTATCGGCGGTTCTGGCGTCTATGCCTTATCTGAGGCGGGACGCAAGCGGTTCGGCCAATTTCCAGACATCACCGCTGATGACACCTTTGTTCGACTTCAGTTCAGACCAGAAGAGCGGGAGACACTGCCCCGCGTTAGGTCCACGGTATTCGCCCCACGCACTCTGCTGCAGCTTATCGCCGTCAGAACTCGTGCCTACAGGGGAACATTCGAGCTCGCCCGGCGCTTTCCTGAATTGCGCGTCAACAAAGGACCGGCGAATGGCCGGGCCCTCATTGCGCTGTTCAAGGAACCTCGCTTATGGGCCGGACTCTTGATTTATTGTGGGGTCAACATTGCTGCTCGCTGTAAGGCTACCCTGGGCTCCCGACGTGGAGCTCATCCTTGGCAGCGCGACGAAACTTCCCGCGCGATGCTACCAGATTCAATCAAATAGGATTGTAGTTGAGTGGCCGCATTGCAGGGAATCGGACGTTGCGGGCATATAAATCACTTGATTATAAATGGCGGCCTGTTAATTTAAATTTAAATATTAAATGCAGGCGTCGAGGACCCGATCCGTTCATGGGAGCTTGCGAGCCTGCAGCGTTCGAGGGAGGCCAGCCCATGCTTCTCAGCCCGGTCTTTCACCGCAAGCCGTTGCTCAAGAACAACACGCCGCGGTCACCCGGCACTCGGCCGAAACTGCTGGCGGTCTCTTCGGGTGGGGGCCATTGGGTGCAGCTGTTGCGAATCAAACCCGCCTTCGAGCATTGCGAAGTCACGTTCGTTACCGTCCACGACTCCTATCAAGCGCAGGTGCCCGACCACAAATTCTACCTTGTCAATGATGCTAACCGGTTGACCAAACTCGCGCTGTTGAAGGCGGCGCGCAGAATGGCCTGGATCGTTTGGAATGAAAGGCCGGACATTGTCGTTTCGACGGGTGCCGCTCCGGGATATTTGGCACTACGGTTTGGACAAATGCTGGGTGCGCGCACTATCTGGCTCGACAGCATCGCCAACATCGAGCAGCTTTCGATGTCGGGCGACCGTATTGGTCATTGCGCCGACCTCTGGCTGACGCAGTGGCCCCATCTGGCGCGACCTGAGGGACCTCATTACACAGGCGCGGTGCTATGAGTTTCCTGGCGGTCGGAATGCCGTCGCAGCTGGACCAGCAGCTCCATGTCTTCGCGCACCGTGATTTCTCGTGACGGCATTGCTTGCATGATTACCTCAAGCTTGAAAGTGGATGATAGTCATGCCTCCTCGAGGGGGACTGGATCGCGGCTGCCCCCGGGCGACCATCTGCGCTGACGCGGTGGTGTCGCGTGACGTTCGGCTAGGCGACCGTAGTGCGTGCGCGTCGGCTGCAAGGAAGGCAGGTTGGCGCCTGAAGCTGCCCCCGACAGTGGCGGACATCTACATTAGATTGATTTATTATCTTTGGGTTAATTGACTTAATATAATAATCTATGACAAATAAATCGCCACACCGCATCGCGCTCCAGGATAGGAATAGTCCTTGATGCCCTTGTCAGGTTTGAAAGCTCAAGATCGTCGGGCCAGTTCTGAGATCGATGTAGCGCCAGGTCCGGGGGCGGGGGTTGGTCTGGGCGGCTCGCCAGCAGGAGGGCGATAATCCCATGATTCCAATCGCATTACCGTTCGTTGCTGAGGAGGAGGCCGACGCAGCTCGCGCAGCTGTACTCTCCGGCTGGGTCTCGCAGGGCCCACAGGTGGCAGCCTTCGAGCGCGATTTTGCGGCCCTGGTTAGTGCGCCTTATGCCTGCGCCGTTTCCAACTGCACAACCGCCCTGCATTTGGCGCTCGTCGCCCTGGAGATTGGGCCTGGCGACGAGGTCATCACGGCCAGCCACTCGTTTATCGCCACGGCCAATTGCATCCGGTATTGCGGCGCGACTCCGGTCTTTGTCGACATCGATCCCGGTACATACAATATCGACCCTAAGCGGGTTGCCGAAGCGATCACTCGGCGCACACGCGCGGTGATCGCCGTCCACCAGATGGGTATGCCCTGCGATCTGACAGCCCTCGCCACGCTGGCCGATCGCCAGGGCATCATCTTGATCGAGGATGCGGCCTGCGCCGCTGGCAGCCAGATCCGAGTGGATGGCGGCTGGGAGCGCGTCGGCAAGCCGCATGGGCGGATCGCATGCTTCTCCTTTCATCCCCGCAAGGTCATCACGACCGGCGAGGGTGGGATGCTCACCACCTCCGATCCGAAGCTCGACCATAAGTTCAGGCTGTTGCGCCAGCATGGCATGAGCGTTCCGGACATCGTGCGGCACGGCTCACAGCAGGTGATCTTCGAGGACTATCTGGTAGTCGGCTACAACTACCGCATGACCGATATACAGGCCGCGGTCGGACGCGAGCAGCTCGAGCGGCTGCCTGCACTGGTATCTCGACGCCGCGCGATCGCGGCCCGCTATCGAGAAATGCTCGGCAATTTCAGAGGCCTGAGACTGCCGATCGAGCCCGAATGGGCGCGGTCCAACTGGCAGAGCTATTGCGTTGGGCTGCCGGACCGCGTCGACCAGCTCAAGATCATGCAAAGCCTGCTCGATCAGGGCATCGCGACTCGACGCGGCATTATGTGCTCGCACCGGGAAGCGCCCTACGCCAAGGACAAGCACCGCCATGATCTGCGGCACTCCGAGTTCGCGCAGGACAATTCGATTCTGTTGCCAATTTACGCGCAGATGAACGAGGAAGATCAGGAGCGGGTCGCCTGCGCGTTGCGAAGGGAGCTCCAAGCCTCTGCATTGTAATAGGCCGCGTTCCTCAAGGCCCAAGACGCCCTGTGCGCTCTTCATGGCGCGTCATCGAGCAAGTTACGGCTTAGGCTCTTCAAAGTGCGGATCCACAATAGGCGAGTTATTCCAAATGCAAAAGCCGCTTGTTAGCTTTGTCGTCCCTTGCTACCGACTGGCTGCTTTCCTGCCAGAATGTGTCGACAGCATCCTCTCGCAGACCTTTGAGGATTTCGAAATCCTCATCATGGATGATTGCTCTCCGGACAACACGGAAGAAGTTGCCAGAACATTCACAGATAGCCGAGTTACCTATGTCAGGAACGAGCAGAATCTGGGAGCGCTCCGGAATTACAACAAGGGAATACTTTTAAGTCGAGGGAAGTACGTTTGGCTTATATCGGCCGATGATCGCTTGCGCCGACCGTACATACTGCAAAGATACGTCGAAACCCTGGAAAATCATCCGGAGGTCGGCCTTGCCTTCTGCCCCGGGGTTAGCCTGAGACGTGGAAAAGAAGGTGCAGTGATAGATTACTCGACCTATGGAGACGTCGATACGATCGTCAGGGGAGAGGAGATCATCAAGCACTCATTGAAAGTAAAAGGAAATGCGATTCTGGCTGCGTCGGTGCTTGTTCGACGTGACTGTTACGAGAAACTGAGCCTCTATCCGGTCGACGTGGTATGGGCCGGAATTCCGGTCGATTTCATATGGGGCGGCGATTGGTACATGTGGCTATTGTTCTCCTTGAACTATCACGTCGCATACTTTGCAGAGCCGATGGTGTGTTACCGTGAACATGAACTCAGTATGACAAACGCCATCACTCAAGAGAAGATCGATATCTGCTGGCACTCCGAGTTGGCCGTCATCACGATGATATCGCAGGCTGCCAAGGAGAAAGGCGCCCTGACAGTATATAAGGCTTGCTTGGGTGCGCTCGCCAACTTCTATGCCAAACATTGTGCCTCAAAACCCTATTCGTGGATGGGGCAGACATCCTGGTCCACTATAGATCTTCAGCAGGTGGAAGCGACACTCGATCGCAGCCCTTATACCGAGCAGGAGAAGGCGTGGATCCGTTCACGCATCATGGTGGCGTTGGCTGAGATCTATTATTCAGAGGGCGATTCTGTATCAGCGAGATCATATTATTTGAAGGGATTGAAGCTGAAGCCTTTCATGCTGCCGGTGTTCTTGAAATTGATTGTTCTTTCATTCGGTGGTCCAGGCCGGCAGGTTCGCGAGTTGCTGCGAACCGCTCGAGAGCATTTGGTGCGAGGCTGATTGAAGGATCAGTTTCCGAGTTTAACCGACTCTTTTGCTGTAAGTTCGATGAAGAAGACCCTAGTGATCAGCGACAGGTTTCCTCTGCCTGAGAAGTTTGGCGCTGACATCAGAACCATGAATCTCGCACGTTACTTTGCCGGCCTTGGGCCCGTCGATATTGCGTATCTCTCGGATTTGCCCTCCAGTCTGCGACAGATGGCAGGAGCGGGGGAACATCTCGAAAAGGATGACGTATTCTCTGGGAAGTATTGTTTACAGAAGCTGGAGTACCCTAGAACCTTGCGGGGACGGTTCGGAATTTCGGTTCGTGGCTTTCCGTATCCCGTTAGAGAGTATAGCAAAGCCTCGATGGAGAAGTTGGTCGCGCTAATAGAGTTTGGCGGCTACGATTTTGTGCTGGTGCGATACCTCCGGAATACCGCCGGCTTTTTTGGATTGTCACAGACGGCGAAAATGAAGGTCATAGTTGATATTGATGACGTCCTGACTCTTTCACTCTATGATACGCTGTTTACTCCGACGAATAATGCCCTAAGGAAACTGTTCCGCGCCATAAACAAGCTGCTTCTGACCTACTATCAAACGCGTTGTGTGACCGGCTTTGGCGCCTGCTTGGTATGTTCCGAGAAGGATAAATCAGATCTGTGGGGTGAAAGGGCCTCTGAAAGTATCTTCGTTGTGCCAAACACGTTGGGGATGCGAAGTTCAGGAAAACTTCCCATGGGGAGCGGGTTCGCCAGGCGACACATTCTGTTGTTCATTGGTGCGCTTCACTATCAGCCTAATGTCAGCGGCTTGCTTTGGTTTTTGGAGAACGTGTATCCGCTCTATAGGAATATGTACCCCGATGCCGTTCTTTTGGTTGTTGGACGTGAGCCATTGCCAGAGGTGATCGAAGCTTGCGCTCGCTCAAAGGGAGTCGAGTTGCATCCCGATGTCCCTGATGTGATCGAGTATTACAAGAAATGTAGAGCGGTTATTGTGCCGTTGCTTGAGGGTAGTGGGACGCGGTTAAAGGTTCTGGAGGCGGCACTCTTGGAGAGGCCCATTATGTCTACAAGGAAAGGTGTAGAAGGGCTGGATGTGGTGTCTGGCGTCCATTTTTTGGAGTTCAGTGATGATCGTAGCTTTTGCGAGGCGTATAGAACCTTAAGCAACGAAACGGTCTATGACGCGCTTGTGGCAAACGCCGAAAGCATGGTTCGAGAAGAATATTCGAACAGCGCTCTTTCTGCTTCAATGAGCAAAGTGGTTGCATATGTCGATGCAAGGAAGGCAAAAGAGTCCTCGCCGAGGTCTCACGCCGCCCCAGGGCAACCTTCCGATGAAGCTTTCAATTAGCTACGAGTTCTCATCGGTCCAAGCGCCCCTACAGTCCGCATGTCGCAGGCTGGCCGATCCCTCAGGCAATCACTCTCATGCCCTTGCACTTCAGGCCTGAGCCTCGGCTCGGACTTACGGTGATCCAGCCCTAGGCAGCGTTCAGCAGGAAAGCGACCTGGTCGCCCTGTTGTTCAATATTCAGCTTTGCCGCTCTCTTGGCAAACCCTCTCATTTCCCGCCGGCTGAACACGTCATTTGGTCTGGATGACGCGAGCGGCTTGGAGCTCCTGTACATTTCGCTCCCCCAGAACTGAAATGCAGTCGAATCGTCAATTGATTGCCTTACGCGCAAACCGCAGCGCTCCGCCAATGCATTCATTCCCTTGCGAGAGGGTATTACAACGTGGCGTGGCGCATCCAGTTGCACCCAGTTCGGGCCGTACGCTCTCCACGCATGCGAGGATGAGGTTGGAATGCGAACCAGAATGCGACCGCCGGGCGCAAGTAGCCTTCTTGCATTGCTAAGACTGTGGTCCGGCTCAGGCACGTGTTCTAGTGAATGATTGAACATGATGAAGTCAAATTCGCCGGACATACTCTGAAGATCCGATTTTTGAATCGTCACGGCACCTGCTGTCGGTTCGACGATGTAGGGATCGACCCCTGTAAGGTTCTTGAACCCTGCCGCAGACATTCTGTAGAGAAGTTTCCCGGACCCGCAGCCTACGTCCAGCACCCGAGAACTGGGATCAATTCCAAAGGATCCGATGACCGCTACGATGGGGTCGTACCTCACAAAGGACGCCAGGGCTCCCAATATGCTTTTGGTGCCAAGCGCGTGCGCGTCCCTGACGGCGGTAATACGCGAATTTCGCGAAGGTTTGGAAAATGAGTAATACCCATCGGGGTAAAGGCAGCTCTCATCGGCTACATCCGATAGGCGCTGGATCGTCCCACAATCACTACATTCCTGGTATTCAAACCGCTCTCTTGTGCCAAACATCATTTCAATGAACACGTGGCGGCGATGTTTGCCGTCAGACAAGCAAGTTTTACAAATCATATCGAGTACCTAGCCACAACGGCGGATCGAATTCCGGCACAGCGATCGGTGCGGCCGTAGAGGTGCAGTGTCCTAACTATGATGCGAGACTGACGAACTTGCTATGCCTTCGGCCGGATCCCTCTGTCCAACTTTTTGATCGGGCTGTCACTTCGCATGCCCCGCCTGTCGTTCTCGCCGGGTCGCGGCCCGCGGGCAATCAAGTGGAACTCCGTTGGTGCCCGGGGTCGAAGCTTCTTGTATTTGTCGTGAATATAATAAACAAATTGAATGTTGTCCAAATTAAATCGTTGACGGCCGCATGTTTTAATCCCAGGAACTCTCTCTGTAGTCAACCGAAGTCCGCATTGCCGGGGGATCAGGCTGCGCCGGCGTGGGCTTCGCCGGCCGCACCCCGTGAATGTGGAGCGTGATCGGGGGTGCGGGGCCGGTACTTCAGTCGAAGCCCCCTGTTATAATATAACCAAAGACGCTTTTGCTGCATTTAATCAGAAGGCGATTGAAATTTAAAATCGATTTAATTATGTTGGGCGGCGAGGGGGCCTTCCGAGGGGCTCCGGGTCTGACAGGCGGTATGCCATGCCTCCCGAGGTGACGCCGAGGTTTATTCTTGAGCGCAGACAAAGCGGTGAGTAGGCGAAGTTTGATGTGCTTGCGGACTGCGTCACCGGCGGAACCCGAGAAAGGCATTCTTGGCTTGTGCGCTGAAGCATTGCAAAAGTCTGGGCCAGCGAACCGGGAGGTCTTGCAGATGGCGCTGGCGTGTCAGGCTCGACTGACCAGGAGCATTTCGTGATGTCCAAGGCACATCCGCCCAAGGCTGGAGGAATGGCCGAAGGCCCCTTGGTTACGGTCGTGATGTGCGTGTACAACGCCGGCAAGTATCTTCGACCGTCGCTATTGAGCATAATTAATCAGACATACAGGAATCTCGATATTCTCATCGTCGACGATGGTAGTTCGGACGGCTGCTTCAGCTCAGTTCAGGATTTGCTGGTAGATGAGCGCGTTCGCGTGATCCATCAAGCGAACTCAGGCAAGCCTGTTGCTGTCAATCGAGCGCTCGATCAGATCCGTGGCGAGTTTTACGCAATTCAAGACGCGGACGACATCAGCTATCCAACAAGAATAGAAAAGCAGGTTCGTGCGCTGCTCAACAGCCCGCATTTGGCTGCCGTATTTTGTGGTAACGAGCTCATCATCAACGAGAGATTCATGGCACCCGTGTTTTCGCCGAAAAGCGAGAGCGACTGCCAGTCCGAGATCAGAGCCTTTCAAATGCCGGCTCTCGATCCCACGGGAATGTTTCGAATGTCGTTGGTTGGCGATATCCGGTTCGAGCCGTCGTTAATGGTTGCCGAGACCTGCGATTACATATGGAGAATCGGGGAGGTGCATCCGATGGTCGTATTGGGGGAGTGCCTCTATGCCTACCGCATTCTTCCCAATTCCCTCAGCCGGCGGGCGCCAACCTGGCGGAAGCAGTTTGAGGTCGATGTCTTCAAGCGAGCATGCGAGCGGCGCGGTTTGCGGTTTGAGCAGGGCTGCGCGGATGCGATGTGCGGCTACAGACGGTCTAACAACAGTTTACTAGACAACAACATCGCCGCCCATTTCATCAAGAGCGTGCTGGATTGGCGTAAGTCGAACCGTCGGTTGTCTGCATTAAAGACGGGTTGGCAATGCGCGTGTTTGCACCCAGCGGATCCGCACTACTATAAGGCGCTGGTTTACGCCTTGATTTCACCCAGCGTAGCGAGCCGCCTGCGTCGTGACTTCCTGGCGACTCCCCTGGAGACGACGAAATGAAGCGCCTCGTAGCGAGGAACCGTCCCTTTGTGCGGCGCCTCGGCTTCGAGCGCGTTGGCTGTTTGCAGAAACGTCTCAGATATTTGAGGTACTCGCGTTGACTCGCAAAAGCTTAGAATTGGAGCCGGGTTCTCAGCTTACGTATCTGTACGGTCGGCAGCGGAGTCCAGTTGTTCGCGCGGCGGGGGCGTCGCGTTGGGGGACCGAACTGTATCTGAAGTTATTGTTGGTCGCTATTTTTTTGCCCGAAGGGTTGTCTTTCTTCGTCGGCGATTTTCGCCTCTCGGTTGCTCGAGTTCTAATTTTCTGCTCCTTCATCGCCGCGCTACAGCAGCTTGGACAGCGTCTAGGCACGCGAACCGTCGTCTGCGTCCCATCGGATATCTTGGCCCCGCTTGCGGGCGTTTGGATGATGTTGGCTGCCACAGTCACTGATGGTCCGGCAGGTTTTAAAGGAGCCGGAATCGAGGCGCTTGCGTTTGTGGGCGCATACTTGACGTTCCGGTTTCTCCTCGGTCCGGTCGATAGTTCCGTTCGAATAGCACGGTTCTCCTGCAAGCTGATGATTCTGATCGTCGGCATAGCGCTTCTCGACCCGCTGAGTGATAAGCTGTTCACCTATGAGTTCATCAAAGGTATTACTGGCTATACGAAGCTCAGTTACGATGGACCATTGGCAATCAGGGCTGACACGTTCTACCGGGATGGTGTCGCTCGCGCCATGGGGCCGCTCGAGCATTCCATATTGTTCGGTGCTGTTTGCGTTTGGTTTGGGGTCGTGGCCTTCACTACGTTCAGGCACCAGGCACTCGGCTGGGGTGTGGCGGGCATCGCCCTCATCGGTGTGTGGTTTTCGCAGGCGCGCAGTCCATTGCTGGCTTATCTGATCGGGTTTGCGCTGGCGAGTTTCTATGCTGCAAGCCCTCGCTTCACTGCCCGATGGAAGTTAGTCGGGTTGTGTGTAACCGCTCTACTCCTTGTTGTTTTCACTTTCTCGGGCAGCCCGGTCGCAACCCTTGTGCGACTCAGCGGAGTAAGCCCGGAGGCGGCCTGGGCCCGTCAAGCAATTTGGGACACGGGAGGGCCTGTGGTCCTCGGTTCGCCGATCTTCGGAATTGGTTTGAACGGCGACTGGAATTGGCAGTCGCATGGCGCGCTCGTGAGTTCGAGCGTGGATGCCTTTTGGCTTGCCACCGCAATGTCGTATGGAATTCCGGGGAGCGCGTTGATCCTTCTGACAATTGCCAGCGCATGCTGGCTCGGCTCGATCGACAAATCGCCTAGTCTTACTTCCGAAGAGCGACGGCTATCAGTGGCGCTCGGAATTGTAATAACGACGATCGCTTTTCTAGGGTTCATTGTGCACTTTTGGGGCATCTGTTGGATCCTCATCGCCGTGTTTACCGGAATGCGAGCGAACCTCGCGGAGACCGCGATATTGCGCGATAGAGCCGCACCAGCGGCGCAAACGAGGTGCGACCCCATTAGCGGAGGCATTTGAGGACGGTGGACCGCGAGGTCATTACGCTGGCAGGGATGCCGATCAGGATTTCTCGCTGCGCAGGACTAAAGCATGAAAGTTTCCATTATCATACGAACTTTCAATCGTGCGTACATCATCGGCGAAGCGATCGAGAGTGCCTTGAATCAGACGTATGGGAATTTTGAAATAATCGTCGTTGATGATGGATCTACAGACGGCACGGCCGCGGCGGTGGAACAGTTTCGAAGCGATAAAGTGCGTTACATTCGGCACGATCGCAATCGCGGGGTCAGTGCGGCAGGCAACACGGGCATAAAGGCCGCCAACGGCGATATCATTGCTCATCTGGATTCGGATGACCTGTGGAAGCCGGAGATGCTCAGCAGTCTCGTCGATGTTTTGCTGCGTCATCGTCAGGTTGGCGCGGTGTTCTGTGACGTTGAGGTCGATCGCGGCAAATCCGTCTCGTCAATTGTTTCAAGCATGCGTGCATTTCCGAAACTGCTCGCATCGCGCGCGCGCTCTGATTTCGATGTTGTTCTCTTCAGCAGCCGTGAGATGTATCTGTGTTTGTTGGAAGAAGTGCCTATCAAACCGACTGCGGTATTGATCCGGCGTACTGTTCTGGATGAGTTTAGAGGTTATGATGAATCATGGTGTTCGGGCGAGGACTGGGAACTGTACCTGAGAATCTCGAAGCATTACGGATTTGGATACGTCGATCGCAAGCTTGCAGTTATGCGGGTGCTCGAGGATTCAACCCTATCGAGACTCCAGGAGGAGGATAAGTTGTCCTTGCTGCAGCTGGCAGTGAGCGAGAAGAAGGGGCTTCGGCGAGATCGCGAAGCACTCGAGGCGGCAAATCGTGCAATCGCTCGGCATTGCAAGGATCTGGGATGGATCTATCTGCACTCGGGAAGACGAATGAAATCGATCTCAACCTACGCTCGAGGATTTGCCGAAACGGGGCACGTACCTCTCGTTATGAGAGCCGGCGTGGCTCTTATACCTCTGTCGCTTACTGCGGGTTTGAAAAAGCTACTTCTATCCAGCGATCGCTCGCTCGCTCCATGAGAGATCTTTCCGGCGAAGTGGTCGATGGCCGTGTGTGCGGGAATAGAATGACTCAGAAACACATTTCCGACAGGCCGGCGGCACGGCGGATTGCATTCGCCACGATCGGGGATGGGCGCCTGGTCAGGTTCTGGTCCGGTACCCCGTTTCACATGTCGAGATCGCTCGCAGGTGAGGGTCACGAGGTGGTCCATATCGGTCCCTTGAGCGCACCGATACTGCCTCTCTACAAGGCGTATTCCAGGCTTTGCCGTGCCTTTCGCGGGCGCGGTCGTTCCCCTTTGCATGCGGGGGCGGTCGTTGCACAATATGCCGCGGACTCAGCGCGTAAAATCCGAGCGGTGTCGCCCGATATCGTCTTCGCGCCGGCCGGGTCTACCTTTGCATGGAGTGTGCCTAACGGCGTTCCGCTCGTCTATGCGTCCGACGCGACCTTTCGGCTCATTGAGAACTACCATCCCAACTATCGAAACTTGTCGCGAGGTGCTCGGGACGTCGCTGAACGCGTGGAGCGGGACACGATCGCGCGTGCGAATCTGATCCTCTACCCGTCGGAATGGGCAGCCGAATCTGCCATCAGGGACTACGGTGCCGACCGTAGCCGGGTGCATGTCATTCCTTGGGGCGCCAACCTCGAAGAAGCGCCGGATCGTGCCTCCGTGCTAGGTTGCCGCAAGCCGGGTCCCTGCCGTCTCCTCTTCATTGGCGCCAACTGGGAGGAGAAGGGCGCTGACATCGCGGTCGGCGTCCTCGCTGAACTGAGGAAGAGGGGCATGGAAGCGGAGCTCGTGATCTGCGGATGTACTCCGCCGAAGCCAGTCGCTCAGGATGGCCTGACGATCATCCCTTATCTCGACAAGCGTGATCGCGAACAGCGCGACCGATTGGATCAACTGTATCGGGACGCGGATCTATTTCTGCTGCCAACCCGGGCGGATTGCTATGGAATCGTGTTCTGTGAAGCCGCAGCCCATGGAGTACCGAGCATTGCGCCGGCCACTGGCGGCGTCCCCTGTGCTATCCGCAACGGGGAGACGGGCTTGTTGTTGCCACCGAAAGCGACGAGGGCGGACTATGCGGCGGTCATCTTCGAGACCTTTGCTAACCAGGATCGGCTGGCACGCCTGAGACAATCAAGCCGCGACGCCTTCGAGGCCCGATTGAACTGGCAGGCTTGGGCCCGGCGGGTTTCAGATCTGATAGAAACTCTATGATCGTCTTGAACTATCATGAGCTGGTGGAAGCCTCGCCGTCGAACGCGTGGTGCCTGACTCATGAAACGTTCGAAGCGCATCTCGCACTTTGCGGGGAAGCGCTGGTCTCGCCTCGGAGTTTTCTGGAGCACTGCTCCGATCCGACATCCTACGGCACCGGCACGGTCCTGTTGACTTTCGACGATGGATTTCTTTCGGACTATACGCATGTCTACGCCCGTTACATGACGGCCGGTCGTATTCCGGGTTTCATGTCCTTTATCCCGGTAGATTTTGTAGGCTCGCCGGGACGTATGAGTTGGGAGATGATCGAAGAGCTTGCAAAGGGGGGTGTTGCAATCGGCTCACATGGCATGGCCCACGTCGATTTGACGACTGTCTCGGACGCAGAGCTCGAGCGCGAGCTCGGTGTGTCCAAGTCGATGCTCGAGGATCGCCTCGGCCGACAGGTAGCTCTCTTCGCTTTCCCATATGGACGGTTTTCCCGACGGGTCTGGGAGGCGGCGTTGAGGGCTGGCTACACACACCTCTTTACAATCCAGCTTGGATATCATCGCGGCTTCGAATCTTTTCTGTACTCCCGCCTTTGTCTGACGAACAACATGGATGCGGAGTACATGCGCCGCCACTTGCGCGATCCGGATGCGATGCGCGGCGTTTCCTGGAAAATCAGCACAAGGCTCGGGCTCTATCGCCAACTGATGCGCTTGCGGTATCACTAGCGCTTTAGTATTTGGGCGGTTTCAGTGCTGTGCAAAGCCAGGACATCGCTCGTTGAGTCGTCTTGGCCTCGTCGATCACCTCGAATGCGCGCTTTGCCTCCCGCAACACTGCCAATGATCGCCGCGATGCGGTGTAGTTCGAGACGATGATGCAGCCCCCCGGTTTGAGTGATTGTGCGTAGCGCTCGAGCGACCGAACGGGGTCGCGCAAATAGAAGAGAGACTCGTTGAAGACGATGACATCGAAACGGCCGTCGGGCTCGTACACGTCGCCGTCAGCCTGAGAAAAGTCAGTGCGATCGTCGTTGTACAGACGGAGCTTCTCGATTGCCACGTCAGAGATGTCCACTCCGACATAGCGTTCATATCCAAGCTGCTTGAAGCGCTCGAATAGCATGCCGTCTCCGCAGCCGATTTCCAGGTACTCGCCGCCACGTCTAAAAGCGTCCATGAAACCAATGAGTGTCCAGTAGCGAGCTACTTCGCGCTGCATGTAGGTCCAGAGACCATCGCTGTACTCGGCGTCCCAAGTGGATTTTGCTTTTGGGCTGTCACCGAACCCCTGCGCAGTCTCCCACTCGCTAACGGCGCGCCCCAGCGCGTCGCCAAAAGGCAGCCGGGCCAATCCGAAGGCATAGTACGCGGCGCGCACCCGGCGCCATGCGTGGTAGTGAAGTGCTGCGAGCATTCCCAACCTGCCAACGCGTATTCGACGTCAGATAGTTTAATACAGGTGAAGTTATCGACAGATCAAGAGTGTACGGCAGGCGAGAACTGCGGATTTCATGGTACCTGTGAGGTGAGCTTTCGCCCAGCCAATTCGC
Source organism: Bradyrhizobium sp. CCBAU 45321 (assembly GCF_028128975.1). NCBI lineage: Bacteria > Pseudomonadati > Pseudomonadota > Alphaproteobacteria > Hyphomicrobiales > Nitrobacteraceae > Bradyrhizobium > Bradyrhizobium sp. CCBAU 45321. The sequence continues at coordinate 25,976 of NZ_LFKZ01000117.1, forward strand.
TGGCGCATCTCGAACCTTTGTCCGTGGGCCGCCAAGGAACGATTACCGCAAACGTCTTGGCTCCTATCCTTCGGTGATCGGATCGAAAGTACCACGCCCCGCAGAATCACGGCACGTCCCCGGTAACTCGCCCCCGCTGTCAACGCGCGAGCATCATTAGGTAATGGCTGGACGCTGCCACATTGGGTCTTCCCGTGTGCCTTTTTGGCAGGAGCTACACACCCCAGATATTCCGAGAAATGGGTTGGGTTGTGCAGTGCAGAAATTAAATGCCTATTAACAGTTGACGGACGTATTTAACTGCGCCTATCATTATTTGTATTTTTCAATTTGTCACAGAAAATCAAAGCCATGAGTAGTGGTTTTGCAGAACTTGCCCAAGCGATAATTTCCCTTTCATTGCGTGCATTGCCGGGGCGGTTGCGCCTAAGGCTTAGACCCGGGGCACTCGGTTACCGGGTTCGTCGATGCATTTGTCTTAAATCGCTGCTTACAGCTGGTGGCCCATCGCTATCCGTTTGGCATGCTAGCCCTCGACCAATTTTCGCCTGAAGGGAGTTGTTATGCAGATCGGGCCGGCGCTTTCAGGTGTATTAGGTACCACGACGATTGAGGAGTTGCAGCGCGCCGGAGCGCAGGATGCGATCGTGATCGGCGGGGGAGCCGCCGGAGGATTGGCGGCGCTCTTACTCGCCGAGGCTGGCCTGCGCGTGCTCGTGCTCGAGGCCGGGTGGCAGAATTCGCCGCGAACGACCGGGATGCGCCGAGCCATAGCCAGCGTGAGCCGTAGGCTCGCGGACCCTGCGACACTTCGCTTGCTCCCTCCTGCGGTCGTTCCCTTTGGCAAGATGGCCTTGAGAGGCCTCGGCATGTTGCGCCAGCCCGTCCAATCTCGCTGCAGCATCTGGGGCCGAGCACCGGACTCGTTTGTAGACGATCATGACCTGCCTTACGTGACGCCACGGAACCAACCTTTTGTCTGGATACGCGCGCGAACGCTCGGCGGACGCGTGGGCCTTCCAGGGCACGGCCGGCAATACTATCGGCTGAACTCCTCCGACCTTACGCCGTGCGATGGATTGAGCGAGCCTTGGCCGCTAGAGCCGGGTGAGTTGGACCCCTGGTATTCGATGGTCGAGCGACGGCTAGCGCTTGCCGGTGCCATGGATGGCGTACCATGGCAGCCTGACAGTCACCTCTCGCGAGAACTTGCCCCTTCACTGAATCAGTTCGCGCTGATGGCAGCGATTCGCGCACGGTGGCCTCGCTCGCGGCCGATGCTCACGCGCTTTGCGGCACCGCTGGATGCCTTGGAAACTGCTGCTCTTACAGGGCGCCTTCGATGCCGTGAGGGCGCAGTCGTACGGCAAATCGATGTTGATCGATCAGGTCGCGTACGCGGCGTAGTCTGGTTCGATCAGCAAAGTGGAGCCGACGTACGGGCTTCCGCTCCGTTGGTCTTTCTGTGCGCGTCCTCGTTAGAGTCGACCCGAATACTCTTGCTTTCACGTTCATCCAAAGGGGACCAGGGGCTAGGTGCAGGATCTGACGCGCTGGGGCGCTACTTGATGGACCATATTGTCGTAACTGGGTGGGGTGGGGGGGCATCGCTGAAGCCCAGTCCAGTGCTCGAAGATGGATGCGCGATTTACCTTCCACGCTTCGATGCGCGCGACAGGCCCGCGCCCCTCGGCGGGCGAGGTTTTGGCGTGCAGTTGTATCAATTTCCAGGAGGGCACGGGCGCTCCCATTTTACCGCGGTTAGCTTCGGTGAAATGCTTCCTCGTGCCGAAAACCGAGTAACGCTACATCCTACGCGACGGGATATATGGGGAATCCCCGTATTGCATATCGACTGCCGCTATAGCGAAGCAGACTTGGCGCGTGCCCGCGATCAGGCAGCTGCCATACGCGAGATCGCCGCAACAGCTGGCGTGACGTTGAGCCGCGTCAATGAACGGCCGGCCCCGCCTGGCTCCGCGATTCATGAATGCGGGACCGCCCGGATGGGTGTCGACCCCGCGACCTCCGTGCTCGATCCAAACAACCAGTGCTGGGACGCACAGGGATTGTACGTTACGGATGGCGCCTGTTTCCCGTCCCAGGGCACGCAAAATCCCACGTTGACCATTCTCGCTCTAACCGCGCGCGCATGCCATCACGCGGTGGGCACCGTCGCCCAACCAAAGCGAGAAGCTGCATTCGGCCTAGCCGGAGGCGCGTCATGACGGTTGCTGCTGCCGCGCCGTTTCGAGAAATCCTTCCGCGAAACATGCTTCCCCTAGGTTTTGGATCCGGCGCACTGTTGAGCAAGCGACGAACCCGCCGTGAGGCTCTTAAGTTGCTCGAAGCAGCCATGGATTGTGGGGTCACATATTTTGATACTGCGCGAATGTACGGTGCCGGTCGCGCAGAGAGCATTCTGGGAGAGTTGGCGGCGCGAAAGCGGCAGCGCCTGGTTCTGGCAAGCAAGGCGGGCATTGTCCCACAAAGTCGCGCACTTCATGTCCGCGCAATGGGTCGCAGCATTCGGCTTCTGCACAATGTCGCACCAAGTTCAAAGAATTACCTGCCTGTGCCGTCCAACTATCTGCCGCGTTTCGGAGCCTTTGGTCTCGTGGAGTTCCGAAAAAGTGTCGAGACCAGTCTCAAGGAATTGCGTACAGATTATCTCGATATTCTACTCCTACACGAGTGCAGCGCTGCCGACATAGAGGAAACGGACCTGATCCGTTTTCTCGATGATCTTAAGCGTGAAGGGAAGGTTCGCGCCGTTGGCATAGCGACAGGCATGGAGGAGACGATGTCCATCCTCCAAAGGAATGCAGCCCTGTTCGACGTTGTGCAGATTCCAAGTGCCATCTGGAATATGAACGTTAGGAAAGTTCCGGCAACCAACCGCCTCGTGATTACGCATTCGTCCCTTACCAGCCGATTTAAAGTACTGCTCGATAGATTGTTGTCCGATGAGCGGATTGCAGCTGAATGGCGTTCGCTGACGCAGGTAGATCCACGCGATTCGACAGAACTGGCTCATCTACTGCTGGCTCATGCGCTGAATGCAAATCAAAACGGGATCGTCATCTTTTTCTCGTCCAATCCGTCGAATGTTGTGGCAAACGTGAAATCTGTCAGCAGTCGAGCTATCGATGAGAAGCAGATCGCGGGCTTGAACGCATTATTGGCGAGAAAGCACGTTGCCGAGTTCCTTGACGCGAGCTTCCGAGATCTGAGCTTCTGATCGGTGCAGACCGGCGACAGTGGCCTGACTTTGCATCAGTCGGACGCGACGGTAGTCGCCGGCGGGACCTGATCGAACGTCCGCGCGTTGCGACTTTGCCGGGGCAGCAGGTGGTTGTGTGCTGGGCTCGGGGACATCAACGATCAGGATAATCGGCGCGCGCTCGTAACTCTCGATCTGAGTGGTGTGTCCGCAACGGCATTCGCTTTGCTTGGCGCTTTGCGGATGGCGCTGGATGGGCCATTACCTGAATCGTGCCATACGGTTCGGATTGTTCGCAGCGCGATGTGTGCTCAAATGCCCTTGCTGAACGGTCGCTCTCTTGATTGTCCGAGACAAAAGTTATGTCGTATTTAGCGGCAGATAATCTTGTGGATCGAACTATTTAATTGGTTTTCTGCTGTGGCGCCGTCGACGACGCTCCTAGTAAGCTGTTGTCGAGTGGCGAAGGCGTAACATCGATTCCGGCATACTTTTGTATATCTTCGATCGCTCCGTGTGGCACTCGTTCAATGCGGTGCACGAGTGGTTGATCGGACTGAAGAAATTTCCGGCATTTAATTCGCGCGATGCGAATGTGTCTAGGGTAGCTCAGGAAATTACCTTGGGTGAGCCGTCGTGTCGTCGCAAAAAAGCCTCCACCCGCCGGGAAGACGCACTCCAACGGCGCTGCGCCAGCAGAGTCGCACTTGGGGTCGCGTCGCTTGGGGAAACAATTGGGCGCGTACCAGGGGCAAACTAGATTGAAATTAACAGGAGAAAACTAGATGGCATCCATTCCTCTGACATGGAATGATCCGATGTTTAGCGACCAGACCAATTCGGGGACGGTCTGGCTTCAAGATGGAGAGACGATTTCGGGTGTGAGCATTTCCGACCAGAGCGACACTGTCGCCGTCGGAGGGAGCGGCTCGTTCACCATCGACGACGTCCGTATTTCTTCAAGGGAAGGCGTGCGCATTGGGGGCAGCGGTGATGTCACCATCAACAATTCGTACATCGAGACAACGGGACTGTCGGGCGATCACGCCGACGGAATTCAGGCCTATGCTCCCGGCGCCACCGGGAATCTGACCATTACAAACTCGACGATTGTATCGCACGACCAGAATGCCACTGCTGGGCTGTTCATCGCAGATGGTTATAGCGGAACGTTCACTTTCAATAACGTGGTGTTCGACGGTGGCCCATTTGGTCTGCGCATTGCCGCGGACGCAGGAGCCGGTCACGATGACTACCTCGCCCTCAAGGACGTGTATTTTGTGGGGCCATTTGCGTATGGCGCGCTCTGGTTGGAGGAGGTCAATGCGAACATACACATCACGCAATGGGAGAATGTTCGTTACGCCACGATCGTGGACGGTCAACTCATCCCCGGCGATCTTATCCCGCCTCCCCTTCCGGTAGAAGGACCGACCGCACCCAGCACGCCGACCGCGCCGGATGCTCCGACTATCGCGTCGTTCTCGACCGACAGCGGCACCGCTGGCGACAAGATTACCAACGACAATACCATCGAGCTCAAGGGCACCGCGGCTGCCGGCAGCACGGTCAAGATCTACGACGGTACGACCCAAATTGGTTCGACGACTACGGACTCGAGCGGCAGTTGGGACTACATCACCAAGGTCCTGACCGACGCCAAACATACGCTGACCGCAACGGCGACCAGCTCGTCGGGTCAGACCAGCGCGGCGTCGTCTGCGTTGGCAATCACTGTCGATACCAAGGCTCCGACTGCGCCGACCATTGCCAGCCATACCGTGAACACCGCCAATCAGGTGGTGATGTCGGGCAGTGCCGAAGCGAGCAGCGTCGTGAAGGTGTTCGACGGCACGACCCAGATCGGGACCGCGACTGCCAACAGCACCGGCGGATGGAGCTATACAACCAGCGCCCTTGCGGCCGGTTCGCACAGCCTTACCGCGACGGCAACGGATGCAGCAGGCAATGCCGGCCCGGCGTCCACTGCGTTCACCGCCAGCATCACCGGCAGCTCGGCGCCAGCCACACCGACCTCGCCGACGTCACCGACGTCGCCGACTGCCGGCACGGTAGTCGAGTCAGTTGGCGCGACAACTCTCGTTGAGAGCGGCGGCAAATATTACCTCAATGGCAGCACCGGATCGGGCCCCACGCTGAAAGATAACGGTGTGCAGTTTGTGAAAGGGTCGGATGGCACCTGGACTCCCATCGGTGCGGAGAAGACGGCGACGGGCTATGTGGTTGCCTGGAAGGAGACGAGCACGGGTCAGTACACGGCGTGGAACACCGACAATAACGGCAACTACGTGTCCCATGTCAGCTCCCTGACCGGCTCCCCAGACGGTGGCTCGGTGTCGGGTACGGACTCTGGCCTTAAGTCGCTCGAGACGAGCTTCCATCAGGATCTGAACGGTGACGGGCAGGTAGGTACTTCCACTGCGACCACCCCGACGTCGCCAACCCCGACGACTGGCAAGGTCGTCGAATCGGCTGGTGTGACAAGTCTCGTTGAGAGTGGCGGCAAATACTACCTCAACGGCAGCACCGGCACTGGCCCGACGCTAAAGGATAACGGCGTGGATTTCGTGGGCGGGTCCGATGGCACCTGGACTCCCATTGGCGCGGAGAAGACGGCGACGGGCTATCAAGTTGCCTGGAAGGAGACGAGCACCGGTCAGTACACGGCGTGGAACACCGACAATAACGGCAACTACGTGTCTCATGTCAGCTCCCTGACCGGCTCCACAGACGGTGGCTCGGTGTCGGGTACGGACTCTGGCCTCAAGACGCTGGAGACCAGCTTCCATCAGGACCTGAACAGTGACGGGCAGATCGGTACGTCCAGCGTAGCTACGTCGTCCACTGCAACCGGTAGCAACGCGGCTATTGCGGGCAGTACGTTCATCGCTTCGCCGGGCAACACGACCCTGACCAGCACTTCCGGCGATGACACCTTCGTTGGCAGCAGCCAGGCCGATACTTTCGTGTTTGGCGCGAACTTCGGCAACGACGTCATCAAGGGCTTCGTTGCCCGCGGACCTGCTCACGACACGATCGAGTTCAGCAAGAGTGTGTTCGACAGTTTTGCCAGCGTTCTTTCCCACGCGACCCAGTCCGGCACCGATGTCGTGATCGCGACGGGGAGCGATACGCTCACGCTGAAGAACGCCAAGCTCGGCTCGTTGACCAGCAACGACTTCCACTTCGCGTAGGGGACGGCATCCACAGAGAGCAATCTTCAACAACTGCCTTGGGGGATCTCTTGAGGGATCTTCCAACAAAGGCGCGTTTCAGGGGCAGAAGCCATGATTGACTTTGGACGGCGGGGGGTATTCCCCCCGCCCGCAAATCTCTATCGAATTCCATTTCTTCACATATCAGGACTCTGGTCAGCCGGACGGCAGTGGGCGGAAAACGCTCAACGGCGGACGTCGCAACTGATCGGCCGGGCAAAGGGCCTGATCGAAGTGCTGCGGCCACGGATATTCCCTGGTCGACCCCGGCCAGTGGATCACTATGACGAGTCGCAGTCAGAATTGTCGGCGTTCCTGCGGTCTTGCCGCCGGATTTTCTGGGCGCTAGCGGCCTTCAGCGGCATGAGCAACCTACTCATGCTCACCGGCTCGTTCTTCATGCTGCAAGTTTATGATCGGGTGCTGCCCGGACGCAGCATACCGACTCTTGTCGCCCTGTTGGCTCTGGCGACGGTGCTTTACCTGTTTCAGGGCGGTCTCGACCTCGTCAGGAGCAGGATCAGCGCCCGGGTGGGACGGTATTTCGATGAAAGTCTCGGGGTTCGCATCTTCGACGCTCTTGTTCGCCTGCCTTTGAAGACCCGAGCGGATGGCGACGGCCTGCAGCCGGTGCGGGACCTCGATCAGGTCCGCAGCTTCCTGTCGAGCGGAGGGCCGACGGCGCTCTTCGATCTGCCCTGGATGCCGATCTATCTCGGCGTCTGCTTCCTCTTTCACTTCTGGATTGGCATCACTGCGCTGGCTGGTGCGTTGGTGCTGGTCGGCATTACGATGCTCACGGAAACGCGTACCCGAGGTCCGGCAAAGGCGAGCTCGCGTCTTGCCATTTCGCGAACGGCCCTCGCGCTTGAGGGACGGCGCAATGCCGAAGTTCTGCAGGCCATGGGTATGCGGCAACAAGCGGCTTTGCGTTGGCAGGATGCCAACGCAAAGTACCTCGCAGCCCATGAACGGGCCAGCGATGTCGCAAACGGACTCGGTGGTGCCTCGAAGATTTTCCGCGCGATCTTGCAATCGCTGGTTCTTGCCGTTGGCGCCGTCCTCGTCATCAACCAGGAATCGACGGCCGGCATCATCATTGCCGGATCGATCCTCACCGCGAGGGCCCTTGCGCCTGTCGAAATGGCAATTGCGAACTGGAAGGGGTTCGTCGCGGCGCGCCAATCGGGACAACGGCTCGATTACTTGCTGAAACTTCTCCCTCAGGAGGAGGAGCGGTTGGCATTGCCTGCGCCTGTTGAAACCCTTAGCGCCGAGAACCTCTATATCGGTGCTCCGAACTCCGAAAGACCCACTCTCAGCGACGTGTCATTCCAGCTGCGGAGTGGGCAGGCGGTCGGAATCATCGGTCCGAGCGGATCCGGCAAGTCGACGCTGGCGCGTGCGTTGGTTGGCGTGTGGCCGTGCATTCGAGGCAGGATCCGGCTCGACAACGCCGCCCTCGATCACTGGTCTTCGGACGACCTCGGCAAGCACATCGGTTATCTGCCCCAAGACGTAGAATTGTTCGACGGCAGCATTGCGATGAACATTGCACGCTTCGACCCGAACGCAACCGCCGCCGCTGTTCTGGAAGCCGCCCGCGCCGCGGGCGCGCATGACCTCGTCCTCTCACTGCCGGACGGGTACAGCACGAAGATCGGCGAGGGAGGGCTGGCGCTGTCGGCGGGGCAGCGGCAGCGTATCGCGCTTGCGCGCGCTTTTTACGGCAAACCCTTCCTGGTCGTGCTTGACGAACCCTCTTCCAATCTCGATGCGGAGGGCGAGGAGGCTCTGACAGAGGCGATCCTGAACGTGCGACGCCGCGGAGGGATTGTGGCCGTTGTCGCTCATCGGCCGAAGGCGCTGGAAGGTGTGGACCATGTATTGTGCCTCGGCGAAGGCAGAGTTCAGTCCTTCGGCAAGCGAGAGGAGGTACTCAAGAGAGTGCTGCGGACTCCGGTGCCGCTGAAGGTCGTCGCAGAAGCTCAAGGAGGCGGCCGATGAACGATCAGGTAGCGCCGGCGTTGCAGTCCATCCAACGTTACATGATCGTCGGAATGATCATGTTCGCTTTGGTGACTTTTGGGGTCGGCGGCTGGGCGACGACTTCCCAGTTGTCGGGCGCGGTGATCGCGCAGGGCGTGGTCGTGGTGGATTCGAGCGTCAAGAAGGTCCAGCACGCCACGGGTGGAATCGTCGGAGAGTTGCGCGTGCGCCAGGGCGATCGGGTGAATGCAGGCGACATCCTGATCCGCCTCGACGAGACGCAGACGCTCGCGAATGCAACGATCGTCACGAATAGCATTGACGAACTGCTGGCGCGGCAGGCCCGTCTCGAGGCCGAGCGCGATAGTGCCGAGCAGGTCGTGTTTCCAAAGGTACTGCTCGACCGGGCCAAAGAAAGCAACTCCGAGGCGAGCCGTGCAATCGCCGCGGAGCGGAAGCTGTTCGATCTGCGTCGTCAGGCGAGGAGCGGCCAAAAAGCGCAGTTGCAGGAGAAGAGTGCGCAGTTGGAGAACGAAATCAAGGGCTATATGGGGCAGACGGAGGCCAAGCAGAAGGAAGTGGAATTCATCCGACAGGAGCTGGAGGGCGTGCGCAGCCTCTGGCAGAAGAACCTGGTGCCGATCACCCGGCTCAATTCCCTCGAGCGCGACTCCGCCCGCATCGAGGGCGAGCGCAGCCAGCTCGCAGGAATGATCGCTCAGTCGAAGGGCAAGATCTCCGAAATCGGACTCCAGATCATTCAGGTCGACCAGGACCTCCGAACCGAGGTCGGCAAGGACTTGATCGAAACCCGTTCGAAACTCTCCGAGCTGGGCGAGCGCAAGACTGCGGCGGTGGATCAGTTGAATCGGGTCGATATCCGGGCGCCACAATCCGGTCGGGTCCACGAGCTCAGCGTCCATACGGTCGGGGGGGTGATCTCTCCGGGCGAGCAAATCATGCTGATTGTCCCTGACGCGGACTCGCTCGCGGTCGAAGTCAAGATCGCACCGAAGGATATCGACCAGGTCTACGTGGGGCAGACCGCGACAATGCGCTTCGCAGCATTCAACCAGAAGACCACGCCCGAAATCGACGGCGAGGTCAGCATGGTCTCGGCAGACATCACGCAGGATCAGCGTGCCGGCACGAGTTACTACACAGGCCGCGTCTTGCTGAAGACGGAAGAGCTGGCGAAGCTCGGCTCGGCCAAGTTGCTGCCCGGCATGCCCGTCGAGGTCTTCATCAAGACGGCAGGGCGGACCGCGCTGTCCTACCTGCTCAAGCCGCTACACGATCAGGCGCAGCGCGCATTCAAAGAGCGCTGAGCCCTTGCTGGGTGAAATGACACAGCCCCGAGTGCACGCGCACTCGGGGCTGCAGATCAGCGACCACCGAGGTCGCGATCAAAAAAGGTGATGCGTTGGCCGCATCAACGAGCACCGAGCTGACGACGAGCCCCTGCAATGCGCCTGGAGGTGGACGGCGTGGCTTGAGGGGCCTCTGGCCGCCAGGAACGAGCCACGAGGGTGGACAGTTTTCGCACCTTCGTCAGGCTTGATTGGGCGTGTCTGAGCAGCCGCGAGAGATTGGCTGGGGTGAGCCTGGCAGTACCGACCCACGTCGTCAGCGGCGGCAGCAAAGCCCCTGCGCGCGCACGGACCGAGTATGGCGCAGGCTTGCTGTGTCGGCCGGCGGACCTGCTAACCGCCCGGCGATGCAGCCCGCTCAGCACATCCATTCGTTTGCTGTGCAGAGTCATCGCTGTGACGAAGACAAGCAGGATGGCTTCAGCCCCCAGAATGACGAGCAGTTCTTCCGGCATGCGCGCGCAATCTCGATCGTGAGGGGGGAGGGTCGTTCGGAATACGATCTGCCGAGGGGCGCATTGAATCAACGATTAATTCGTCGGAATCGTTAAATTGTCGCCTTAATTCTGAGCGCAGCCGAGCAACTCATAGCGGCCGGCGATGCGCCCGCAACGGCATGCGTCTGCGGGGGATCTGGTGTGGCCGTATTGATAATGCGCAAAACGGATTATTTTGGCTCGGCCATTATATTGAATTGACAATTAAATTAAATAAATTAAAGAAGAAATGTGGTTGCCGCGGGGCTGACAATGTCAGCCCTGCCAGCGGATCCGAGCCTCAGTCTTGCGTTTGCGAGGGGATCGGCAGATGTATCGAACCTTCGGCTCCGTCGTGGCGGTCGCTATCATGCTCGGAGGAGTTCAATGGGCAGGAGCTGGGCGCCTGTCTTTGCCGGCGACGCCGCGGGCAGTGCAGCACATCGAACTGGGAAACCCGACGCTGCCGCCCCTTGCGTACACCGTGTTCTGCCTGCGCTACGAGGCGGAATGTCCTCCGCCGCGCTCGTTCCGCGGCGGGCCGATCCGGCTGACCGAGGACCGCTGGGCGGCTCTGCAGGAGGTCAATCGCGCGGTCAATCTCGCCATCGTGCCGGCGCGCAACGAGCTCGGCCTTGCCGGCGAGGAATGGGTCATCAACCCCAAGCATGGCGATTGCAATGACTACGCGGTGAGCAAGCGCCACGAATTGCTTCGGCGCGGCTGGCCTGCGCGAGTCCTGCTATTGAGCGAAGTCGTCGTCAGTTCTGGAGAGCACCACCTCGTGCTTCTCGTGCGCACGCGAAATGGCGATTTCGTCCTCGACAATCTCTCACCCGAAATCAAACCATGGTCGCAAGTTCGCTATCGCTGGGTTCGGGTGCAAATGCCACGGCACATTCTTTGGGCGAGAACCGACGGGAAGGGAGCGTGAGCCCGACAGCCATTCAATGAAATGTCTCTGGTTAAGATCGCCTGCGGTCTCTGGCACGCGCAATCCGCATGGTCGCAATCGTTTGAAGGGGAAATCCGTGAAGAAAGTAACGCGTTGGCGAGGCTTTGGCTGGGCGCAGATAATCGCCGGCTTGTGTTACGCCGGTTCCGCACTGGCGGATCAATCACTTTCCACCAGCCAAGCGCCAGGTCCTGCCTCCTCGCCTTCGCCTTTTCCTGCTCCGGCGTCGACTCCTCCACTCTCATTTGATGACGCCCGCTTTGCTGGAAATGCCTCCGAGCCATACACCCGTTACGGGAAGTTCTTCAGCAACGGTGAAGTCGTCGAGCATCGTTCCTGGGATCACAACAACGATGGAAGCTCGGTCGTTTGCGGCGATTGCACTCTGAAAAATTCGCGGATTCGATCCAACGAGGGATTCCGGTGTATTGGCACCGACGGTGCTGGCGGCATCAAGATTGATGGCGTTTACATCGAGACCAAAGGTCTGCCGGGCGATCACGCAGACGGGCTTCAGTGTTATGATCCTGGCAAAACCAACACCATCACGGTTCGCAATACAACATTCAAGACCTATAACAACACCAATGCAACGGCCGGATTCTTCTATGCTGATGGACTAGGGGGCTCAGTTAGCTTTGAGAACGTCTTGTTCTGGGGTGGACCGTATGGGTTGCGAATGCATCCCGATGGCATGAACGTCGCCGTCTCCCTGAAGGATGTGTATTTCGTTGGCCCGTTCCTATACGGCGCATTTCTGATCAACAATGCGGGCGGCGGAATGATGACGATCACCAAATGGGAGAACGTCAGGAGTGCAACCATCGTCAATGGCCGGCTCGTCCCGGGCAGTTTGCTTCCTCAGCCTCGGATCCGCTGATCCATTTTCCTGCCAGGCCCCCGCGCTTTTGGACGCTCGCGGCTTGCATCCTCGGATTAAGGTCGCTCGTTATGAAATATCAGCTTGCAAATTAAACCAATTTAATAATATAAATGTTTAATTCGTGAGCTCCGGTAGGTTATGCCTTACAGAAGACGGAGAGCTGTCGTTTCCATTTGAGCTGGGATTTGGAGTGGAGGCGCGTGGTAAAATGGTACGCGATCCGGGGTCGCGCGCGGCGTTGGCGACCTTCGGAAGGACGAGCTGACAAGTCGCGCTCGAGCAAGTTGGTTGTCGAAGATGGGTTCGGTCGAACATTGAGCGGGAGTGGGTCCTGACGTATCGCACGAGACTGAATCCCATGCCGGATGCCATTTATCGAGCCGCTGAGCCCGACATTTCGATCATCATCGTGAGCTACAACACGCGCACCATGACGCTCGAATGTATTCGATCGATCTTGGCACAAACAACGACGGTACTCTACGAAGTCATCGTTTTCGACAACGCTTCAACAGACGGATCTCCGGAAGCCATTCGCGCGAACTTCCCTCAGCTCGAGCTCATCGCGTCGCAAGAAAATCTTGGGTTTGCCGGCGCCAACAACATCGCCGCGATGAGGGCGCGGGGGCGCCGGTTTCTGCTGCTCAACCCGGACACCCTGATCTTGGATCACGCAATCGATCATCTGCATGAGTTCGCCGATGCGAATCCGCGCTTTGGGATCTGGGGCGGGCGCACCGTGCTGTCTGACGGCCGTTTGAATCCTGGCTCCTGTTGGGGAGATGCCACCTTATGGAGCATCTTCTGTTTTACTACTGGTCTGACCAGCTTGAAGCGCAGCAGCGCGGTTTTCAATCCCGAAGGATACGGTGGTTGGAAGCGTGACAGCATTCGTGCAGTCGACATTGTCACGGGCTGCTTTCTTCTCATAGACCGCGAACTTTGGAAGCAACTTGACGGCTTTGACCCCGAGTTTTTCATGTACGGTGAAGAAGCGGACTTGTGCCGCCGGGCGCGCAAGCTTGGTGCATCCCCGACCATCACGCCTGCAGCTACCATCATTCACTACGGCCAGTCTTCCGAGCCCGATCAAGCAGAGCAACGCATCAAGGTCCTTGCCGGCCGGATCACGCTGCTGCGGCGTCACAATTCCGCTGCGACGATTCTCGCAGGCAAGTCACTGTACATGATGCTTCCCCTCCTGCGCTTGCTTGCGTACGGAACGGCCGGCCTAGTCTCCGGCAGAAGTGATTTGCGTGAAAAGGCGCGAAACTGGCGCTATGTCTGGCAGCATCGTCAACGCTGGGTGAATGGCTGGAGCAATGTCGGCGTGAGGAGCGCGCGCGGCAATCCGCGCAACAACCTGTCAGAGGAGATAGCTGCTGTGGAACGTCCGTCAGGGGACGCGTTATCCCGCTCGCGCCAGGGATAGCCACCGATGCGGCGCGACGTTACCATTGTGGTCTATCATCATATCGCGGACTATGAAGACCCGTTAACCAGCAAGCTTGGAGTTGTTACAAGGCCAGAGGTTTTTGAGAAGCACGTCAAGTATTTCGTGCGTCATTTTGACGTGGTGAGCGGATCGGACCTTGTAAGCGGCGCTCTGCCGCGTAAACCTTTGCTGATCACCTTCGATGACGCATATCGCTCGGTCCTCGATACCGCAAGTACTGTCTTGAAAGCGGCAAACGCACCTTCGCTGTTCTTCGTCAATCCGACAACGTTGCTCGGAAGCAGATTGCCAGTGGATAACATCCTTTCGTTGGCAGCGGTGGTGCTCGGTAAACAGCAACTGATAGCTCTCCTGAACATCAACGAAACCGGAACAACATCAGTCTCTAGGCTCATCGCCAACGTGATTTCAAAATGGACTCAGGCGCAAATTGCGGAGGCGAAGCAGCAGCTGTGTACCGCAATGGGCACCAACGAATTGGAGCTCCGGCGTACATCGAAGCTCTTTCTTGATATCACCGACATCAAGCGGTTTGCGAGCTTAGGGATTGAAGTAGGAAACCACTCGATGAGCCACACGTTCTTCCGTTCGCTTTCATCGAGCGAGTTGGAGACCGAGATCGTGCAAAGCCGAGAGCTTCTGGAGAAATTATCCGGACAAACGGTTCAATGCCTAAGTATTCCTTATGGGAATGCATTGGACGCGACCGAAGGTGCGCTGCGCGCCGCACGGCGTAATCACAAGGCGATCTTTCTGGTGCATGCGAAAAGCAACCGCTTTAAACCGGCGGCTGACATTTTCTATCGGATTAGCCTGGGGAACGCCGCGCCAGAAGAGATTCCCTTCAAGCTCCGGATTATGCCTGTACTGCGGTGTGCGAGAGATTGGCTATGGTAGCTGCGCAGCCCGAACAAAAGAGAATAGTGATTCTGACGCGGGATGGCCCAGAACATCGCTATGTCGCAAACATGCTTTGCGCTGGACTCTCCATTGACCGCATCATTGTGGACCGGTCGACACGGAGGACAAGACTGCGGCGCGCCGTACGGAAAGGGTTAGTGCACTTCTTAGGAAAAGCAACCCGTGCTGTGTTTCTCAAGTTGATTCGAGACGATGAGGCCCGAACTCGGTCACTTGAAAGTCTGTTGGGGCAAAAGGCTCAAGCATTCTATGCATCTGATCGAATCGACTATGTCGAAGACATAAACGGCGCCGAAAGCTTGGAAGTCCTGCGGCAGAGGCGCCCCGATGCGATTCTTATTTACGGCACGTCGGTCGTGAAGAATGCGGTCCTCGACTCTGCAAGCGATATGTGTGTCAACCTGCATACAGGTATTAGCCCCCAGTATCGCGGAACCGCGTGCAGCTTTTGGCCTGTAGTCAACGACGAGTTGGACATGCTCGGTGCGACCATTCATGAATGCACGTCCGGTGTCGACAGCGGGCCGATCTTTGAGACAGTGCATTCGAGATACGAACCAGGGGACGACTTGCATACGATTTTTGGCCGAGCCGTGATGGTCGGTGCCGAAGCGTATGTACGAGTGGTTCAACGCTATGTGGCGGGCACCTTGAGCGGAGTTTCGCAAGATCTCAATCTTGGGCGCGAGTACCGTGGAGCCGATTTAACCATTGGTCCGGAATTGGTGGCGCGATGCCGGCTCGCCCGTCTGAGGTCCATCGCCGAAACCTCGATCATTGGTCAAAACGACAGGGCAGTTCGCTGACGGGCGATCGTGCAAAAACTCGCCTTACCGGCCGAAGTCGTCGTTGAGGGCGGCGCCGACTAGCCGCCCCAGCAGATCGTCATCGATGAACGAAAGCCGTGACCGGCGTCTGCTAGGACGACGCTGCGAGCCCCAGCGCCGTAACCGCTGAGGGGTCGACCCAACGTCGGATAGTGCCATCAATCAAATTGGCCCCGTACATCCAGCCATCGGGACCCTTCTGCATGTCGACGATGCCTTGTACGTTGTCCACCAACTGGACGCTGGTGACCTGCCGGCTTGCGTTCAAGGTCGCAGCGAAGATCGTTCCGTTTTGGACATCGTCGAAAAAAATGGTGTTCTGATTGTAGAAATCTCCCGCGGTAATCACGTGGGCATTGTCGGGAGCCCCGTGGCTTAGAGACAGGATCGGAAATACGGCGGGCGGGTCTGACGTATTGTTCCGATTGCCATTGTTATAGAAGGTGATCGCCTGCGCGAGATTTTGGTAGCTGCCGGTCCTGTCGGGGCCTTCGAGATAGGGCCATCCGAAGTTCGAGCCGGCTGGCCCCGTATTCAGCTCTTCCCAGCTGTTCCAGCCCACATCTCCGAGCACGGGAAGATTGGTAACTGGATCGAAGCTGAAGCGGTACGCGTTGCGAACACCGTAGTAGAACACCTTCGACGCATTGCTGTTTGGATCGCTTGCCTGATAGAACGGATTGCCGGGCACTCCCTCACCTGTAACGGGATCGATCCGCAACAACTTGCCCGATAGATTGTGGATGTCTTGGACGCGCACTCCCCGGGGGTCGACGAAGTTGTACGACACGCCATCGCCGACGGTGAGGTAGAGATAGCCGTCCGGGCCGAAATGAACAGCGCCTACGCCGTGCGAATCGCTATCAGTCGCCAGATAGTCACGAATGTTTTGGTTCTGGATGCCGGTCCGGTCCGGATCGTTGTCCTGCGATCCACTCTCGATGTGGCTCGCCGGAGCTGTGATCGTGGTGCCGTTGACGATACCGGAAGGGGCGATGCTCGGATCGCCTGTGCTGTTTACGTCGGGACGGCTCGTATAGGCCCAGATGCTGTTCTTTCCGACCAGCACTACCTCGCTCGCCGGATCGGCAATCATTGTGGTTGGGTCAACGGTGACCCTCACCAGGCGAGCAGGTCGGTTGCCGGCCTGATCGGGGCCGGCAAGGCCGGGCTGGCCCGCCGTCTCGGGTGGATCGTAGGTATAGAGCAGGTAGACATAGTGGTTCGTTGCGAAATTCGGGTTCACCGCGATACCCAGCAGTCCGCGATCATTGACGCCATTTACCTCGCTCGAAATGTCGATCAGCGGAGTTGATCGAAGTTCTCCGTTATCCACCACCCGCACCACGCCGTCCTTCTGGGCAACCAGCATGTAGCGGCCGTCTGGAGTCCAATCGATCGCCGTTGGCCCGCCGGCATACCCCTGGCCCAGTCCCGTCACGTACGTCTCACCCGCCAGATTGCCGAGATCGGGGTTGTCATTATCCAGGATCTTCACGGTCGTCGTCGTCTCGGCACCGAGTGTGGCGCCGGTCGGGTTGCTCAAGGTGACCGTGAAGGTCTCGTCATTCTCAGGTGTCGCATCGTTGATGATCGGGACCATGATCGTCTGGGTCACCTGGCCAGCAGCGAAAGTCACCGTGCCTGACGAGGCGGTGTAGTCGGAACCCGCGAGGGCGCTGCCGTTGCTTGTCGTGAAGCCGACAGTAGCTGTTTGACTGGTGCTGCCGCTGCGCAACAGCGTAATCGTTGCCGTCTGTGTATTCTCGGTAACGCTGATCGCCGCGTCCGCCATTGAGATCGCGACGGGCGAGTCGTCGTCGATGATGGTCACGAGCACGGTGCGCGGGGTCCCGAGGGAGCCGGAACCGGGATTCTGAAGCCCGACCGCGAACGTCTCGTTACTCTCGGTGAGCTGATCGTTCACAATTGGGATAGTGAAGCTCTTGGTGCTCTCCCCGGGGTTGAAGACGACCTGACCGGTGTTCGACCGGCCATTAAACGAGGGCTGGATGAAGTCCTGGCCCGCCGTAGCTGTGCCACCGGTGCCGATTTCGTTCGTCGTGTACTCCACGGTCGCTTGAGATTGGAGGTCGCCGGAGCGTACGACGGTGATAGTAGCCATCCCTCCCGTCTCACTGACATAGACAGTGGAACTGCTAAGTAGCGAGATGACGTTGCCCGCGGCGAACACGACGTCGCGGAAATAGTTTGCATTCTGATAGACGTTGGTGGGGAAGGCGCCCTTGGACAGGTCGAAGACGCCGGCACCGACCGGGGCGTTCAGGCCACCATTGCTGATGGGTGAGGCGAAGCCCTGCGTGGTGGAGACGTAGGAACTGTTGATGTTGACGGAGACGATGTAGGTCGTGCCGGCCTGGATGGTCAGCGGCGTGGCGAGCGCCTGCTGCTGCCAGCCCGATGCGCCTTCGTTGGTAAACGTGACCGTCGCCAGCTCCTGGCCGGTGGCCGACCAGATGTGGCCGATATGCGTGCCCGTCTCGCCCGGGGCCCTGTAGTACCGGATTGCCTGGATCGAGCCTGAGGTGTCGCTGGTGAAGCGCATCCCCAGCTCATAACCTACTCCGTCGTTGGCATTGGTGATGACAGGCGTCTGGGTGGTGAACAGCGTAGTGGTGGCACTCGCAGCGGCAACCGTCGCCGTGGCTGCGCTGGTCACATTCTCGCTGGCGCCGAGCAGGTCGGTGTAGGTGGCATTCACGCGGATCCGCTTGCCGACCAGGCTGCTGTCGAGGGTGAGGCTCGAGGTCGTGGCGGCCAGGTTCGTCCAAGTGGTGCCGTCGGGGCTGCTCTGCCAGTGATAGGTGATGCTGGCGGGCGCGCCGTCGGGGTCCGTGACGCTGGCCGTCAGGGTCTGGTTCTGGGTGGCGGTGCCGTTGATCGTGACAGCGCCGGGGTCGTTGACGTTGGCCACCGTCGTGGCGGTCGCGGTGCTCACCGGGGCCTCGGTGCTGCCCATGAGGTCCGTGTAGCTGGCGGTGACACGTATGAAGCTGCCGACCTGGGCCTGCCCGAGGACTAGCGTGCTCGCGGTCGCGCCACTGATGTTGCTCCACGAGCTGCCGTTCGCACTCTGCTGCCACTGATAGGAGACGGTGCCCGGCACTCCGTCCGCATCGCTCACGGTCGCGGTCAAGGTCTGGTTCTGCGTCGGCGTCCCGCTGACGCTTACCGCACCGGGGCGGTTATTGGGCTGTGACGAGCCCGCAGCGAACACGACGTCGCGGAAATAGTTTGCATTCTGATAGACATTGGTGGGGAAGGCGCCCTTGGACAGGTCGAAGACGCCGGCACCCACCGGGGCGTTCAGGCCACCATTGCTGATGGCTGAGGCGAAGCCCTGCGTGGTGGAGACGTAGTTGCTGTTGATGTTGACGGAGACGATGTAGGTCGTGCCGGCCTGGATGGTCAGGGGCGTGGCGAGCGCCTGCTGCTGCCAGCCCGATGCGCCTTCGTTGGTAAACGTGACCGTCGCCAGCTCCTGGCCGGTAGCCGACCAGATGTGGCCGATATGCGTGCCCGTCTCGCCCGGGGCCCTGTAGTACCGGATTGCCTGGATCGAGCCTGAGGTGTCGCTGGTGAAGCGCATCCCCAGCTCATAACCTACTCCGTCGTTGGCATTGGTGATGACAGGCGTCTGGGTGGTGAACAGCGTAGTGGTGGCACTCGCAGCGGCAACCGTCGCCGTGGCTGCGCTGGTCACATTCTCGCTGGCGCCGAGCAGGTCGGTGTAGGTGGCATTCACGCGGATCCGCTTGCCGACCAGGCTGCTGTCGAGGGTGAGGCTCGAGGTCGTGGCGGCCAGGTTCGTCCAAGTGGTGCCGTCGGGGCTGCTCTGCCAGTGATAGGTGATGCTGGCGGGCGCGCCGTCGGGGTCCGTGACGCTGGCCGTCAGGGTCTGGTTCTGGGCGGCGGTGCCGTTGATCGTGACAGCGCCGGGGTCGTTGACGTTGGCCACTGTCGTGGCGGTCGCGGTGCTCACCGGGGCCTCGGTGCTGCCCGAGAGGTCCGTGTAGCTGGCGGTGGCCCGTATGAAGCTGCCGACCTGAGCCTGCCCGAGGACGAGCGTGCTCGCGGTCGCGCCACTGATGTTGCTCCACGAGTTGCCGTTCGCACTCTGCTGCCACTGATAGGAGACGGTGCCCGGCACTCCATCCGCATCGCTCACGGTCGCGGTCAAGGTCTGGTTCTGCGTCGGCGTCCCGCTGACGCTTACCACACCGGGGCGGTTATTGGACTTCACCGGCACGTCAGTTGCACTCCCCAGCTAGTCAGCGTGATCAAATGCTATCTAACGTAGCAACGCCAATTGTGCGGGTTGTAGTTTCGGTCGCGGCTGTCATGTTATTCACATTGATAATATTAAATACCATTAAAAATATTAAATCAAAAGCGGTTTTTGCCTTGGGAGTAGCGCCGTTCGTCAATTTCTCTTGAGCTTTGAAGAAGCCGGCGCGCGGATCTCGTGCACTCAGCGGGACGCAGCTTCGAACGCACTCGCTATGTCCAACTCTTATGGTTTCATCCGCTTCGCGATCAGGTCGGCGAACTCACCCAGATTCCGCGCCGCCTCGACCTCGCCAACGCGAAATCGGACGCGAAACTTCTGCTCGACGGCGATGACGAGCGAGATCTGCATGAGCGAGTCCCACTCATCGACGTCCGCCGCCGAGAGCTCGGGGGTGGCCGCGACCTTCTCGAGGAAGATTCCGTCGAATACTTCCTGCAACTTCGCCAATATTTCAGCCTGCTTCATAAGCTCTCCGGGCAACATCTATCTTTGTCGAACGCACCTGATACTTCCTCACCTCCAGCTCGAACTCTTTTCGGGTTGCGGAGTCTTCCGTGCGCGCGAAACCAAACTCCTCGTAAACTTCCGCGACGATACCGTTCTTGGTTGTCGGAAGATAAATGCCGCGCACTGTCGTGCAACCAGCCACCTCTGCGAGTCGAAAAATCTCATTCATGATCTCGTCCTCGACCTGGCGCTTCAGCACGCGGCAACTCATGAGCCACGTATCGAGAACGAAGACGCCGCCATCGACCTTTGCAATGACTACGGAGATGAGCCCGGAATCACCGAACTTGTCCTCGAGCCGCATCGTGAAGCACCGGTAGTCCGGCCTTCCCAGCAGTGCCTTGATCTCAGTCTCGGACCGACGCGTCGTCGTCAGGTTGAACTGGTTGCTGCGCGCGATCAGCTGGGCGATGCGAGGAACGTCGAGCGAATCGAATTCTTTGATCGTGCCTCGCATCTCAAGCGAGGCGAGGTAGGCAGGCATGTCGGTGACGCTCGCTGCGAGTTCTGCGCGTCGCCGTTCTTGCCTGTACTGCGCAGTCCGTTCGAGATCCTCCTCGGTGACGGTCCGTGGCTCGAAATGACGTCCGGCCTGGATGCGAACGATGAATTCGGCGGGGTCCGGCCCGAGGAGTACACCTGTCACCAACGGTTGAAACTGGCGCACGATCTCGATTTCCGCCGGGTTGTCGTCGGCAAACACGAAGCTGTCCAGGCCAAGGCGGAGTTCCTGCGCGATTCTCTGCAGGTTGTCGGACTTCGGGTCCCAATTGGCTTTGAAGGCCGCGAAATGCTCGAGCCGGACAACCATCTCAGGATGCTTCTCGAATACCTCGATTGCGCGTGCATGGTCGTTCTTGCTGCATACCGCAAGCAGGACGCCGCGTTGGGAAAGTCCAAGCAGGTATCTCTGGAAAGCCTTGAACGCTTCACCACGGGGGGACGAGTCGCCAAGTTCGATTCCCTCGATACCGTCCTCCGCGATCACGCCGCCCCATAGCGTGTGATCGAGGTCGATCGCCAGGACCTTCTTGGGACTCTGCTTCCGGGAGGCGATCAGGTGGCTTAGCTCTTGCGCGATGTCGACGAGAAAGTCAGGTGAGCCGAGCTGCTTCGATTCATACCACGCTCGCGCATCCGCCGCGGCTGAGATCCCTCGCCGCGCCGAGAGGAACTCGACGTCGCAGATCTGCACCTCAGCTGGGGCCCGAAGCCCGAGCTCGAGATTGACCGCCTTTCGGAAACTCCAGTCGGTGCCAAGCGTGCGTGAACGAAACGAGCCGAGATCGAGGTCGCCGGGCAGCGCAAGGTTGGCGAGGATCGCCGCCGCGCCGGAGCGCGCGGTGAAAGTCCGCGCGAGGTTGAGGAGGTGCTCAGCGGCGCAGACTGCGGCTTCGCGCTGATGTTCGACGGCATCGAGGAGCGAGCCGGAAAACCGGCAGTGGCTCGCGTTCGGCAGTATGAAGGCGAGATCCGGCCTGAAGGCGTACAGTGAGCTCGAGCCGTCTAGAATCTCCGAGACGAAATTATCGTACTCGCCGAGGAAACGTTCGCACTCGATTCCACGAATGGCCAGGAGATGTTCAACCAGTTCGTGCAACGGATAAAGGTTGTAGCCGCCTATCAGGGCGAGGCGGAGTCTTGGCTGGAGGCTTCCGGGTGCATAAAGCTTCGTCTTTTTTCGAAGCGTCGACAGAAAGAACAGCTCGGAGAAGCTCGTCGCTTGCCGCGAGCGGGCGACAAGATGCCCCCAGAACGTGGCATCGCCTGACAACGCCAGGGACTTGAGTTCGGCATCATTGATGGGCCGGTCCGGCACGGGTACTGCAGCTAGAATGGCGAGCCTCCATTCAGGACAGCGACATCATGTGATTGTCCCCTACATTAAATGATGATATGGCTTGGGTCAATTAAATGAATTTAAAGCGCAAATTAAGGTACAATAAATAGATGATGGTGCATATCAGGCCGGAGCCGGTGAACCCAAGTACGCCTTCCACCAAAGCTGAGAATCTGAAGCGGCTTCCCGCAGGAAACAACCTGCTTCTCCGAGAACTTCGGCTGGAGGACTCCGCGCAAGTCATCGCCTGGCGGAACGATCCCGTTCTCGGCAAGTTCCTGACCCGCGAGAAGCTGACCTTGGCTCAGCAGGAAGAGTTTTTCCGGAACTATCAGGCGAGGGTCGACGATTACTATTTCATTGCCGAATTCAAGCGCTCGAAGAAGCCGGCTGGCAGCATCGCGCTTGCGAACCTGGATTTCGCGGCGGGACAGGGCGAAGTTGCGCGGTTGATCGTTGATCCTGCCGCGCGCCTTTTTCTGGCAGAGATGTTCGACCTTCTACTTGAATTCGCATTCGAGCAGCTGGGGCTTTCGGCCGTCGTGGCCAATGTTCAAGGCAGGAATAAAGCCGCGAAGAACTTTCATATTCGCCTCGGCTTCCAAACTGAAAAGGTTGCGCCGAAAGCTTGGTGGAACGGCGACGACGTGATTACGTTTCGGATGTCGCGCGCAGACTATCCACGGCTAAAACAGGTCTGGTCCGCGCTGCTCCTCGATGCACGAGAAGGTTAAACTGTTGGAGCAACCAGCCAGATTCCGTTCGACGCCGCCCGTCTCCCTAGGCTGCCAGGGAAGGGAGGAGCAGCGCATGGATTTGCACTTTCATCACGTGGGAATGGCGTGTCGAAAGATCGTGGCGGAGCTGCCCGAACTCGCGGTCGTTGGCTACAGTCCTGAAGGCCCCATGTTTGAGGACCCTATCCAGCAGGTTCGGATTCAGTTTGTGTCGGGCGGCGGTCCGCGCCTGGAGCTCATTGAGCCGACCGGCGCACAATCGCCGGTGGCGGGCATCTTGAAGCGCGGCAGCAAATTCTATCATCTTGCTTACGAGGCGGCTCGCTTCGACGACGCGATCGCTTGCTTTAGGGCGCAGCAATATCTTCCTGTATCGTCACCCGCGCCGGCGGTTGCGTTCGACATGCGCCGCATAGTGTTTCTTGCCTCCGCCACGCTCACGCTCGTTGAGCTCATCGAGGCGAGGACCTAGCGCGAATTGGCGATTGATCCCGATGCTGGGTAACGATTTGCGCGAGTCCGTCAGACGACACAGCTCTGCTACGCCGAACCCATTCAGCAGCGCGCAGGCCGCCGGCCTGCAGTCTCACGACCGGCTCGGGGCCGAGGTCGGACAGCAGAATGCCCATGTGCCCCAGTTCCGGAGGCGTTGTTGGCCAAACACCCAACCCGCTTGCTGACAATGCGGTTCGATCCATGTCGCCCCAAAACTGCACGACAATGGCGCCAGGGGGCGCGCACGCAACGAGGTGAGCTGCTTCAGCCGAGCCGATGCGAGGCTCAGCCGCCGGTCGCAGCGCAACGATGATTGCGTCCCATTGGTCATGATACAAGGTCCCGACGTCCTCGAAGACGACCACGCTCGCTCCGGAGCTCACGAGACCGGAGCGAAGCGAGCCAATGAAGTCGTTGTCGCACAGCAGGGCAATGCGATTCTTGTAAGCGGATAAGCCGCTATCGTGCAGTTGCTTCACGCACAGCGGACCGAGGAACGAGAAGATATCGACTGACGGGTGACGTTCGTTCACGCCGACGATTGGAATTCCGCGCCGCAAGCATGCGTCCATGTCGAGGTCCTCGGAGCGAAATTCCCAGGCCTCGAACATCAAGGCGATGACGGCCTCCCTCGGTAGCTCATCAATAAGCGAAGCGGTAAGAGGCCGAAGATGGCCGCTGTTGGTTACGATATCCGTCTGATGGATGATATCGAGGGTGATCTGCTCCAGGATCTCGATGCGATGGGCCACGCCGACGGAATCTGCGAGCTTGAGGGTCTGGTCCCTGGCTTCAGCTGAGGTGCCGTGCTGCGTAGTTTTCGTAAAGGCATAGACGTGCCTGGCTCCGGCCATCGCTGCGAGAACGGCCGTCACGGCATACGCCCCGGTCGCAGCCTCGGTGAGAACCGTCAGTTCCGAAAGGTCTAAGAGAGTTTCGGTGAGGGCGCGGCTCATCAGGGCGCCCAAACGTGGCAATGAGAAGCCTGGTCGGAAGGTGGCGTCGAGGCGAGACCGCAATTGGCCGAATGCTGCACCGGACTCGGCCCCGATCATGAATCGCCTCTCGTTTTCGCCAGTTGGGAAAGCGGCCGTTTGGGCGCATGTGCGGCGACTGCTCTAGCCCCGTTCTGTGCCGAAGCGGCGGCTAAAGAGCGATATCGCATCATTTAATGCAGTTGAAATTACAATAGTTACAAACGCGCCCTGTGCATATAATGCGTTCGGTATAAGCTGCCTCTGGATCTCGCTTTGCGCGGGACTTCACCGATGTCGTGACGGATGCTGGCATGCAATAGCACTCGAGGTGTCGTTTGCGGGGAATTTAAAATTCGAGATTAACATATTTAACTTGCGGCGCATCCAAATCCGCTTATTTTCTGTCCTCGACCATTGCAGGGAAAGCGCCGATGAATCCACTCGACTCCAATAGTGAAGACCGTCGTGAGTTCTTGAGGAGCTGCGGAAAGTTTGCCGCCGTGACTCCTCCCGTGATGACGCTGCTGCTTTCGACCTCTCTGACCTCAACCGCCATCGCTAGTTCTGGCGGAAAACTTGTGCAGGGCAACAATGGCAAGGGCAACCGTGGTGGCGACGGCAGTCCTAACGGGAAAGAAGATAGCACTCGCTAGAGTGGCGCCCGCGGCCAAGTCCTGAAGGCTGCCGCGTTGACCGCCCGAGGTTCAGCCGGCCCGGCGGCGCCGTTGTGCGGACGAACGGTC
Source organism: Bradyrhizobium sp. CCBAU 45321 (assembly GCF_028128975.1). Lineage (NCBI taxonomy): Bacteria > Pseudomonadati > Pseudomonadota > Alphaproteobacteria > Hyphomicrobiales > Nitrobacteraceae > Bradyrhizobium > Bradyrhizobium sp. CCBAU 45321. The sequence goes on from NZ_LFKZ01000117.1 coordinate 50,923, forward strand.
GATCAGGAGATCGTTCAGCTTCTTGCCGGCGCGAAGCTGCGCCTTCAGCCATCGAGGCTGCTTACCACGGCCGGACCAGGTTTCGGACGGGTTCTTAGGGTTCTGATACTTCGGTAGCACGGGAGGGTAGGGGCGACGTGCACGCCCCTCGTTCTGCCCCCCGGCCTTCCCCTCAATCCTGCGAAGCCGCTCTTCAAGCTTGGCTTTTTCCGCGGTCATCCTTCGACTGAGAACAGCCGTGACCTCATCATAGAGCTGCCACAGCTCTGCTGTGGTCATGGATCCCCAGTCCTCATTCCCCATGGAAGCCGTCCCCACTACCTCCGAACCAAATCAGGAGGGGGATTATCAGGTCAAACCGGGGTCCGGCAAGCACGATCCACTCGCGCAGCTTCGTGAGTTGTGCAACGCGGTAATGGAGTTACCGGCTGAGGCTGTACCTCCGAACGAGCGGTCGCTTCCCCCGCCCCCGGGCTCGTCGTTTCGGCGCAAGCAATCGGTGCTCGGCCTTCAACACGCGGTTACGCAAGTTCTGCAATTCAGTGAATTGAACGATGAGAGCCTGATGAGTTTGACGCAAAACTGCTGAAGAATACATGTGACCACCTACTCATTGCCAACGATGCCCTCCATGACCGCTCATTGAAGTTGCTGAATTACGAAGATGCAGCTCCAATTTGGGTGACCGGTTTTCATCGCTGCTACACTGGCTGCGCGACGCAGCCGTTTTTACCCAGCTCGGCCTTGGTGAATAGTATTACTTTTCCTCCTTTCAGAAGCGCGGCTTGTTGAACGGTCTCGCGTTCGTCGAAATTTCGTCGAATGTTAGATTTGAATCGTGAATGACCCAATATATCGTTGGTAATAACAGTGCCACCCTAGTTAATTGAATGTTGACCATCATAACACAGCAGTCTATCCCCGCGCCGATGACATTCTTTGGGAGAATTTGCTGATTGAATCTATCAGACGTTGTCGTAAGAACGCCGGTTTGGTCGAGCTTGCGGCCTCGAATCTTGACCGCATTCTTACGGTGCTGCGCATACTTGCCCATCAAGTTACGGTGGCGCGGTCGCCGAATGTTGGGCTGTCATGGTTTTGAGGCAGTGTGACGTTGTGGCCGAGCGGACTGGTCATCCTCGCGTTTCGAAGAAATTGTTGGATTAAACGGCTGCACGGGGGGTTTTTAGCGATAGGCAGGGGAAGCATGCACCGCACCAGAATTGTCATCGCGGACCGACATCCGATCGTTTTGCAAGGGATCAGGAGCGTTCTTGCAGCGCAGCGCGATTTTGCGATCGTTGCGTCCTGCAGCGATGGTGCAAGCTGCAACGAGGCAATCCGACTTCTTGTGCCGGACGTCGCGCTTGTCGATGCTGCACTGCCCGATGTAAGCAGGCAGCAGATCCTCGCTCCTGCGAACGCTTCAGGCCCAGCTCCCGCGGTGGTCTTCTTCGCCGGTGTCGCGGCCGATTGTGAGTTGCAAAGGCTAGCCTTGAGCGGCGCCTGCATCGTCCTCTCCAAGGATTCGGATGCCGAGATGCTGGTCTCAACCCTGCGGAAGGCCGCCCAGGGCCAAGCAGCGGCATCGCCGGGCCCCTGGCAAACCAATGACGAGCCCCGTCCCGATGAGAAGCCCCTCACACAACTGACGGACCGGGAGCGGCAAATCATGCGGCTCGTGTCGGAGGGTCTATCGAACAAGGAGATTGGACGTCGGTTGAACCTTGCCGACGGCACGATCAAGGTCCACCTTCATCATATCTTCCAAAAGCTGGACATCAGCAATCGCACGGTTCTCGCGGCATTGGCGATTTCGCGAAACGAGCTGAATGCCCCGTCACGTGAGCTGGATTCCCCTGATCTGTTGCGTCAGGATCCGGCGGGCGTGAAATGACCGGGGCGTCTGGCTTCTTCCCGAGCGTGCGCGGGGGGTTATCGTGGCGCCAGATGCCCAGCCATGTCGCTGCAGGCCCCTTCGGCCTCTTCTAACGTTTGAAAGGGCGAACCGCCGATCTTGATTGCGGCTTGGTTTCTGTGGAGCGGACGCCAACTCGCCAAATAGCCGGTGCGTCCATGAAAGCCGGGGCCTCTCGGGCTTTCGAAGCTGATCACGAACGAGAAGCCCTCGCTGGTCGCGCTCCAGATCTCCATGTCGCGGACAGACCGGTGGAATTGCAGTGGCATCGTCATCATCCGTTGCAATCGAGCCCTGCGCTCGACGTCCGTTAAAACGCAAATTAATCATATTAAATGGCGAGCGCAACTCCGAAGCTGCGCCCGAAAGGCCAGGAAGTGCAGGAACGAGCACGGAAATTGCCACGATCAATTGACAGCGCACGTCAAGCAACGCCACTCGCATAAAGAAAATTATCGGTTGAAAATACATTTAATGTATAATACCATAAATTAATATTTTAAACCGAGGAGAGCGTATTGTGACCCGGGACGGCAACGAAGATGACGACCGGCGGGCGTTCTTGAAAACCTGCGGAAGATTTGCGGCCGTCACCCCCCCAGTGATGACTCTGCTTCTATCCACTTCCCTGACCTCAAGAGCCATTGCAAGCTCGGGGGGCCTGCATGGAGTGACGCAGAAGGACGGGAGGCAATCGTCGTTCTTCGATAACGACCGGTCGTCCGTATCGGGACCGGGGAGCTCCAGCGGCGGGTCAACAGGGGGCGGGGGAGCCCCTGGCGGGGGCTCTGCTAAATCATCTCGCGCCGGAGGAGGGGCAGCCGGTGGCGGATCCGGCGGTAGCGGCGGGTCTGGTGGTGGCGGAGGCAATGCGAAAGGGCCTTTCGCAACTGGCGGCGGCTCTGGAATTCCAAACGCACAAGGTGGGCTCGATTGCGCAGAAGAAGATGAGGAAAAGCGCAAGGTCGATTGCCCTGGAGCTAACACGAGGATATCGAGTGCGACTGAATCCGGCGGATAGCCGTGTTCTCAGCCCCATGCGTGAGCCTGCGGGCCGCCGCATGGTTTGGCAGGGCTTGATCTTCCTGCCATGCTTAAACGTCCGGGCGACTGATCCCTTGTTGCACGGCCGCAACGCCCGTTTGGGGTGCAAACCGTGCCAAATGTTAGTGTGATGTGTCGAATTACATCTTTCCGGGCCTATCGATAGCGACTTTTCCTTAAGACCTCGATCGGGAGGCCTGTCATGAATACCCGCGTTGGAGCTGAGAGTCCTGCGGTGCTGCTTCGAGAACGTCTCGATGCGCTGGTCGCGCAGCTCGCGGAAGTTGAGAAACTCAGAGAGCGGGTAGGTCGGGAGGAGAATCTTCAGCGCAAGCTGCGTAAGGCGGGTGGTGCCTTTAACCGAGCTCGAACCGCGAATGGGCGTTCAAGCTTTGCACAGGCAAAGCTCATCCCCGCGCTGCTCGCTCGCAGGAAGTCGGGCTGTTGTGAGAAGCATCCCAAGGCGAACGGATGAGGGGACTTTTCGTCCATTGTACGCTTCGGCCGGGCAGCCGGCCCTAAAGCCGCAAAAAATCGTGAACTCGCTTCGACGCAAAATCGAGCGTTTGCAGCGACCGAGCCTCGCGCGGTTTTGTCGAATGGCAAAGGGTACATGCGGGTGGTTCGCGAAAACGAACTGGTTCTAAGAGCCTGTCCCGGCTATTCGGCTGCCAGGCGAGCGGGAGGCGCTCCGCGCTGGAGGCCTATGAACGAGCCCGACCGTGCTCTGCGAGACGATCCGATCGATTCTGCGGCTCATGACCTTGTAGCATTCGCATGCCATGGCTTCGAGCCGCGGCCGATCGATTTCAAGCTGGCCACGTCGATTGGATCTTAGCGCTCTCGATGTCCGCATTGTGCTCACGACATGTGTGACGGTGGTGCGGCGGACGCCCAGCAATTCCGACAACGTTTCTTGGGTCAGCGGGAGGAGATCGCTGCCATTTGCCCGATCGTGAATGTGAAGCAGCCAGCGCGCCAGGCGGGCTTCGACGGAATGTAATGCGTTGCAGGCCGCCACGTGCTGGAGTTGCGTCAACAACGATCTCGTGAAGACCTGTACCATCGCTGCGACGGCGGGGCTGCAATGCTGCGCTGTCAGGAATTGCGCGGGCGAGATCTGCAGCGCGGTCCCGGCGATGCGAGCAATGGCCGTCACGGGCGAGTGGGAGGCGCCAAGCGCTGATGTCAGACCCACAGCCCCTTCATGGCCCACTATCGTCGTGGCGACCGTCTGCCCGTTCGGCAGCTCCATGATAGTGGCTATCGCGCCGCTCAGGGGGAAGAGAAGATGTTCGATCCGATCGCCTGATCGGACGAGCACCGTATCGCGCTCGATCACGATCTTCCGCAGATGAGGCGCAAGCAAAGCAAAATCGGCTGGCGGCAACGCTGCTAACAACCGATTACCAACCCTGGTCGCGTGGTCCATCATGGGATCAACCCCCGACGGATGCCCGGCGCGAGAACTCATGCCGGCTTGTTGAGCTGCTCTCTTGCGTGCAGCTCAACAGCAGTTAACTTGCAACCACAGATATGGTTCCTGCGAAGAAGGCCGAGCATGCGTTGGCCTGCCGATCGCACCGCGAGCCTGTGCCTCCGACTTCCACTTCAACTTGCGCTGATGCAGACCTGTCGCGGACGCACAATTAACGCGATCAACTTGCCGATGCCAGCCTGCGCGGGGCTGAACAGCATCTCAGCCACCGATCGTTTCTCCGAACAGCTGTTCGGCTGCGAGTGGTGAAGCGCCAGGTGCGGATCGCGAGCGCGCTCTGAAACTTTCGTCTCAGGGATCGAACAGTTTCTTCTGGCCGCCTGTCTAACGCTGTTGGATGACGGCTGTGACCCGGTCGAACGCCCACTCGAAGCACAGCATGGCGTCGCTCCGTTCGGCAAAATGAACACATTCGGCAAATGCGCGCATTTCCCGCCTGAAAACTTGCGATTTTAGGTATGGTTAAACTAATTAAATCTCTTTCTTTATTCGATTAGTTGTATTTTAATGCCCTCGCTCGGCCTCGGCTATATGCCGAAGGACATAGACGGCCGGCTCGAGGCAGGGTCCATGTTAGACACATCTGCGAAACAGGGGATATTTAAGCGCACCCGGCTCGTGATCGCAGACCGACAGCCGATCGTTCTGCAGGGGCTTAAATCGGTACTCGGGGCACAGCCGGATTTCGACGTTGTCGCCTCGTGCAGCGACGGGACAAGCTGCATCCAAGCGATCCGGAATTTGGCACCCGACGTTGCTTTTCTTGCTGACACGCTGCCAGATCTGACGGCATCAGAGATTCTCGCCATTGCGGAAGCTGAGGGCCTACCCACGCGCCTGGTGTTCTTTACCGATTCCGAGACGGACCGCGATCTAACCTCGGCCATCGCTGCTGGCGCGTGTGATGCAATCGCGAAGGATCTCGCACCGGACGCTATGCTGCGATCGCTGCGACTGATGACGAAGCGTAGCTTTTTGGAGCAGTCCGATCTCACGCCAACCGCCGAGGAAACCGACAGCAGCAAAATCGAGAACCTACTGGAGCTATTGACGCCGCGCGAACGTCAAGTTGTACGACTGGTGTCAGAAGGAATGTCGAACAAGGAGATCGCGCACCAGCTAAACGTTTCCGATGGAACCGTTAAAGTACACCTACACAACATATTTCAGAAGCTTGAAATAACCAACAGGACGGTGCTCGCCACCCTCGCATTGCTACAACGCCCGTCCGGGTTCGGAATGTTCTCGCTTGCACTCCTGGCGGTCGCCATTGCGGACGAACTCAAGGCGTCGGAGGCAAACGACATGCTTCCGGATGACGACAGCACCGGCCCCGCCGCGGAGCATGCCGAATATGAGCCCTGGAAGCGAGCTATCCTCCGTCACGCCATCGTCGCGGATTCCGACGAAAAGCCGTCGCTCACTCAGAGAGGCGTTCTTGTCGGGGCGAGCCAAATCTCGACCGCGGCATCGGCAATGGAAGCGCCTCGCACCGCTGAGCAATCCGCAGGCTCGAAATCGTGGAAGGACTACAGTTCTGTTGGATCAAGCACGCCCGGTTTGGCCATACCATCCCTGCGAGGAATGAACGACGCGAAGATTGGAGGTGACTCCACCGCGGAACATCTATTCTCGCGGCTGACATCCAATCCGACGTTGATTCACGGAGGGTATGGTACTTTCGCCACTCTCACCGGTGCGTTGATCTACACACTCAGCGATCCCCATTTGGCATTGCTGTCGCATGACCCGGCCAAAGCGCCGCTCGACAGCTTCGTGGACGTTACCGGATACAATGCGGCCACCAAACTGGCTGCGATCACCAATGCCGACGATCATCATGTAGACGATTCAGTCCCGGGTTTCCTTGCGCAGGCTTCTCGCCTGCCTTCCGCGTTTGTGGCCGCTGAAAACGAAAGCGCCGCCGGAGAAGGCACTCGGGGCCACTCGAGTGATGGTATCGTAGGGGAGACTCTCCAAAAACTTGCCGGCCTCGTGCACTTCAGTCACGATGCCGGCAGTAGCGGATATAGCCATGATCAGCTGATGGGCGGCAACGTTGTTCATCGCGACCCGACCGATTCCAGTTCTACCTCTTCCGACTCTGTCTTCAACTTCGCGTCTGGGCCGAGCAGGATCAATCTTGCGGCTTTCGGAGCCCTTGCCAGGCTTCATATGACAGCAGCAAGCAAGTCCATACCGCCATACACCGTCGCTTGGATCTTCAACTCCACAACCAATGAAACGATCGTCTATGTGAATGCGACCGATCGTGTTCTGGAGATCGGAGACCGCGACCTGTTGGAAATCCATCTGCAGGGGATTGTATCCATCGCAGAATCGGATGTCGTCGGCCAGCCGACAGCCGCGGCGGCCGCTCTCAGCTTGGAGCAGCTCGAAGAAGCGCTGACATCCGCAATTGCAATCGAAGCTATTCTGAGTACCGACAGTGCCCATGCAAGTATCGGGACGAGAGAGAGCACATTCGGGAGCGCTGGAGTTTGGGACAGTCTGGCTGATGCCGGCTTGAGGACTGAATTCGCGCCGGCCCGCACAACGGAAGAGAGCGTCGATGGGACCGAGGGGTCGGCTCGCATATCACCGATCGTGCTTGCTCATGCTGCAGCGGTAACGGAAGTTGAAAGTCTTACATTGAAGAGTCAGCGGAACGATGCAGGCACCGGCCCCAGCATCGCAGCGGCCGGTAGCGCGGGCGGCAGTAACTCACAGCATGTTCTGGAGCCATGGCCTGCAAAGGAAACAGGTGCGGAGCAGACGGACGGTGGCTTCATACCAGGGAGTGATGTCGGTGATGAGAACGAGCATCAATCCCCGGCTTCGGACCCTTCGGGAAAGTCAGGGAAGACGGCAGAAACAGGCAGCGCGGAACATGGCAAGCCGGTGCATTCAACCTCTAAAAACGCACCGGAAGCAGCCGATTTTGGTGAATCGAGCCTCGCGACAGCGCACAGGGACGACCGCGAAGGGGCGCAGCACGCTCCCGAGCAAATGTCTGCAATGGCCGGTGCCAGAGATACGGCCGACGTGAAGTCCATACCGGGCAATCGCGCCGGCAAGGACAACGCGCATGATTCACTGGCTTCGGACGATTCGTCGGGGCCAGCGAAAGCGGCCGAACAAGGCGGTCTGGACGACAGCAACTCGCACGCGTCGGAGCGAGGGTCGGCAAAGGCGGCCACGGAGAAGGCCGAAGCGAAGTCCATGCCGAGCAATCGCGCCGGCAAGGACAACGCGCATGATCCACTGGCGTCGGACGATTCGTCGGGGTTAGCGAAAACGGCCGAACCAGGCGGTCTGGACGACAGCAACTCGCACGCGTCGGAGCGAGGGTCGGCAAAGGCGGCCACGGAGAAGGCCGAAGCGAAGTCCATGCCGGGCAATCGCGCCGGCAAGGACAGCGCGCATGATTCACTGGCCTCGGACAATTCGTCGGGGTTAGCGAAAACGGCCGAACCAGGCGGTCTGGACGACAGCAACTCGCACGCGTCGGAGCAAGGGTCGACAAAGGCAGCCACGGAGACGGCCGACGTGAAGCCAATACCGGGCAATCGCGCCGGCAAGGACAACGCGCATGATTCACTGGCTTCGGACGATTCGTCGGGGTTAGCGAAAACGGCCGAACCAGGCGGTCTGGACGAGAGCAACTCGCACGCGGCGGAGCGGGGGGCGGCAAAGGCGCCCACGGAGCAGGCCGAAGCGAAGTCCATGCCGGGCCATCGCGCCGGCAAGGCCAACGCGCATGATTCACTGGCGTCGGACGATTCGTCGGGGCTAGCGAAAACGGCCGATCCAGGCGGTCTGGACGAGAGCAACTCGCACGCGGCGGAGCGGGGGGCGGCAAAGGCGCCCACGGAGCAGGCCGAAGCGAAGTCCATGCCGGGCCATCGCGCCGGCAAGGCCAACGCGCATGATTCACTGGCGTCGGACGATTCGTCGGGGTTAGCGAAAACGGCCGAACCAGGCGGTCTGGACGACAGCAACTCGCACGCGTCGGAGCGGGGGGCGGCAGCGGCCACCGAGACGGCCGAAGCAAAGGCGACACCGGGCAATGGCCTCGGCAATGACAATGAGCATCATTCCTGGACTCCGGCCGATGCGCCTGGGCCAACGAAAATGGCAGAGCCCAGCGGCTTGGAGCACAGCAACAAATGGGGGCACTCGACCTCTGCTCACGGCCCGAAGGCTGACGAAAGTGTTGCAACGGCCGGTAGCGCGGATCGCGGTAGTACGCAAGACGTCGCGGAGCCGGAGCATGTAAAGGCGACAACCACCGAGTTGGCTGAAACTGTCATGTCCGAGATGAGTGTCGGCGATGGCGGCAATCATCGTGCATCGAACGCAAGCGCGTCGGCAGCAGTGGCCACGGCAAAATTGGCTGACCTGCAGCACAGTAATTCAGGATACAATTCACATTCGTCACACTCGACCTCCGCAAAGGCATCAGCAGCAGCCGAGATTGCCGAATCGAGCGCCACAAAAGGCGATAGTGCAGGGAACGGAAACTCGCAGCACGCTGCGCAACCTGCTGGAATCGCATCGGAGGCCGCACAGCCGGCTAAAGCTGCGTTCGAGGCCGGCGGCGCCGATCGAGAGCGGGTGTTCCGCTTCGACAGCGACGCAACTCCTTTCACTCCCATCGTCACGATTGAACCTAGAGAGGTCCACATTCCGCTCGATCCACGCGCCAAGCCCGGTCAGGCGGCCAACCTCGATATCCTCGTCAAAATCCTGCCCAACGGACTGGATGATCCCGCGGCCAACCATGGCAATAACGGTCCCCATCACGCCCCTGTAGCTGCGCATCATGACCTGCTGATTTGAAATGTTGCATTGTCTCGCGAGCAGGACGCAGGGCCGATGTTGAACAGCTTGCTCCGTATACTGGTCGGTTGATATGCGGCCTGGATCCTTGAGTGGCCGGCCGTGGGACCAAACCGTGCCGTGGGACAGCGCGATCTCTCGAAAAACGCCACCCGACAAGACGCGCCTTGGGTGGCCTTCCTGAAAGATATTCTTAGACTTGAAATGCCCCTTATGCATTGATAGTCCTCGATAACTCATTGAAATCACAGAAAATGCGACCGCCCTCCGAGCGCACCACCTTCATTTTGTAGCTTTTCTGGGCGGGGTTCGCGCTGCACGCCGCGATTCGGAACCAAAGCCCTCGCGCCGCATTCGCAACTGGTCGCCGAATGCGCTTGAAGGTGGAGGACGATGAGGGACGCTATGGCCGATGTTGCCGAGATCCGCGGCGCCGTTCACTTGTGCATCGACATGCAGAACATTTTCGCCCCCGATGGCCTTTGGGCGACGCCCTGGATGGAGCGGGTGCTGCCGACGATCGTCTCGGTCGTTGCGCGCCATGCGGAGAGAACGATCTTCACACGCTTCATCACCCCGCAGAATCCCGAGGATCGCCCGGGGCAGTGGCAGAGTTATTTCCGCCGCTGGCGCCAGGCGACGCGCAGGCATCTGCCGTCATCGGCTCTGGAGCTCGTGCCGGCCTTGGCACGTTTCGTTCCGCCGGCGGCAATGATCGACAAGCCGGCCTATTCCGCGTTCAGCAATCCCGGTCTTGCGAGTCTGCTGGTCGAGAAGAACGTCGGCACCGTCGTGATATCGGGCGCGGAGACGGACGTCTGCGTGCTCTCGACGGTCCTGAGCGCCGTCGATCTCGGCTTCAGGATCGTCATCATCGAGGACGCGCTGTGCAGCTCGTCCGACGTCGGCCACGATGCGCTCATGACGATGTACCGCACCCGCTTCCACGGCCAGGTCGACCTGGTGACAGCAGAAGAGCTGGCCGAGGTCTGGCGGGAGTAGGCTCCCGACGTCATTGAGCCGCGCAAGGTCCTCGCGTCCCACGAGGCGGATCAAGCAACCGCGACGTCTGCCGCCACCGGTCTCGCATGCGGCGGCCGAGCATCGTCCGCGCCGGACCGCATGCTCAGGTAGGTTGGGTCGAAGCCGGCGAGCCGGACCAGCCCCGGCCAGTCCGCGATGGTCAAGGTCTTGCCCTGCCATTGCAGCAGATGGCAGCGGCGCAGCTCCTGGATGGTGCGGTTGGCATGGACCGGGGAGATGCTGCAGGCTGCGGCGAGGTCGGACTGGGTGAAGGGCGAGGACAACCTGAAATCCCGGGCAAGCCCGACGGTTTGCAGCCGCACCGTGATCTCGCAGAGCAGATGCGCCACGCGCGTCAACGCGTCCCGGCTGCCGAGATTGACCGTCCAGTTGCGCTGAATGGCGTGATCGGCAAGCAGCATCAACAGCAGGGCGTGCGACATCGCCGGAGAACGCGCCGCGAGCTCGCGAAAGAAGCGGTGCGGTACGAGCGCGACGATTGCGGAGCCGAGCGCGGTCAGATTGCCCTCGATGCGTGGGCGATACAGGCTTTGCAGGTTGGCGATGTCGCCGGGCACGCAGATCGCGGTGATCTGGCCATCTGCGCTTTCGTCATTCTGCCAGGACAGATATCCCTGGAGCACCAGGCAGCATTGCGTTGCCTCATCGCCGTGCCGCAGGATGGTCTGATGCCCGCCGAAATGCGCGATGCTGCTCGGCATGTCCGCCAGCAGATCGAGATGTTCCGGGGTCAGTTCGACGAGGCTCGTCAGGCGGTCGGCCAGCCTCGAGAAAGCAAATCCTGCCTGCATTTGATCTCCGACGGCCCCCATCGGCTCCAAGTGTGGCCTATAACGACGGCGGAAAGCATTAACGTTTGATAGGTTCGTCTGGAGTATCGGCGAGGCAGCAGGCCGCTTGCCGATACAAGATCCTCACGTTCAATTGACGTTGTCGCCGAGCATGTTGCGGACGCCTGTGGTCACGGCGGCGAGGCCGCGCGTGCCGTGCATCAGCGCGATCTCGCCCTGCTGCTCGTGGCGGATGGCGTGCGCCATGATGCGCAGCCGAGGGTCGCCGCGGCTGTGCCACATCTGGTCGGCCATCCTGACCGCACCGCGGTGATGCCGACTCATCGCCTCGACGAACAGCATGTCGAACTGGTCCGGTGGCGCGGTCTTGACCTGGCGCATCTCGGCCGGCGTCAGGAAGCCCGGCATCGCCGCCCGCTCCTCGGTGCTGCAATCGGGCATCTCCGTGTCGAACCAGCTCAGCCACCAATTCTCGAAGATCCGGTTCTCTCCGGTCTGGCTCGCGACCATCAGCATTGCGAGCTTGCGCAGATGCGGATCCTGCGCGCGCTCGGCAGCCGTCCGCGCCAGCTCGATGCCCTGGGCATGATGCGTTGTCATGTGACGGATGTAGGCCTGGTCTTGATCCCTGTCGCGGCCCATCCACGGCAGCTCGTAGCCATGACCGCCGAACAATGCGACCGCCCCAAGTAGCGCAATCACGGCCAACGCGCCGGTCGTCCACATGTTGGTGAAGCGCACGTCGCGCGCCGGCGCAAGCCCGCGTCGCCAGCGCAGGCGCGCGAACAGGGGATACATCACGGCCGAGGAGCCGTGGACCAGCAGCCCGATCCAGTAGGGTTGTTGCAGCGTGAACAGCGGTTGCCAGAATGGAAACAGCGGCACCAGCACGAACCATTCCATGCCCGAGGAGAACACGGCCCAAGGCAGCGCCAGCAGCAGGATCGTCATCGGCCGCAAGTCGGCCGTCCAGCGTCCGAGCACGCCGAAGAAAACCAACGCCCAGGAAAAATCGGCCCATTGGTGAAAGGCGATCCCGGCCAGGATCGCGCTCCAGGATGGCTCGGAGCTGATCGCCCAGTCGCGCGCAGGAATTGCGGCGACGGTCATCCAGTCGACCGCCGCATCGCGGCCGATGCGGGCAGCGAAGAGCTGGCTGACGATGGTCGAAAAAGTGCTGCTGATCAGGCCGAGTGCGGCCGCGGCAATCCAGCGCGAACGCCGCCGCTCGCCAGTGGTGCGCCGCGCCTCACTCGTGAGTGCTGGTCGCGGCTCCGCGTTCACGTCAGCTGCTTGAGCTTCTTCAGCGGATTGAGTTCGCTCGGCTTGTCCTGTTCGTCGCGCCCGCGCTCGGCCTGCGCCTTGCCGTCATCGTGCAGATCCTGGTCGCCGATGATCTCGCCGACGGCCTGCTTGGTCTTGCCGGCGATCCGCTGCTGCAGACCTTTGGTCTTGCCCATGAGCTGCCTCCGATATGTCCTGCCGTGGCTCACGCCGCTACCCCGGCGCCTGAAGGGGCGTGGGCGCCGGGGCTGCGGTCTTGCAAATTGCTTCCGGCGGCGGGGGGAGACGCCGGAAGCGTTGTTCAGACTCTTCGCGACGCGGATGGTTCCTCCTGACGTCACCGAGGCTCGAGCGCGATGATCACGCCTTCGTTGCCCCGGAGCAGGATGGACGCATCCGGCACCGGCTCGGGAGGCCGATCCAAATGCGTCGACATCAAAAGACGGCCGCGACCTTGCCAATGGAATTTCCGCGGTTCGGCCGCGAGATTGAGCGCGACCAGGATTTCGTTACGGCCATCCTTCCGCTTGTACGCCAGGACATCGTTCTGCGACCGCAACGGTTCGTAGCCGCCCCGTTGCAGGCCGGCATGCTCGCGCCGCAGCGTCATCAGCGCACGAAACAGAGCGAGGATCGAGCGTTCGCCGCGCTGCTGTGCGGCGACATTGGCCGCACCATCGGGCGGCTCGAGCGGCAGCCATGGGTGGCCCGCCGTGAAGCCGCCGTCGGGGCTGTCATCCCACCGCATCGGTGCGCGTTCGGGATCGCGGCACAGGCCGTAGCCGGGCACGAGCTTCTCGAAGGGATCGCGGACGCGGCCAGGCGGGATCGGCACACGCTTGCGGCCGATCTCGTCGCCCATGAAGAAGAACGGCGTTCCCCGCAGCGTCATCAGCAGCATCGCCAGCACGCGCATCTGCGCCTCGCCGATCTTGCTCGCGATCCGTTGCTTATCATGGCCGCCGATGACCCAAACCGGCCAGCCATCGTCGGGGATGGCGTTGAAATAGGCGTCGATCGTGGCCTGCAGCGAGAGGGCGTCCCATTTGGAATCGAGCAGGGCGAAGTTGAGCGGCAGATGCAGGCGCGGCCGGTCATTGCCGTAGAAGTGGCCGATGCGATCGGTCTTACCCTGGACCTCGCCGCACAACATCCTTCCAGGATAGGCGTCGATCACCTCACGGATGAACTCGATGCAATCCATCGTCTCGGGCCGGTCATCGGTGAACACGGGTGTGTGCCGCTGCGGCGGCGGCTTGCCCTCTGCGTTGGGGTTCGACGGATTGTCGCGCAAGAGCCGGTCCTTGATCAGGACCGCACTGGCGTCGACGCGAAAGCCGTCGACCCCGCGGTCGAGCCAGAACCGCATGGAATCGGCGACCGCGGCGCGCACTTGCGGGTTGCGCCAGTTGAGGTCGGGCTGCTCCACCAGAAAGGAATGATAGTAATATTGCCGGCGCGCCTCGCACCATTCCCAGCCGCTGCCGCCGAACCGGCTCAGCCAGTTGTTGGGCGGCCCGCCGTTCTCGGCCGGATCAGCCCAGACGTACCAATCGGCTTTCGCGCTGTTGCGCGAGCTTGCGCTCTCGACGAACCATGCATGATCGTTCGCGGTGTGATTGGGGACGAGGTCGAGGATAAGCCGGATGCCCGCAGCGTGCAGCGCTTCGAGCACGCGATCGAACTCCTCGAGGCTGCCGAAGGCGGGATCGATCGAACAATAGTCGGAGATGTCGTAACCGAGGTCGCGGAAGGGGCTTTTGTAGATCGGCGTCAGCCACACCGCGTCGACGCCGAGCCATTTCAAATAGTCGATGCGTGACATCAATCCGGCAAGGTCGCCCTTGCCGTCGCCGTTCGAGTCCTGAAATGAGATCAGCGCGATCTCGTAGATGACGGCGGATTCCCACCACACAGCTTCGTCACGGGACTCGACGCTCATCACCTTGCTTCACCTCGTTTGTCTCGGCATGTGTCTTGGCATGGGCCGCGATCTGCCTTGCCGCAGTTCGGGCGCTCTCGATGCCCTTGGGAAAGCCGCTGCGGTTCGGATAGAGCTTGCGCCGTGCATCGCGCGGCGGGCGGCGCGGCTTGGTGTCCTGGGCGGCGCGGTAGTCGAGCACGGCGATGCCGCCGACCATCAGCAATGCCAGCGCGATGTTGCCCTTCTTGGGATTGTCCGCCGTCAGCCCGGACAGCAGCGCGGCGGCATCGAGGCCGTCGCCGCCGACGCGGGCCCACAGGCCGGCATTCTTCTCGACCGACAGCGTCATGATCCCGGCCATGATCTCCCGCAGGCCGAAGGCGCGGACCAGCGTCTCATGGCCTTCCATGCCCAGCGTATGCGTGACGCGCCTCGGCGCGAGCAATTCGACCACGCCAAGACCGATGCTGAACCAGCCGAGCGCGCGCGCGAGCTGGTCCGCAGGCCGCTTCAGGCTCGGTCCGCCCTCGACGATCTTGGGGTCGCCCTTGGTGCGCACGATGTTGGAGAAATGAAACATGGCTTGCTCCTTCAGGGCTTCAGCACGACCTTGACGCAGGAATCGCGTTTGTCGCGAAACACCTGGTACATCTCCGGTCCCTGGGTGAGCGGGACGGTGTGGGTGATGACGAAGGACGGATCGATCTCGCCCTCTTCGATGCGGCGGAGAAGGTCGTCGGTCCAGCGGTTGACGTGGGTCTGGCCGGTCCGCATCGTCAGGCCCTTGTTCATGAAGGCGCCCATCGGGAGCATGTCGGACAGGCCGCTGTAGACGCCTGCCACCGAGATGATGCCGCCGGGACGGCAGACATAGATCATCTCGCGCAGCACGTGGGGCCGGTCGCTCTCGGCCATCACCATCTGCTTGGCACGGTCGAGCAGGGTGTCGGGCAGCGACGGCATCACATGCGATTCCATGCCGACGCAATCGATGCATTTTTCCGGGCCCTTGCCGTCGGTCAGCTCCTGAAGCCGTTGCACCACGCTCTCGGTCTCGAAATTGATCGTGGTGGCGCCGCCGGCCTCGGCCATGCTGAGCCGCTCCGGCAGGCAATCGATCGCGATCACCTGGTTGGCGCCGAGCAGGATGGCGCTGCGGATCGCCATCTGCCCGACCGGACCGCAGCCCCAGATCGCGACAGTGTCGGTCGGCTCGATGTCACATTGCACGGCGGCCTGCCAGCCGGTCGGGAAGATGTCGCTGAGGAAAAGCAATTGCTCGTCGGGAATGCCCGGGGGCACCTTGATGTGGGTGGCGTCGGCAAAGGGCACGCGGAGATATTCGGCCTGGCCGCCGGGATAGCCGCCGGTCAGATGGGTGTAGCCGAACAGGCCTGCCGTCGTATGCCCGAACACCTTGTCGGCCAGATGACGCTTGCGGTTGGTGGTCTCACAAACAGAGAAATTGCCGCGCTTGCACTGGTCGCATTCACCGCAAATGATCGTGAACGGCACGACGACGCGGTCGCCCTTTTTCAGTTTGCCGTTGACGCCCGAGCCGACCTCGACCACTTCGCCCATGGTCTCGTGGCCCATGATGTCGCCGGGCAACATGCCTGGAATGAAATTGTGAAAGAGGTGCAGGTCTGAGCCGCAGATGGCGCAGCTCGTCACCTTGATGATGGCATCACGCGGATCCTGGATCTCCGGATCGGTGACGGTGTCGCACCGGATGTCCTCCTTGCCGTGCCAGACCAGCGCCTTCATCGTCGTCCTCCCGGTTGAGCCACGTGCCATCTAAGTCCAGGCACGAACGATGGTTGCTATCGCCGCGTGCAAATTCTTCGCACTGCGCAAATAGGAACGAGAGAGCAGGGCAGCGATTGAGCGTGATCACCTCATTCCAAAGGGCTCAATCACAAGGATTTGCCGCATGCCCGCCAATCAACTCGCCGTCGTCACAGGCGCCTCAACCGGTATCGGTCTGGAACTCGCAAGGTGCTGCGCGCAGGCCGGGTTCAACCTCGTCATCGCGGCGGACGAGCCGCAGATCGAACGGGTGGCTGTCGATCTGCGCCGGCTTGGCGGCAGCGTCGAGCCGGTCGAGACCGATCTTTCCACTACGGAAGGCGTCGACAAGCTGTGCGCTGCGGTCGGTGAGCGCCCGATCAAAGCGCTGCTGGCCAATGCCGGAATCGGCCTCGGCAAGGCTTTCCTCGACCAGGACTTTGCCAGGGTGAAACACCTCATCGACACCAACATCACCGGCACGCTGTACCTGATCCACCGCGTCGGCAACGAGATGCTCCGCCGCAATGCCGGCCGCATCCTGATCACCGGCTCGATCGCCGGCTTCATGCCCGGCAGTTTCCAGGCCGCCTACAACGCCAGCAAGGCGTTCCTCGATTCATTTTCGTTTGCGCTGCGCGAGGAGCTGCGCGATAGCGGCGTCACGGTGACATGCCTGATGCCGGGTGCGACCGAGACCGAGTTCTTCCGCCGCGCCGACATGATGGACACCAAGGTCGGCACCGAGAAGAAGGACGGCGCCTACGACGTCGCCAAGGCCGGCTTCGACGCCATGCTGCGCGGGGAGGCCGACATCGTCACCGGGCTGAAGAACAAGATCCAGACCACGGTCGCCAATGTCACGCCGAACGAGATGCTGGCCAAGCAGCATCGCAAGATGGCCGAGCCGGGTACGGCAAGGTCGTGAGCTGAAGTTCGCCGCAAGCCCCGCGACCAACAGCCGCCCAACGAAACGCTGGACAAGGCGCGGCGGCTGATTCACATAGCCTAATGCGCTGAGTTCGCCGTCAGGCCAGATTGCATCCGTCAGGACGGGGCTGTAATGGCGATGGACCGCGTTGAAATAGCCTTTGTGGCGACCGCTATTACAGGTTTCCTGGTGATGATGGCCGCGATCATCTGGATGATGCTGAGCTGATGGGGCAGGAGGCAGCCTTGCGGATCGCTCTGCCCTATGCGGCAGTCATCCTTTGCCTGGCGGTGACCGCCTGGCTCGCATTCGCGCATCTGTTCTGATCGTCGTCGATCGGTCGTCAGCTTCCAGGCTCGACGAGCAGCGCCGCGAGCTGACGCGCCATCTTGGCAAGATCGATCGGTTTTTCAAAAAGCGGTACATCCTGAAATTCCGGTCCGACGGTGACCCTTTCGTAACCCGTGGTGAACACGAACGGCACGTTGCGCGCCCTCAGTTCGCGAGCGACCGGAAAGATCCTCTCGCTGTGAATGTTCACGTCCAGGACCGCCGCATCCAGCGTGCTGCCGTCACGCAGGAGCTTGAATGCATCCTCGATGTGCCCGGCAGGACCTGCCACCTCGGCACCCAGCGCCTCGAATGCCTCGCTGATGTCGTCGGCGAGGAAATACTCGTCCTCGACCACGAGAACCCTGCGCCCGGTGAAAGGCGCAGGCTGACCGGATGTTGTGCGCAACATCGTTATGATGCCTCAGCCTTCGGTTCGGCCCCGTAGGAACATAAAACGGGGCCCCGCCTTGATCCGAAACGATCAAGTCGAAAACAGGTTCCATGAGCAACCGCGACATCATCGTGATCGGCGGCTCGGCAGGAGCGACCCAGCCACTAAAGCAGATCCTGAGCCGCTTGCCGCCGGATTTGCCCGCAGCCGTCTTCATCGTTCTGCACATTCCGGCGCAGGGCATCGGCATTCTGTCAACGGTCGCCAGGAGCGCCGGCCCGCTTCCGGTCCGCCAGGCCGAAAACGGCATGGAGATCGAGCCGGGGCAGATCTATTTAGCCGCGCCGGACCACCATTTGCTGCTGTCCAGGGATCGGGTGTTGCTCGGGCGCGGTCCGCGCGAGAACCTGGTGCGGCCGGCCATCGACGCCCTATTTCGTTCCGCAGCCATCGCTTACGGGCCGCGGGTGATTGGCGTGCTCCTGAGCGGCCTGTTGTCCGACGGCGCGGCGGGTCTCAACGCCATCAAACGCTGCGGCGGGATGGCGGTGGTCCAGGACCCCACGGATGCCGTCTCCGACGAGATGCCGCGGCGCGCGATGGAGGAGACCACCGTCGACCTCTGCGTTCCCGGCGCCAGTATGGGTGACGTCCTGTCCGAGCTCGCCCGGGAGCAGGCCGGAGCGCCGCTGCCGATCCCCCCGGAGATCAGGCTGGAGGTCGAGATTGCGGCCGGCGACCGGATTGGCAGCGACAAGCTGCTCGCATTTGCCGATCCTGTCGCGCTGACCTGTCCGGCGTGCGGGGGCGTTCTGTCCGAGGTGAAGGAGTCGCGTCCGATGCGCTTCCGTTGCCAGGTTGGCCATGGATTCACGGTCGATACGCTCGCCAAGGAGCAGGAGGGACGCGTCGACGAGGCCTTGCGTGTCGCCTTGCGCATCATCGAGGAACGGGCAGAGCTGGTCCAGCGCATGGCTGCCGATGGCCGGCGCAGCGGCCGGTCCGCGGTCGCCGAGATGTACCAGGCGAGGGCGGCCGAATATCGCGAATATGCCGATATGATCCGGCGGGTGGTGCTACAATCGCTCGATGCTCCCAGCCGCAAGCGGGAGACGTGAGGGGACTGCCATGGCCATCTCCGAACAAGCCCAACAGCTCGGTGTCGAGCAGCACCTTTTGGTCAAGGCCGACCGGGACATCGAAGAGGGCTCGCAGCGCATCCGCAAGCAGGAGGATCGTGTGCGCGACCTTCGCGCCGGCGGTCATGATACCCGCGAGGCGGAACGGCTGGTCGACGTGTTCAAGCAGAACCTCGCCGAGTGGGAGCGCCACCGCGTTCTGATCGCGCAGCGCATCGCGTATCTGCAACGGCAGGTGGCTGCAGTACAGCCCGAAGCTGGTTGATGGTCCCCGCGTTCAAAGCCGCTCGTCGCCTAGCTGGCCGAGATGCCGCGCGGCTCCCCCGGGCTGAGACACGCGAAAGATCGAAGGAAGCTCTATGGGCATTATTGTCTTTCAACTGTTGGGATCGAGCTAATTTCTGTTATCTGCAAGGATCGGGCGCCCGTTGGTGCCGGCCAGTGAGAGAGAGCTACCAGGTCCATGACTGAAGTCGGCGAGCAAGCGGCGGAAGGAGAGCGCCAGACCAAGTCCCCGCTCGTGATCGGCGTCGGCGCCTCACCGGCCGCTCTGGAGAGCATCGAGCGTTTCTTTGCCAAGATGACCTTGAGCGACGACCAGGCGATCGTGCTGGCGCTTCAGCACCACGAGGCGTTCGATGAGGCTCAGCTGCGTCAGATCGTGCAAGGCTCGAACGGCGGCAGGTTGTCCGACCCCGGCCACGGCCAACCGATCGAAGGCCGGAACATCTATCTGTGCCCGCCGGCGATGATTACCACGATCCAGGGCGGCCGTTTCGCGATCCGCAAGGCCGAGCAGGCACCGGGCGAGCGAGCCACGATTGACAGCTTCCTGGTATCATTGGCGGAGGAGCACGCCGAGAAATCCATCGGTGTGATTTTGTGCGGGACCGGCGGCGACGGCACGCTGGGTACTGCGACGCTGAAAGATCACGGCGGTCTTGCCATCGCTGAAAGGGTCGCCAGCGAGAAATCGGCCCCTCTCAAGGATGCCAACACGGCGGCGGCGATCGCCGACTATGTGTTGCCGGCCGAGGAGATTCCCGAGCACATCCATGTCTATGCTCGCCATCTGCGTCGTCTGGAGGAAAAGCAGGGGTTCGACGAGGTGCTCGCCGCCGCTGCGACACGCTCTCGCGGATAGCCGACATCCTGCGTAACAAGACCGGCAACGATTTTCACGGCTACAAGCAAAATACCTTCCTGCGCCGGGTGCAAAGGCGCATGCAGGTCGTCCAGATCGAGGACATCCCCGCCTACGTGGATTTCCTGCGCAACGACAAGGATGAGGCGCAACACCTCTTCAATGATCTCCTGATCGGCGTCACCGAGTTCTTCCGCGACAAGCGCGAATTCGAGGTTCTGGAGACCCAGATCATTCCAAAGATCTTCGAGGGCAGGGATGCCGCTCAGCAGGTTCGCGTCTGGGTGCTCGGTTGCGCCACCGGCGAGGAGGCCTATTCGATCGCCATCCTGCTGCGCGAGCACATGGCACGGATGGACTCCACGCCGCAGGTGCAGATCTTCGCCACAGATATCGACGGTCGGGCGCTCGCCGCCGCACGCGTCGGCCGCTACCGCACCTCCATCGAGGCCGACATGACGAGCGAGCGCCTGGCGCGCTGGTTCGTGCGGGAGGGGGACACCTATTGCGTGGTCAAGGAGCTGCGCGAGATGTGCATCTTCTCCCAGCACAACGTCATCAAGGACGCGCCGTTCTCCAGGCTGGACCTGGTTTCGTGCCGCAATCTGCTGATCTATCTCAACGCGGAGCTTCAGAACCGCGTCATTCCGCTGTTTCACTTCGCGCTGTTGCCCGACCGCTATCTGTTCCTCGGAAATTCGGAGAATGTGACGCGGCATCCAAAGCTGTTCGTGCCAATCGACCGCCGTGCGCGCATCTTCAGGAAACTCGATACCGGAACGCGGCTGCCTCCCGAGTTTCCGATCACGACCGCTGCGAGCAGGGCGACGGTCGACGTGCCGCCGGTGCGCTCGCTCAGCCCTGACGTCGGCCTGGAGCGGCGCGCGCAACGGATCGCGGACCGATATGCCCCGGCTTACGTCATCACCGACGAGAGTTTCCAGATCTTGCACTTTTCGGGACGTACCGGTCGGTACATCGAGCCAACCGCCGGCGCCGCTAGGCTCGATCTGCTTCAGCTCGTGCATCGCGATCTCCGCCTCGAGCTGCGGACCGCGCTCGGCCGCGCGGCGGAAACCAACGAGCCTGTCAATGCCGAGCAGGTGCACCTCGGCGTGAACGGGCACCGCATCCTTGTGAGCATCACGGTGGAGCCCATTCAGGACGACGCCGGCGGTCACCGGAACTTCGTCGTTTTGTTCAAGGACGGACCGGCCCAACCGATCAGGGACGACCAGGGCAAGTCCAACGCCCTCATTCGCACCGAGCATGTCGAGCGCCTCGAAAGCGAGCTGCGCGCAACACGTGAGCGCCTCCAGGCGACCATCGAGGAGCTCGAAAGTACCAACGAAGAGCTGAAATCCTCCAACGAGGAATACCAATCGCTCAACGAAGAGCTTCAGTCCGCCAACGAGGAGCTCGAGACTTCACGCGAAGAGTTGCAGTCGGTCAACGAAGAGCTGACGACGGTCAATGGCGAGCTGGCGCACCGCGTCCAGGAATTGACGCGCGCCACCAGCGATCTGAAGAATTTCCTCGAAAGCACGCAGATCGCGACCGTGTTTCTCGACAACGATTTACGGGTGATGACTTTCACCCCGGCTATCACGCAAGTCTTGCACCTGGTGGAAACCGATGCTGGCCGCCCGATATCTCACATCAAGGCGCGCGTTCCGATCGAGGCGCTCTACGACGATGTCCGCCGCGTGCTGCGCACCCTGGCCAGCGCCGAGCGCGAGCTGACCGCGCCGGATGACCGCAAGAGATATATCGCGCGCGTCTTGCCGTACCGCAGCGTCGACAATTTCATCGCAGGCGTCGTCATCACGTTCATCGATGTTACGGAGATTACCCGCGCCGAGGAGCGGCAGCGCCTGCTGCTGGCCGAATTGCAGCATCGCGTCCGCAATACGCTTGGTGTCGTGCGTTCGATCGCCCGCCGTTCGGCGGAGACGAGCACCACCGTGGAGGAATACGCCTCCCATCTGGACGGACGGCTCAACGCCTTCGCCCGGACCCAGGGACTGGTGACGCGGGATCCCGAGGGCGGTGTCGATCTCGAATACCTGGTAGTGGAGGAACTGCTCGCCTACAACGCCCGCGAAGGCGAGCAGATGCGCGTTTCGGGCCCGAAGGTCCGCTTCCAGCCCAAGGCCGCCGAAACGTTCGCTCTAGCCATTCACGAACTCGCGACCAACGCGCTGAAATACGGAGCGCTGAGTCAGCCGTCAGGCCGCATAGACGTGTCCTGGCGCATCGACGAAAGCACGGAACCCGCACAATTGACGGTCGAATGGCGGGAGCGTGGGGGGCCGCAGGTGCCGCCGCCGCTGCGGAAAGGTTTCGGAACCGAGCTTCTCGAGCGTACACTGGCGTTCGAGCTGAAGGGCCAGACCACGCTGACCTTCCATTCGGGGGGGCTGCAATGCACGATCATGATCCCAGTGACCAAGGGCTCCTTCCACACTCCCCCTGTGGCTGAGTGATGTCCTTGTCGATCGCCGACCGCAGCGTTTTGGACCCGGCCATTCGCCGGTTGAATGCGCTGAGGCCGCTTTCGTCGGAGGCTCGCGCGTCACTTGAATATGCGATGCTCGAAGGGGTGCAGCACGCTGGAGCAAACGAGGACCTGATCTCCGAGGGAGACACCGTCGACAGTGTCCGCATCGTGCTGTCGGGCTGGCTCTGCCGCTATAAGATGCTCGAGGATGGCCGGCGCCAGATCGTTAACTTCATCTTTCCCGGCGAAAGCTGCGACGCTCATGTATTCCTGCTCTCGACCATGGATCACACCATCGGTACGTTGACCCCGGTCGTTTACGCCGAGGTCAAGCGCGCGCGCTTCGATAGCCTGCTGGCGGCCGACCGTTCGCTTGCCGAAGCATTCCTTTGCGAGACGCTCGTCAACAACGCGGTTCAGCGCGAATGGGCCGTCAATCTCGGCCGTCGCGTCGCGCTCGAGCGCGTGGCGCATCTGTTCTGCGAGATCTTCGAGCGGTTGCGTCCCGTCGGCATGGTCGACGGCAACAGCTGCGCAATGCCCGTGACGCAGACGGATCTTGCCGACGCCACCGGCCTCTCGGTGGTCCATCTCAATCGCACACTTCAGGAACTGCGCGCATCAGGACTGATCGTGCTGCGCGACCGTACCCTGGTCATCAAGAATCTCGACGCGCTCAAAGATGTGGCTCTGTTCTCGCCGGGTTATCTGCAAGTCTATCGCGGTGGTCGAGAGCGCGGATGAAAAGCCGCCGTCGGCCGTCTGCACACTAGGAACAGCGACTTACCTGAGCTAGTCTACCGGTATCACCGGCCAAGGCCTGTCCGTAGGCGCCGGTGGCTGAGAGATCGCGCGCTCCCGCCTGCATGATGAGGAGCGCGGCCATGGATGGTGATCATCTTGGTCTGGAAACTCGGCAACTCCTGGCACGTGCCGATCGAGCCATCGAAGAGAGCATTCGCCTGCGGGCTATCAATGCCGAAGTCAGGCGGCAGCTCCGGTGGGCCCGCTATGAAATGGAACAGCAGCTTGCCGAGTCCTTGGCGAGGCACGACCCAGCGAGCGGTCGTGCACCCATCTTCGATCCATGAGGTCGCGCAACTTTCGACCTAATGAAAGTGTGCACATCTGCGCAATTACTCATTTTGAGTAACCTAGGTAAATGCGCGGCTTGGACACGTGGCTACCATGCGACCATGGACCATGCGACCATGCGCGACGCCCTCTTTCTTCGCGCCTCTTGCGCGATCGATGCCAACCACGCTCTGCGGGAGGAGCGTCGGCTGCTCATGGAGCATCGCGATCGAATCGTGGCCGAGATGCGCCTGGCCGTGTTTGAGAGCGCCATGCTTCGTACGGAAATCAAGGCTTGCCGCGAGAATGAGGACAATTAACCCGCGTTTGGCGCAGTTGGCGTCTCCGAGGAATGATGTTTCCTCAGTCACTTAAGGCTCCAAGCAGATTTTTTGGGCAGCGCGGGCAACCGTTTCGGTTCCAGAACGTTAGATGCAGGTCAGCGCGACTTTGCCTGGCATTATCACCATATGAACGCAGTGGCGCGTTCCGCTGACTACAGGGATACGCCCATGACGATGATGCGGCGTCGGATCAAACACGAGGATACCTTGGAGACCCGGCTGGCAGCCGAAGCGGAGCGGTTGCGCGAAGAGGCCAAATTGCTGCCGCCCGGCGCGGCGCGCGATGAAATGTTGCGCAAGGCGCGACAGGCGGAAACGGGGTCTCAAATGAGCGAATGGCTGCGCTCACCGGGCCTGCAGCCGCCGAATTGACGGGCGCAGCGCCTGCAGCCTGGCAGGGCTGCACGCGCCGGGAACGGGTTAGATGTCGGCGCGTACCGATGCGCTGATATCGTGGGCAGAAACCGGAAAAATGAGCGCCACGTCCATCGTTCCCCGTTGCGTCCGGTTGTCACCCGGCGGTGCGGGGAATCAACGCCGCTTCGCGGCTTTGGTTCGCCGGTTGTAGGGCGAGCGATTGGCGGGCCGCAGCGAAATTCCTTCGCGCTGCGCCTTGCTGCGAATGGCCGCGACAGGGCGCTGAAGCTTGATGCTCATCACGCCGGTTGGCGTGTTGCCTTTCGCAAGCTGCTTCAACTTGCTCACATCCGCAGGCGTCCACGGCTCGCGTGCGCGGCGCTTGTAAGCGGGATTTGCCTTGCGTGGTCCTTTGCGGCCAATCGGCGAGCCCGGCCGCTTCCATGCTGCTTTTGCCATGATGATCTCCTTCAAGTCGTTCTTGAACATACGAATCAGCATTTCGGTTCCGGCGCAGCCCGGATCGATCGGACGCTGCGGTTGTGCTTTGCGCAAAATCGCGCAGCGTTAACTTATTGAAATGCTGGAACCGCGAATTGCGGCGGAAGCTACCAGCATTGCCGGGCTGGGCCGCCCCGACCGGCAAGTGACTTGAGACACTAGAGAACTTGGGCCCCGGCGCCTGATCCCCCGCCGGGGCCAATTTCCCCCGCATCATGCGTGAGTCCCATGACCGCCAAACGTAATCGCAGGAAACAGACTCAGTCGCTCCAGGAGCGGCTTGCTGCCTTCGCCGAGAAGGCCCGCGAGCGCGCAAGCAGCCTGCCGCCCGGTAGGGAGCGCGAGATGCTGCTGCAGCGCGCCAAGCAGAACGAAATGACCTCGAACCTTACAGACTGGCTGAGCACACCCGTGTTGCCGCGACGAGGACCGTCATGACGGGAAGCTTCAAGCACTACCGCGCGTTCCAGATCGATCCGGACGGACATGTGTTCGGATGCATCAACCTCGTCTGCGACAATGACGAACAGGCCAAGCGCGAAGCCGCCGCGCTCGTGCTCGTGCATCGTATCGAGCTGTGGCGGCTCGATCAAAGGATCGCCAAGTTCGATGCACCGCAGGAGCTTGCTCGCCACTAAAGCTTGGGAACCGCGCGCTCGGCGCTGGGTTGGTCGGAGGACACCGACCTCGCCAGGAGCCAGCATGACGGATGCCGACATTCGCAAGGGGATGCCGCCCGTCAAGCTGTCGCGCGAAGAGTTCGCGCAGCGCTACAAGCGCCAGTTCGTCGATCCCGCCTTTGCTCCGCTCGGGCGTGAGCTCGACGCCATCACTGCGGCGGCCTGGGATGCCTACAGCCATTCGCGCAAGGCACCGTTGACGCGGAAGGCCGGCGCAGGCTTTTCCGACCCGGACTACGATCTCGCCGTCGACTGGCTCGATGCGCGCGCAAAAATCCTGGAGGCGCAGCGTCGCCACGACGATGCCGACGAGACGCCGCGCATCCTGATCATCAACGGCTCGGCCCGCAGCGAGCACACCTGTCCCGGCGAGATGTCCAAGACCTGGCGACTGGTCAAGCTGGCCGAGCCCGTCTTCATCGAGATGGGATTTATTGTCGACATCCTCGATCTGTCGCGCCTCGCCTCGGAATTCGGCAAGACCATTCATCCCTGCAAGTCCTGCGTCGGCACCGCCATGCCGCTGTGCCACTGGCCGTGCAGCTGCTATCCGAACTACTCGCTGGGCCAGACCCACGACTGGATGAACGAGATCTATCCGCTCTGGGTTGCGGCCCACGGCATTCTGATCGTGGCACCCGTGAACTGGTATCACGTGCCCGCCGGGCTCAAGGCGATGATGGACCGGATGGTTTGCGCCGACGGCGGCAATCCCGATCCGACCTCGACCCACGGCAAGAACGCCGCGGAGGCGAAGGCCATCGAGATGAAGGGCTGGCCCTATCCGCGCCATCTCGCCGGCCGCCATTTCGGCCTTGTCGTTCACGGCGATGCGGTCGGCGCCGAGGGCGTGCGCCGGGCCTTGTCGGACTGGCTGACCGACATGCAGCTGATCTCGGCAGGCCGCTACGCCGAGCTCGACGGTTATGTCGGCTATGGCGAGCCATACGCCACATCCCATCGCGAGCTCGACGAGGACCGCGAATTCCAGCAGGAGGTGCGGAATGCGGCGCGTGCGCTCGGCAACGCGGTCCGGCTGGCGCGCAGCGGCCGCCTCGAGGAGCCCGGCGCCGGTCTTGCGGACCCCAACCCCAAATGACGCTGGCGCAGTTTGATTGCCTGATCATTGGCGGCGGCCCCGCGGGACTGATGGCTGCGATCTATCTGGGGCGCTTCCGCCGCAGCGTCTGCGTCGTCGATGCCGGCGCCAGCCGCGCCGCGCTGATCCCGCGCAGCCACAATGTCCCGGGCTTCGTCCACGGGCTCTCGGGCGCGGAGCTGATCGCCCGCATGTCGGCGCAACTGGGCGAACTCGCCGTCACGCGCGTGGAAGCCGAGGTCACGGCGTTGCAGCGTCACGAACACGGTTTCGAAGCGAGCTGGAATGGCGGCATGCATGCGGCCGCCACGGTCGTTCTCGCCTGCGGGATCGTCGATACCCATCCGCCGTTCGACGATTGGCGCGCCGCCGTCGCGGATGGCCTGCTGCGCTATTGCCCGGTCTGCGACGCCTTCGAGGCGACCGGCCGCCGCATCGGCGTCGTCGGGCCGCTGGATCGTGCCGCCGCAAAGGCGCTCTTCCTGCGTGGCTATGCGCGCGACGTGACGCTGCTTGCGACCGGCGCGGACGACGCGAAGGCCGCAACGTCGGAGCTGTCCGAGGCGGGCGTCGGAATCGTGTTCGCGCCCGAGCTGCGCCTGGCGCGGCGGGACGGCGGCGTTGAAGCGGATTTCGCCGACGGACGTACCGCGCAATTCGACATCGTCTATCCTGCGATGGGCGCGGAGGTTCGCTCCCAGCTCGCGACGGCGCTGGGCGCCGACCACACTGCGGACGGTCATTTGAAGGTCGACGATCACCAGCGCACGTCGATCGCCGGGCTCTACGGCATCGGCGACGTCGTCACCGACCTGCACCAGATCTCGGTCGCGTTCGGCCACGCGGCCATCGCGGCCTGCACGATCCACAACAGCCTGCCGCCGCGATTTGCGTGATGGGAACGAAGCGTGGGCTGCCGTCTTGACTGGGCGGATCCGCGAAGGAAGAGAGCCCATGCTGGAAGAGAAGCTCAAGGAAGCAATCGTCAGCGAGTTGCAGCGTCAGGCTGCCGACCGGCCGCAATCGCTGAAGGTCCAGGGCGCGGGAGAGGCGAAGGGCTCGGAGGAGCTGACCGTCAACGGCAAGATCGACCTCGGCGCGCTGGTCATGGTGATCGCAGGATCGGTCGCAGGCGGGCCTTGAGCTCGACCGGCGGCCTCAGCCATACTCCTCGCCGATGCCGTATTCCCGGTAGATCTGCAGCGGGTCGAGCTCGGGAAATAGACGGCATTTGGCCTGCGCGAGATGCAGGCTCACCGCAGCAGGCTCCTTGCCGTTCGCGAGCAGCTTGCGGATGTCCTCCATATGCGCATTCGGCTGGTGCTTCGGTTCGAGCTGCTCCAGCGCGACCAGGGCGGTCGCGAGTGCCTCGGTCAGAACCCAGTCGTCGTGGCCCGTGATTCCCTTCTTCGACATCGGAAGAACCCCACATCTGGTGGCGGTCACAGTTTACCGCGCCTTCGGCCAAATCGCCATTGAGCCGTTGCGGGCCGTTCGCGCGCGCGAGGCCAGGGGGCCATGCTCCGGCTTGCCTTATGGCCGCGTCAGGCTAAAAGGCGGCTAGTTGCGGGGGCGGCAGTATCTTTGTTGAAACAAACTTGGCGTAGATGGGCCGTATCCAGGCTCGCCGTTCCGGTCTGGGTCCCGATCCCGCACGTCGCAACACCATAGGGTTGCGACCCCCTCAAGCTTCGAGCCAGCATGGTTTTTCTCAGTTTCGTCTACCGCTTCCTCACCAATTTCGCCTTCATGGCGGTGGTCTATTTCAGCTTGAACTTCATGGAAAAGTATCCGAACCGCGCGATCCTGGCGATCCTGGTGCTGGTCTATGCCGCCATGCGCGCGGCCTCGACGCTGCGGGCGTTCTACTTCTTCCAGAAGATCGAGAAGCTGGAGGCCGAGACGAAGCGCCTTCAGGCTCCGATCAACGACGGTTCGGGCAGCACCACTGCGCGCAAGCAGGTGATCACCGACGTCGCGCGGCTGCGGCGGGACGGCGAGCTCAAGTCCTACATGGACCTGTTCTTCCTGGCGCTGATCGTGCTGCTCTGCGTCGCCGCCATCATGCGGCAATAGCAGCTCAGGCGCGCTTTTTCAGGCTGGCGACGCGGGTCGGACGGGGCGGCACGCCCTTGGAGGCCGCGCCATTTGCCGCGGCGCTCTTCGCTGCGGTACTCTTGGGTACGATGTCGACGGGCTGCGCGGCATGATCTGCCGCAGCCGGCGCCGCCTGGGCGGTACGCCGCCCATGCAGCTTGGCCGTCTTGCCCTTCGCGCCTCTGCCCTGTGCTGCCTTGTCCTTGGCCGGATGCGGCCTCTCGGCCGCCATGGCGAGCCGGGTCGCGGCGCGCCGCGATGAGGTCGTCGACATCAGCACCTCGACCGAGCCTTCCGGAATCGCGAACAGATCGCGACCCGGGACGGGCAGGGTGGATGCGAGGTCGATCTGGCCCTTGCTCCGGCGCGGCAGCAGCGACTGATGCTCGCCCTGCACATTGAGGTTCGCGAGCGCAGGCGCCGGCAGCGTCCTGGTCTGCGTGAACACGAAATGCGGCACGCGCGGCCAGCGCGCGATCGGCGTCGTCTCGGATGGCGGATGCATCAGCCATTCGACCGGCGTGGTCGGCGTCGCCGGCCGCTCGGGACTGGCGGGCACCACATGCACAATGCGATAGCCGCGTGCCTTGAGGTCGCGGATGATCTTGGGCAGCGCCGCCACCGTGCGAGCCTGAATGTCGTGCAGCAGCAGGATGCCCTTGCCCTTGGCCTCCAGCCGCTGGATCGCGAGCTGGTAGACGCGGTCGGACGACACGTGCCGCCAATCGTCGGCCGGGAAGTCGGCGCTCCAGACCTGGAGGCCGCGCGCAATCAGATGGTTCTCGATGCCCTCGGCGCGCATCAGCCCGGGAATGCGGAAGAACGGGGCGAGCTGCGACGGATCGGTCATCGCGGCTGCGGTCCATTCGATGCCGCCATTGATCTCCGCCTCGGCCTTCTCGATCGGCATCCGGTCGAAGGTCAGCGGATGGTCCATGCTGTGCGTGCCGACGGTATGGCCCGCCGCGACCAGCTTGCGCACGCCTTCCGGATTGGCCTTGGCCTGGTTGCCGACGATGAAGAAGGTCGCCTTGATGCATTCGTCGGCGAGGATCTTGAGCACCTGGTTGGAATATTTCGGGATCGGACCGTCGTCGAAGGTCAGGACGACCTCATGGTCCTTCAGCGGCAGCGTCTCGCGGTACTGCATGGTGCCGATCAGCGGATGCTCGCGCGGATCGACAACGAGGGTGCGGGAGGTGCCGAGGGCGTCGGGGTGGCCGGGACACTCCGCCGCGAGCGCGGCCGGCGAACCGGCGGTGAGCATTCCCAGACAGAGGACGATCCACGATCGCGTCCGCAAAACAACGCTACTTCCGATCATGAACCTCGTCTGCCCCCATGCAATTTGGCGCCCTAGATAGGTCGGAGATGGCTCAAAACGGTTCAGCCGCAGCCGCTCTCATCTTCACGGGGTAGCATGAACAGAGTGTTAATTGGCCCCAAATCACCCCATTTTGCCCGGGCGTGACATTCCGGCATCAGCGCGTATCGGCGCTCTTCTGTGATGTGCCCGCCGGGACGATGTGGACCACCCGA
Organism: Bradyrhizobium sp. CCBAU 45321; assembly: GCF_028128975.1. Lineage (NCBI taxonomy): Bacteria > Pseudomonadati > Pseudomonadota > Alphaproteobacteria > Hyphomicrobiales > Nitrobacteraceae > Bradyrhizobium > Bradyrhizobium sp. CCBAU 45321. The sequence goes on from NZ_LFKZ01000117.1 coordinate 81,185, forward strand.
TAGTCGTTCTCCCTCAGATACCGTAGAAGCGCCGGCATCATTGCGGCCGTGCGCGCCTTGTTGTCGTGGAAGAGGATGATGCCCTTGCCGCTCGCGGCGAGGCGCTCGGTGACGAGCTTCAATTGCTGCTCGGGCGTCATCTCCTCCCAGTCGCTGGCCCATAAATCGGCCCCGAACACAATGATGCCGCGCGACTGGAGCAGGTCGAGCTGTGCTTGGGTCGACTCGAAATAGGGAAAGCGGAAGAATGGCGTCGAGGGTGTCGTCGTCGGGGCCCCGTGCAGCGCCATCTCGTCTGCGGCAATGCCCCGGTCGATGTCGGCCATGGCCTTCTCGAACGGAATACGCCCCATGAACGGATGCGAGTAGGAGTGATGGCCGACGGTGTGGCCCTCGCGGGCGATGCGCTTGACCATGTCCGGATGTTCGGAGGCGTGCTGGCCGATCAGGAAAAAGGTCGCGCGCACGCATTCCTGTGCCAGCGCCGCCAGCACCTTCGACGTCGTCGGCGGGTTCGGCCCGTCGTCGAAGGTCAGCACGACCTCGCGATCGGCCAATGGCAGCGTCTGCGGAAAGCTCTTCAGACCCACGCGCGGATAGGTCTTGGGATCGACGCTGAGGACGCGCGAGGTGCCGAGCGCGTCCTTGCGCGGGCACTTGGCGGCCTTCGTCTCGGCGGCGCCGATGACGGTTGCGGCAGTGCCGCCGATGGTCGCCGCGAGCGCGCCCGCCATGGTCGAGGTCCACCTCAGTCGCAGCATCTTTGCCATTGCGCTCGGCTTTGCCTTGTGGGTATTGCCTGAAGCCTCAGCTCACACCACCGGTTCCAACCTGTCAAACGGCGAGGCGCGCCATGGATGAACATCTGGACGTTGCCACACCCGCTGCGGATTCGGTACTCGACCACGTGCCGATGCGCAATGAAGACGGCGATATCAGGCACGAATTCGTCGAGGAGGTCGCCCGTGCGATCGAGGCCGGCGACAGCGCGGCGCTGCGTGCCTGCGTCGCGGAGCTGCACGAGGCCGATCTCGGCGATCTGATCGGCGCCCTCGAGCCCGACGACCGCGTCCGCCTGGTCGAGCTCACCGGCCGCGATTTCGACTTCTCGGCGCTAAACGAAGTCGACGAGACCGTGCGCGAGGAGATCCTCGAGGAGCTGCCGCCGGAGACGGTCGCCGAGGGCGTCCGCGAGCTCGAATCCGACGATGCGGTCGAGCTCTTGGAAACCCTCGGTGCCGAGGAGCAGGAAGAGATCCTGGAGAAGCTGCCGCTCAAGGAGCGCGTCGCGCTCGAGCGCAGCCTGCTATACCCGGAGAACTCCGCCGGCCGCCGCATGCAGACCGAGTTCATTGCCGTGCCCCAGGATTTCACGGTCGGCCAGGCGATCGACTACATGCGCGAGACGCCGGATCTGCCCGACCGCTTCTACGAGATCTACGTCGTCGACAAGGAGCAGCACTGGCAGGGCGCGGTGCCGCTCGACGTGCTCCTGCGCACGCGCCGGCCAGTGGCGCTGACCGAGCTCACCGACGAGGATCGCCGCCGCGTCTCCGTCCTGGAGGACCAGGAAGAGGTGGCGCGCATGTTCGGCAAATACAATCTCGTCGCCGCACCCGTGCTCGACACCCAGGACCGCCTCGTCGGCGTCATCACCGTCGACGACGTCGTCGACGTCATCGAGGAGGAGGCGGACGAGGACCTCAAGGCGCTCGGCGGTGTCACCAGCGACGAAGAGCTATCGGACACGTTCCTCACCATCGCCCGCGGCCGCTTCAACTGGCTGCTGGTGAACCTCGCCACCGCGTTCCTGGCGTCCTCCGTGCTCGGCCTGTTCGAGGGCCAGCTGGAGAAGATGGTCGCGCTCGCGGTGCTCGCGCCGATCGTGGCGAGCCAGGGCGGCAATGCCGCGACCCAGACCATGACGGTGGCGGTGCGGGCGCTGGCGACGCGCGAGCTCGGTTCCTCCAACGCCTGGCGGGTGGTGATGCGCGAGGCCCTGGTGGGCCTCGTCAACGGCCTCGCCTTCGCCGTGATCACCGGCATCGCCGCGGTGGCCTGGTTCAAGATCCCGGGCCTCGGAATCGTCATCGGGCTCGCCATCGTCTGCAACCTCGTGGCCGGCGCGCTCGGCGGCATCCTGATCCCGATGGCGCTGGATCGCGTGCGGGCCGACCCGGCGGTGGCGTCGGGCACGTTCGTGACCACCGTGACCGACGTCGTCGGCTTCTTCTCCTTCCTCGGGATTGCGACGCTCTGGTTCGGGTTGAAGTAGGTCTCACTCCGGCGTCATTCCGGGGCGCGCCACTCGGCGCGAGCCCGGAATGACGACAACCATCTTTAATCCCACTTTAAGCGACCTGCCGCATCATCGCCTCTGCTTGGGGGAATGGGCATGCGGTTGCGGCTGAAGGCGGACGGACGGATCGTCGAATTGCGGGATGGGCAGGAGTTTCCGGTCCAGCCGCTTTCGGTTCAGCCGACGGCCAATGCGGCGCCGGCTGAGACCGGCCCGCTCGCGGTGCGCGATCTGCGCCGGCGCGCCTGCCTGACCCAGATGGAGTTCGCCGCCAGGCTCGGCGTTCCAGTCGAGACCATCCGCAACTGGGAGCAGGGCAAGCGAGCCCCCCGCGGCCCGGCACGCGCACTGCTTGCGGTGATCGCGCATGCCCCGGACACGGTGTTCCAGGCGCTCGCCAAGGCCTGACGTACAACCTCCCGTTAGGCCTGCATCGAATATCCCGCCTGGCCGCCGCGGCTTCCGTTGGCAGCATCATCGACCGGGTCCATAATGACTTCCGGGGCTGCCGCAACGGAAGAGGATTCCTCATGCTGTTCGTCGAGGCCAATGGCGCGAGGATCCCGGCGATCGGTCTCGGGACCTGGGAGCTGAGCGGAAGGCCGGCCGCGCGTGTGGTCGAGCAGGCGCTACGGCTCGGCTATCGCCATATCGACACCGCGCAGGTCTACGACAATGAGCGCGAGGTCGGCGACGGCTTGCGCGCCTCCGGCGTGCGCCGCGACGACGTCTTCCTAACCACCAAGGTCTGGACCAACCATTTCGCACCCCATGATCTCGAGCGCTCGGTGAAGGAGAGCCTCGCCCGCCTGCGGCTTCCCTCGGTCGATCTGTTGCTGCTGCACTGGCCCAATCCCCAAGTGCCGCTCGCCGAGACGCTGGGCGCGCTGTCGCATGCGAAGACGATGGGCCTGACGCGTCACATCGGCGTCTCCAATTTCACCGTGGCGCTGATCGAGCAGGCGGTCGCACTGTCGGCGGAGCCGCTGGTCTGCAACCAGGTCGAGTATCACCCCTATCTCGATCAGGCGAAGGTGAGGGCGGCCTGCGACCAACATGGCCTTGCCCTCGTCGCCTACAGTCCGATCGCCAAGGGCCGCATCAAGTCCGACCAGACGCTGGCCGAGATCGGTCGCGTCCACCGCAAGACGCCGGCGCAGGTCTGCCTGCGCTGGCTGGTGCAGCAGAACGTTGCCGCGATCCCTCGCACCTCGCGCATCGAGCGCCTGTCGGAGAACATCGAGATCTTCGACTTCGAGCTGTCGGAAGACGAGATGAGCCGCGTCGCCGCGCTCGCCAATCCGAAGGGACGGCTGACCGACTTTGGCTTCGCCCCGAAATGGGATTGAGAGGGACCCGGGGTATGCTAGGACGGTGGCAACCCAAGATCGGTCGATGGAACTGCGGAAGATCATACGGACGGACATTGCCGCCTCGGCAATCGCCCATCTGACGCTGGTGGCGCTGATCATTGTGATCAGCGAGGTCCGTCCCTTTCACAGCCAGCCGCCCGAAACGGTCGCGGTCGACATCGTCACGCCGGAGCAGGTGAAGCAGGAGGAAACCAAGGCCGAGGAGAAGAAGGAAGAGCCGAAGCCGCCGGAACCGCTCCCTGACCTCAAGCTGCCGAAGCCGGATATCACCGACAGGGCGGAGGCATCGAAGCCCGCGGCCAGGCCGCAGGCGGCAGCACCTTCGCCATCACAGCAGGCCTCGCCCGAGCCGCAACAGAAGCAGCCGCAACCCTCGCAGGCCTCGAAGCAGCGTGAAGCCAACGCGCAGCCGCCGCCGGCGTATCAGGCGCCGCAACCGGACGTCACCATCAAGTACGGGGTCATGCTGGGCCTGCCGCCCGAATTGGCGGTCGAGCCGAAAGGCGCCAAGGACGACGGCGGGGATGCCAGCGATTCAATCGCTGCAAAGCTTCCGTCCGAGGTCATCGCGGAGCTTCGCCGTCATTTGCGTAGCTGCTCCAAGCTGCCGGCCGGTGTCGCGCCGACCGACAACGTCCATGTCAAGCTGCGCACCGTGTTCGCCACCGACGGCACGCTGGCGCGCGAGCCCATCCTGATCCAGGCGCCGCCGTCCGCCAAGGGCGTGGCCATCGTCAAGTCTGCGATGAGCGCGCTGCAGAACTGCCAGCCCTACAAGATGCTGCCGGCCAATTTGTACGGGGAATGGAAGGTGCTGGATCTGCCGTTCAGCCCGAAGGATTTCGGCGGATAGCGCTGCCGTAGCCTGGATGGAGCGAAGCGTAATCCGGGGCCGCTCGCCCGGCGTCTCGCACC
>NZ_LFKZ01000118.1:0-95181 GCF_028128975.1 Bradyrhizobium sp. CCBAU 45321
TCTGATCCCCAATCTCGTCAATTTGGAGAAACCCCTATGACGCGTCATGGCCTCTTGGTGGCCGCTGGCACCGTCGCGCTGATGCTTGGCGTCACGGTATCTGCGCGGGCCCAGTGGATCGTCTTTGATCCCAACAACTACGTTCAGAATGTCCTGACGGCCGCGCGGGAACTGCAGCAGATCAACAATCAGATCACCTCGTTGCAGAACGAGGCCCAGATGCTGATCAATCAGGCCAAGAATCTGGCAAGCCTGCCGTATTCGTCGCTGCAGCAACTGCAAGCCTCGATCCAACGGACTCAGCAATTGCTGGCCCAGGCCCAGCGCATTGCCTACGACGTCCAGCAGATCGACCGCGCGTTCTCGACGAGCTACGCGCCGGCCGCTGGCAGCCAGTCGAGCCAGGTCCTGGTCGCCAACGCTCAATCGCGGTGGCAAAATTCCTATGCGGCAACGCAAGACGCGCTTCGCGTCCAGGCGGGCATCGTTGGCAACCTCGACACCAATCGTATCCAGACTTCCGCGCTCGTAGCGTCTAGCCAAGGCGCAAGCGGCGCTCTGCAGGTGACGCAAGCCGGTAATCAGATTCTCGCGCTGAACGCGCAGCAGCTCGCCGACCTCACCGCGGTCGTGACGGCACAAGGTCGGGCGCAGAGTCTTGAAGCGGCTCAGCGCGCCTCGGCCCAGGATCAGGGACGAGAACAGCTTCGGAGGTTCCTGACACCGGGGCAGGGCTATCAATCATCCAACGTGCAGATGTTCCACTAATGACCGACATACCGGCATTCAAGGCGTTGTCGCTGCTTACTACAATCGGCGTGTTGGTCGTCACTGCCTGCACGATTCAGCTTCGCGGTGGAGAGGATGCTCCGCGGCCGCAGAAGGCGGAGCAGACGACTGATGCAATCAGCTCGGACCTCGCACGCTGCCGCGGCGTCACTGCGGAGGAAGCGGCAGGTTATCAGCATTGCAGGCAGATCTGGGCTGAAAACCGGCGACGCTTTTTGGCCAAGAAAACTGGTGTTGCGGTTCCTGGCCAAGAAGATCCCGCCGCGGGGTTGGTGCCCGTCCCAAAGGATCAGAGCCGAATCCCGCAAGGATATCCGCAACCGGCGACACCCGAGGCTAGCAAGCCATGACTGGTACGGGGATCATCGACCAATTCCTGGAAACGTTCACGCGCTATATCGACAACGGCTTTGGGCTGCTCGGTAGCGATGTCGGATATCTCGCAACGACCCTTGCTGCGATCGACATCACGCTCGCCGCATTGTTCTGGAGCTGGGGACCTGACGAGGACATCATCGCACGTCTTGTCAAGAAGACGCTCTTCGTGGGGGTTTTCGCTTACCTCATCGGGAACTGGAACAGCCTGGCGCGGATCGTCTTCGAGAGCTTTGCTGGCCTTGGGCTGAAAGCATCCGGCGCGAGCCTATCCGCGGCCGATTTCCTAAGGCCAGGAAAGATAGCTCAAGTCGGACTCGACGCCGGCCGACCGCTGCTCGATTCGATCTCCAACCTGATGGGCTACATCAGCTTCTTCGAGAATTTCGTCCAGATCGTCGTTCTCCTGTTCGCCTGGGTCGTGGTGTTGCTCGCCTTCTTCATTTTGGCAATCCAGCTCTTTGTCACCCTGATCGAGTTCAAGCTCACAACGTTGGCCGGCTTCGTGCTCATTCCGTTTGGGTTGTTTGGCAAGACCGCCTTCGCGGCCGAGCGGGTCCTGGGCAACGTCGTCTCTTCAGGAATCAAGGTCCTGGTCCTGGCCGTCATCGTCGGGATTGGATCGACCCTGTTCTCTCGGTTCACCGCTGGCTTTGGTGGTAATCAGCCAACAATCGAAGACGCGATGACACTGGTACTTGCAGCGCTCTCCTTGCTGGGCCTCGGTATCTTCGGTCCGGGTATCGCAAACGGCCTGGTGTCGGGCGGACCGCAGCTCGGCGCCGGCGCGGCGATTGGAACAGGCCTTGCTGCCGGAGGTATTGTTGCGGCGGGCGCAGGTCTTGCCGCCGGCGGTGCTGGCCTCGCTGGCGGCGCCATGGCAGGCGCCTCACGCGGTGGCGCGGCTATCGTGAGCGGCGCATCCGCAGCGTATCGAAGTGGTGGCCTTGTTGGGGTCGCGGAGGCTGGTAGTTCGGCTGCAATGAGCCCGTTGCGTCGCGCAGCAGCTGCGCTCGGCGGAGGTGGAGACGCCGGCGCGCGGGCCGCGAGCACTTCGGCCGAAGGGCAGCCCGATTGGGCGCGCCGCATGAAGCGTGCCGAGACTATTCGGCACGGCGCGTCGGCAGCCGGCCACGCGGTCCGCTCGGGCGATCAGGGTGGCGGCGGCTCTTCGGTCGATTTGTCTGAAGGAAAGCGCTGACACGTGGCCACTGCGCCTTCGCCACCCGCTGCGCGAGCGACTGAAACGCGGACACCGCACAACTCGAAACCAATCACTCGACACCAGAGGCAACCATCGATGTTCAAACGAACTTCCGTTCATTATGGGCGCATGCTCGAACCGGTCACACCGTATCAGAAAGCAGCGCAGGTCTGGGACGAACGCATTGGATCCGCCCGCGTGCAAGCCAAAAACTGGCGCCTGATGGCGTTCGGCTGCCTCATGTTATCAGCCGGTCTCGCTGGTGGGTTGGTCTGGCAAGCGAGCCAAGGCTCGATCACGCCGTGGGTAGTCGAAGTCGATCATCTCGGCCAAGCCCAAAGGGTCGCGCCAGCCAACATCGACTATCAACCGACTGACGCTCAGATCGCCTACCATCTGGCGCGCTTTATCGAGGACGTCAGAGGGCTGCCGGCCGACGGCATCGTTCTGCGCCAAAATTGGCTCCGGGCCTATGATTTTACGACGGATCGTGGCGCGGCTGCGCTCAACGACTACGCGCGCAACAATGATCCCTTTGCCAAGCTGGGTAAGGCGCAAATCTCAGTCGACGTATCGAGCGTCATTCGCGCGTCGTCGGAAAGCTTTCGGGTCGCGTGGACCCAGCGCACCTACGACAACGGCTCGCTGAGTTCGACCGAGCGCTGGACTGCAATCCTCTCGATCGTGATCGAGACACCCCGCGATGCCGAACGCCTGCGCAAGAATCCCCTTGGCGTCTACGTCCGCGCCATCAACTGGTCAAAGGAGTTGAGTCAGTGACCAAGACGCCGCATGACGTTCATTTGAACCGCCCTATCCCGCACAATTCGGCACTGCCGGAATTCACGTCCGCGAAGCGAGCAATTCTGTTTGCTCTCCTGGTCGGTTCCTCGGCGCTCGGCGGGTGCGCGACCTACATTCCGCCGGAGATCAGCTATGACGCCGAAGTGCCTCCGTTACCGGCGACGCCAGTAGGTCTCGACGACAGATCGCGACCGCTTCACGTTCCACCTCTCTGGAAGCCGGCTCTCGGCGGCAAGGTGGGAGGGAAGGAAGACGCTGAGCCCGTGAGCCGGGTTGACACCGCAAACAGCGCAGCCCGGGTAGAACCGCGCAGGCGGGGGTACTTCAACGCGGCGCAAATCTACGCCTACAGTCCCGGGGCGCTCTATCAGATTTACGCCGCGCCGGGGCAGATCACGGATATCGCACTAGAGGAAGGCGAGCAGTTGACGGGATCAGGGCCGATCGCGGCTGGGGATACCGTACGCTGGGTCGTGGGCGATACCGAGAGCGGGAGCGGCGACACACGGCGCGTCCATATCCTGGTCAAGCCGACCCGAGCTTCGATCGAGACCAATCTGGTGGTCAATACTGACCGGCGCACCTACCTGATCGAGCTCCGCTCCCGCGAGCGGCCATACATGCCGTCTGTTGCCTGGTACTATCCGGAAACAACGCGCGAACGATCCGGATCAGTTGATCTGAAACCCGTTCTGCCGGATCCGGCCCAGCGTATCTCCCGCTATGCCATCGAAGGCGACAGTCCTCCCTGGCGGCCGCTCGCCGCATATGACGATGGCCGCAAGGTCTATGTCGAATTCCCGCAAGGCATCGTGCAGGGCGAGATGCCTCCGCTCTTCGTCATCGGCCCGGACGGCAAGACCGAACTCGTCAACTATCGCGCTTATGGCAACGTATTGATCGTCGATCGGCTGTTTGCTGCCGCCGAACTGCGGCTTGGCGGCAAGCACCAGCAGAAGGTCCGTATTGTCCGGACCGACGGGAGGCCATCGTCATGAACACCCGGAATGGAAACGATCAGGAGCAAGCGGCTCTGCCTGAGACACAAGAGGATCAGTCCAGGAGCTTCCGCTTGCGAGCGGAACACCCGCGCGTGACACGGTTGTCACGGAAAGTACTGGCCGGAGTGAGCGCGGTCGCCCTGCTTGTCATCGGCGGAGCTGTGCTGTGGTCGCTACAGAAGAATCGCCCTCGAGACCAGGCGGCCGATGAGCTTTACAGTACTGGCCATCACAATGTCGCCGACGGTATTACGGCGCTGCCGAAGGACTACGCTGGCATTCCACGCCAGCCAATCCCGCAACTGGGGCCGCCGCTTCCCGGGGACCTCGGTCGGCCGATCCTTGTAGCCCAAGGCCAGTCGCCGACGAGCGGCGCTGATGCGGACCAACAGCGCCGGGATCAAGAAACCGAAGCAGCCCGCATCAGTCGTTTGTTCGCTTCGACTAATGGGCGAGAAATTCGTCCGTCCGCCGCTGCGGCTATTGGAAGCGAGCACGCTGTACCGCCGGGCGCAATGAGCACCGGCGACGATGGATCCGCTCAAAACGCTCAGAACCGCAAGCTTGCCTTCGTGAACGCCTCTGTGGACCGTCGCACGGTAAGCCCTGACCGTGTCACCAGGCCCGCTTCACCATACATCGTGCAGGCTGGCACGGTGATTCCAGGGGCGCTCATCACCGGGGTCCGATCGGACCTGCCAGGCCAAATTACCGCGCAGGTAACCGAGAATGTTTTTGACACGCCGACCGGTCGCTTTCTGCTTGTGCCCCAGGGAGCGCGTCTGATCGGAGTCTACGATAGCCAGGTAACTTTCGGCCAGTCCCGTGTTCTGCTCGTCTGGACCCGGCTGATCATGCCGAATGGACGTTCTATCGTTCTCGAGCGGCAACCTGGCGCCGACACCGCAGGGTATGCAGGCCTCGAAGACGAGGTCGACAATCACTGGGGTGAGCTATTCAAGGCTGCGGCACTATCGACGTTTCTTGCCGTCGGGACCGAACTAGGTGCTGGCTCGGACACCAATAGCAACGACAGCGCCATCATCCAGGCATTGCGACACGGCGCCTCCGACTCATTAAACCAAACCGGGCAGCAGGTGGTTCGACGCAGTCTCAACATCCAGCCTACTTTGACCGTACGACCTGGTTTCCCGGTCCGCGTTCTCGTCAATCGTGATCTAATACTTGCGCCATATAGAGGCTAACGCTATGCCCAAGCTTAGAATAGGAGCACTGCCCGACGACAAGCCCGTCAAGGTCACCACTGAGCTTCCAGCAGCAGTGCATCGGGATCTCGTCGCTTATGCAGAGGCTTTGGCACGCGAAAGTGGGCAGCGCATCGATCCGGCAAAGCTGATCCCGCCCATGCTTGCGCGCTTTATGGCCACGGACCGCGGGTTTGCAAAGGCGAGACGAACCGATCATTCCCCAACCGACGGAGGTGAGGGATAGCGTTCCGCTAACAGGTTGAGGAAGCGTTTCAGAACCGGGTTTTCATTGTCGTCGCGCCAGTGCGCGTGGAAATCCAAGCGGCTCGGTCCCGTTCCGTCCTGGAGTTCTCGATAGACTAAGCCGGCAAAGCTCGCTCCTATATCCGATTCCATCACGAGGCTGAGCCCCATGCCCATGCTTACCAGGCTCTTGATGATGCCTCGGCTAACGTCGTGGCGTTCGATCTTAGGGCGGTCCTCAGGAAGTGCGAGCTTCGAGATCAAGAGATCCTCGAGCTCTCGTCCAGGATCATACTGACTTAGAAGGATCGTTTCGTTGCGCAGATCGGTCCAGTGCACGATCTCGCTTGCGGCCAACCTGTGATCCTGAGGTAACGAGATCAGGATGCGCTCGCTCCAGAGCGGTAGTGCTTTGGTGTCCTTTGAAAGCAGCCGTCCGGGGCTGACAACTAGGTCGAGCGCGCCGTTACGAAGGGCAGTCATGAGCCGCAGGCGAGAGCGTTCCATCGTTGCCAATTCGATCAGCGGGAGTCGCCTCTTGAACTCTCCCAAGCTAGCTCGCAAATTCCCGGCCGAAATGGACGTGCAGAAGCCCATCACAAGGTGACCAGATTCGCCGCGACCACTGGATTGTCCAGCGTCGATAAGTGTATCTACTTGTTCTAAAATCAGCCGTGCAATTCGCAGTACTGCTTGGCCAGCCAGAGTCGGTTTGATTCCCCCGCTTGAGCGCTCAAAAAGTGAAGTCCCCACCAGATACTCGAGTTGGCCGATAGAGCGGCTGAAGGCGGTGTGCTTGATCGAAAGTGCTTCCGCGGCCTGTCGAAAGCTTCCATAGTCGCAAGCGAGAACCGCTAATCGAAGCTGTTGCAGGTCAACAGCTCTCGCTGCGTTCCGCCGATCGTTCCTAATCTCAACTTCAGCCATGTGTTCGTTGCTCGCTGGTGAATCGCAAGACGCTGGCCTTCCTCGCCGGATGGGGCGAGAAAGTTTCCCGTTCGACTAGGCGGCAGTCAAGATTACTGGAGTCCAAAGAACCGGCGCCGCGAGTCCGCCGGCCTCACGAAGGCGGGAGAGAATTTGAGTCGAAATCGGAAGGTAGCCCGCCACGGCCAAGGTGTTGCCAACTGTGGAAGGATTGCCGATGCGTCGCAGGGGCCAGCCGGCTCGCCGAAGGATTCTTTCCATTCGGACGTCTGTCACTGTGACGATATCAGTGAGTTGTCGTGAAAGGCCAAACTCGACCATGCCGGCAAACAACTCGTAAGTGGCCCGAGTGATGCCGTGATCTCCCTTCGGAGCATCAGCAGTAACGTCGATTGCGAATCGACTACTTTCCCAAACCTGATGGGCTGAGGGCGCGGGTTGACCTTCGAGGAGCGCCGTAAAGGTATCGCGAAGCATGGTCGGCCCAAGGCTGGGGAGGAGGCGAACGGAACCCTGCACTTGGCCGCTGTGGGAGATTTGGACTAGGTAAGTTGGAAGCAAGGCGTCATAATCATCAGCCTCCAGGTCCCCACTGCTTTGAACGTTCCACGCCATGCGGAGCTTGAAAACCCGGTGCCGCAACCGGTGCATTTCAATAAGCGTGCCGGAAAACTCCCCATAGGCAGAGGGTTCGATCAACTGAATCATGGTTGCCTCCAAAAGAGCTCAGTATCTCTCTTGAAGCGCGATTGCAGATCCAGATCATCACCTGCAGTTGCGGGGGCTGGATGTCCTAATTTTGCTTTTTTTGTTTGTAGTGGCCAGAAGCATCGCCGCTTGAACGACCGTCCGAACGCCGAGCTTTTCCTTCGCATTCTCAAGATAGGACGTAACTGTGTTGCGGGAGATGCCGAGAATGCATCCAATTTCCCAGGCGCTTTTTCCTTGTGAAGCCCACTCCAAGCATTCAACTTCTCGGGGAGACAAGCGCGTTGCAGCAAAAATGCGCTCGTTTGCGAACTTCCGGCTGACGTGAGCGTGGAAGTACATCGCTAAAAGCTGAAGAGCGCGCGCGTGGGTATCAACGAACTTGTCGAACTGCGACCGTTTCTGGTCAGCGGCAAACGTTAGCGCAGCGACTGGATCCTCCCCATCGTAAATCGGCACCGTAAAGCCAAATCGGATTCCGAAATAAGCCGCTTCCTCGAGAAGTTGTCGCTCCGCCGTAGAAGCGACTCTCAATGGAAAATCAACTCCCCAGTGAAACGGTTCGGGAGTCTGAAGTACCTGTCGGATAACCGGATCGATACTTTGATATCTACATCGCAAATAATGAGCGGTCCATCGGGAAGGATATGTTGAGATTAGGCGCGGCGTATCATTTATTGAGCTCTGAGGAGCGAGATAGGCGAAATAAGATAGGTCCAAAGCGCTCGCTGCGTCCGCCATTACTTTGGAAAACTCCTCAAGATCGTCTGCCGTCAACAGGCGGTCTATGAAGCTTTGAAAGATGCGATGCAATCGGCGGTCTGCTCTATGTTCCACAACTAGCATGTAACACTAGGCTCCGGCCCACCATTAAGTTTATAGCCCGCAAATCGTGCTGGTATCCACGAGGCAGGAGAGAGGCTCAATGCAGTGAGGCCATGCAGACGCGCGCGCCGCGCCGCGATGTGGAAAGCTTGCCTCCAGGCCCATTGCCATGGACTCGAGGACCGTGAGCGTACTGGCTATAGCCACGCCCGCGTTCATCGCATCGCAGCCGCCAGCGATTGCAGCCGGATCGGCCTGAATCGAAAGAGACTGTGATGTTGTGCGAGCCAACATCGGCGATCGTCGCGAGATGTAGGCCGCTGTGCTTGTAGTGCATGGGAGAAAATCTTCTATGCGCCAGCAATCGGTCCGAAGAGCTTGAGCGGGTCAAGTTTTTCATGCAAAACCAAGCTGAGAGCATTTCCGAGAGAATGCGACATCGCTCAGCCCTCGCGTGTCCGGCGTAGCCGTTAGCGGCACCACGATCGCGAGAAACCGCGCGCATCGTTCTTTCGTCGGGCCTTTTGATGGACTGTTATTGCGGGCTCCGTCCGCCTTGGAGCCACTCGCGAATGAGGCGAGCAACAGCAGTTGGCTTTTCTATAGGCGGCAAGTGTCCGCATTCAGGAATGACGCGGATCGTCGCTCCACTCACTGCTTCGCTGATGGCCTGGGAAAATGCTGGAGGTGTCATCCGGTCGTCCGCGCCAACAACAACCATTGTTGGAACGGCAATGGTGGTCAGGACCGAAAGTAAATCACGCCGGGCCATTACGGCTTCGTTTTGCCGGACATATGTGGCAGCGCCGACGCGCAGGGTCATTTGCAACAAGGCGTCCCGTACCCGTAGATCTGCTTTCGGATGAACCATACAAGCGATGCTGGGCGCCGCCAGTGCTGCCAAATCGTCAGTCGCTAGCATGGCTGCGTTAGCGCTTCGCCGCCTCGTAGTTTGCTCGGGCGTGTCTGGCCGGGCATTGGTATCGCATAGGAACAGTCGAGCGACGCGATCCGCCGCCACTCGCATGATCTCCAATGCGACCATGCCGCCCATCGAAACGCCAGCGAGCGCAAACTTTGGAGGCGCGTGCTTCAGAATACGCGCCGCCATGCCGGGCAAACTGTCGTCGGATAGCGTATCACCGACCTGGCATTCGACATCGGGAGAAAGCAAGTCAATGGTCGGTTGCCAGACAGCTCCATCGCTGCCCAATCCTGGTATCATCACGACAGGGTCCACGCGTATTCCTTCCGACGTTTTTGCTAATGAATGGCGCGAATGAAGTCGAGGATCTCGCGCCCAAGCTGCTCATCCGGAGTATTAAAGGCGGCTATTTCGGACATATGATTGTGCCCTAAAAGGCGAATAAACCGGGGGCAATTGCCATCCCGCTGGCAAATAGCCAAAAACAATTCTGCACCAAGTTTATCGATCGTCGGGTTTTCGAATTCCGCAATTCCGATCAATACTGGAATCTTTGGACTGTCGGGAACATGCGTAAGTGGTGATCGAGTCAGGTATTTGGTTCCGTCTGTTCCGAAATAGGCTTGAGCATTTTTGGCATTTGGCTCGCCAGGTTCAAAGTTTAATCGATATCGACCGCTAATCAGCACCGCGGCGACTAATCCCGGTCCCGTGACCGGTTGGAGTGACTTGTCAAATATGTAACTGGCAACATGAGTAGCACCTGCTGAATGGCCCATTAGGGTGATCTTGGTAGGATCGCCCCCGAATCTGGCAACGTTGTCGCGGGCCCACTTGATCATCGCGTCAATATCCTCAGCCCCACTGGGCCACATCGCTTCTGGTGCAAGTCGATAAGTGGCGTTGAGGGTCAGCACGCCGTTCCGCGCAAACCAGTAACCTACGTTGCCGTAGATCTCACCGTATCCATTCTTGTCACCAAAGACATGGGCTCCGCCATGCAGGAAAATTAGTACGGGCGCACTTTTAGCATTCGCCGGCTGATAGACATCCAGAACTTGCTTACTAGCTGGGCCGTAGGCCTCATCTCTTGTTACAATTATGCCTTCCTTTGGTGCGGCTTTTAGCACCGGCTGGAATGCTCGCAGCGTTGCCGGAATGTGCGTCGCAAGATCTGACTGGAAGCGAGAGCCGATCTGCTCGAGCGTAAGCCGAAGGTCTTGCGGCAAGTTAGAAACCTGCGCGGTTGCCCCTACGCTCCATGCAAGTAGCAAGCCGATAATTAATAGGATTTGTCGCATCCGTTGCACCATCTTTGGAGGTTGAGACTCAGAGCAGCCACAGGCTCAGCGGCTCATTTTCAGTCCGAAGCGGGCTTAATCTGCCGTGACGTGGTCGCGAACAGTTTGTGAGCACAACTTCTTCGGCAGTCTACATGTGCCGTAATTGGAAAAAGTCGCCTTGCATATGATGTTTCCTATCGGAAAATGTCAAATACATTTTTCGAGGCTTTAGGATTCTCGATTGTCTCGCTCAGTTTTTACCGCGCGGGCGCAGGTGCTTTTTCGTCGATGATGGGGGCGCAGTGCGCAGTCAAGGTACCGGCTATACAGCGTTAGTATAAATTACCCCTGAGTGAGGCCCTGCCTCCAATATTACAGCGGAGCAAAAAGAGTTTGCAACCGGCCGTTTCCTATGGGAAACTGAAGGTGCAGTTCGCCGCAGCGGCGGAATCGCTCGATTGTTATCGATGTAAAGCCGTGCTGATCACCAGGCTCCAGAGGTGGATTGCAATAACTGATAGGTAGAGTGGACAATGCGATTTTCCCCAGATGGGCGCAGCTCAAACTCGTTGTGCTTGGACCCAGGTGCCACGGCAGAGCTGACGTTGAGAAAGTTTGGAATGGCCGACGCCTTTATTCCCACTAACGACGAGGAGTGGGTCCAGTATTAAAACGCGATTGCCGAGCGCCGAAGGAAGGCAGGCGGCGTATCTCTGAAAGGCGGGCATCGAAAAAATGCCGCCGAGCATCTCCGGCAATACCTCGTGGCGAGTCGCCCGATGGAAAGACGTTGGCGACTATAAGCAATCCAGAAATGAGTAATAGAGATGATAGGACGGGCCTATTGGATACCTCGCATGCGCAAGACTATGAGTCGTGCCCGCACGAAGCACAACTATGCATTTTGCAATCTGGTCAATCTGCCTCATGGATTCAGCTAAATGCGTTGCGGCATAACTATGCGTAAATTGATTTTGGCAGCGGCATCAATCGCCGCTTTTAACATAGCGGGTTCCATCCTGGTTGATCAGGCTGGAGCGCAATCGCCGATCGTGATCAAGTTCAGCCATGTGGTGGCGGCCAATACGCCGAAGGGACTGGCGGCCGAGAAGTTCAAGGAACTCGCCGAGAAGTACACGAACGGCAAGGTCAAGGTCGAGGTCTATCCGAACTCGCAACTCTACAAGGACAAGGAAGAGCTTGAAGCGCTACAACTCGGCGCCGTGCAGATGCTCGCGCCCTCGAACTCGAAGTTCGGGCCGATCGGCGTCAAGGAGTTCGAGGTGTTTGACCTCCCGTACATCCTGCCTGACCTGAAGACGCTGCGAAAGGTGACCGACGGTCCGCTCGGCGCGAAGCTCTTGAAGCTGCTCGAGCCGAAGGGGATGACCGGGCTTGCCTACTGGGACAACGGCTTCAAGCAGATGAGCGCCAACAAGAAGCTGGTGGCGCCGGCGGATCACAAAGGCCTCAAGTTCCGCATCCAGTCGTCCAAGGTACTGGAAGCCCAGTTCCGCTCGCTCGGCGCGGTGCCGCAGGTCATGGCCTTCTCGGAAGTGTATCAGGCGCTGCAGACCGGCGTCGTGGACGGCCAGGAGAACACCTGGTCGAATATCTACACCCAGAAAATGAACGAGGTGCAGAAGTACGTCACCGAGACCAACCACGGCTATATCGGCTATGTCGTGGTCGTGAACAAGAAGTTCTGGGACGGGCTGCCGGCCGACGTCCGCGAGCAGCTCGACAAGGCGATGAAGGAAGCCACCGCCTACGGCAACGGCCAGTCGGCCAAGGAGAACGAGGACGCGCTCGCCGAGATCAAGAAGAGCGGCAAGAGCGAAATCGTCAAGCTGACGCCCGAGCAGGATGAAGCGATGCGCAAGGCGATGATGCCGGTCTACAAGGACGTCGCATCGCGGGTCGGTCAGCCCTTGATCGACGAATTCCTGAAGGAGACGGGCCGCAGCCCGATGAACTGAACGGACGCGCTGAAACCGCAATTGAGATGGCCGGCGGCCGGAGCGGCCGCCGGAAAGGGTACGGCGCGGCGCGATCCGGCCGTGAGGGGAAGTTTTGATGCTGCTGCGTATACTCGACCGACTCGAAGAGATACTGATCGCGACGTTGATGGCGGCGGCGACGCTGTTGATCTTCGTCGCGGTTATGCATCGATACCTGATCGGCATCCCCTTCCTCTATCCGCTCCTATTCCCGATCAACCTGTCCTGGGCGCAGGAGCTCTGCATCTACATGTTCGTATGGGTCGCCAAGTTCGGTGCGGCCTACGGCGTGCGGACAGGCATTCATGTCGGCGTCGACGTCCTGGTCAACCAGCTCAAATCGCTGTGGAAGAATGCGATCGTGCTGTTCGGCCTGCTCTGCGGCGCCTTCTTTACCGCGGTGATCGGCACCATGGGCGCCAAGTTCGTCTGGGGCCTGATGCACACCGACCAGGTGTCGCCCGATCTCGAGATTCCGAGCTGGTTCGTCTATCTCTGCATTCCGCTCGGTTCCTACCTGATGTGCTTCCGCTTCCTGCAGGTCGCGTACGCCTATTTCAGGACCGGTGAATTGCCGCACCATGACCACGCCCATGTCGAGGGCGTCGAGGTCGATGCGCCCGGCGCCGGCGTGTCGGAGGTGACGCGATGACCAGCCTCATCATCTTCGGCCTACTGATTGCCCTGATGCTGACCGGCATGCCGATCTCGATCGCCCTCGGCCTCACGGTGCTCACCTTCATCTACACGATGACCAACGTGCCGACCGAGTCGGTGGCGCTGAAGCTGTTCACCGGCATCGACAATTTCGAGATCATGGCGATCCCGTTCTTCATCCTCGCCGGCAATTTCCTGACACATGGCGGCGTGGCGCGGCGAATGATCAACTTCGCCACCTCGATGGTCGGACATTGGTATGGCGGGCTCGGGCTCGCGGGCGTGATGGCGTGCGCGCTGTTCGCCGCGGTGTCTGGATCCTCGCCCGCGACCGTGATCGCCATCGGCTCGATCATGATGCCGGCAATGGTGAAGCAAGGCTTCCCCAAGCGTTTCGGTGCCGGGGTCATCACCACGTCGGGCGCGCTCGGCATCCTGATCCCGCCGTCGATCGTGATGGTGATCTATTGCGTCGCCACGGGCGGCAGTATCGCGCTCGATCCTGCCGGCCACCGGGTGTCGTCGGCTTCCGTGGGCCAGATGTTCATGGCCGGCGTCATCCCTGGCCTGATGCTGGCGACGCTGCTCGGGGTGACCACCTTCTACCGCGCCTGGCGCAACGACTATCCGCGGCTGCCGAAGGCGAGCTGGAGCGAGCGGTTCACCGCCTTCCGCAAATGCGTCTGGGGCCTGCTGCTGATCCTGATCGTGCTCGGCGGCATCTATGCCGGCCTGTTTACGCCCACCGAAGCGGCCGCCGTCAGTGCGGTCTACGCCTTCGTCATCGCGGTGTTCGTCTATCACGATATGTCGCTGAAGGACGTGCCGAAGGTGCTGCTCGGCTCGGCCAATATGAGCGCGATGATCCTCTACATCATCACCAACGCCGTGCTATTCTCGTTCCTGATGGCCAACGAGAACATTCCGCAGCAGATCGCGGCCTGGATCACCTCGGTTGGTGTCGACTGGATCATCTTCCTGTTGATCGTCAACGTGCTGCTGCTGCTCGCCGGCAACGTGATGGAGGCATCCTCCATCGTGCTGATCATGGCGCCGATCCTGTTTCCGGTCGCGGTCAAGCTCGGCATTCATCCGGTGCATCTCGGCATCCTGATGGTGGTCAACATGGAGGTCGGTATGTGCCACCCGCCGGTCGGTCTCAATCTCTACGTTGCCTCCGGGATCGCCAAGATGGGCATCACCGAACTGACGATCGCAGTGTGGCCGTGGCTGGTAACCATGCTGATCTTCCTCGGCGTCGTGACCTATGTGCCGGAGCTCTCGCTGTGGCTGCCGCGCATGCTGGGCATGCTCTAGTCTTTGAGGTGGGTCACGCTTGATCAGCCAATTCACCGGCGGGCTTAAGTGGTATCGCACCATCACTCAGAACTGGCGGACTGCAGGGAACTACGCCAGACCGTTCGCCAGACTGGCCTCATGATCTTGGCTAAACGTGACCCTTACTAGGCTCCGGTCTCGGCAGGCGCCATGCAGTGTTCGTGCCCGATCTGGAAAAGCATGGTGTCGTCGAATCCTGGCATTGGACTCGGTAGAAGCGGTCGCGCATCGCTAATAACATCATGCTGAATGGTTGCGTCGATACATCCAAAGGCGTCCCCCAAGGATAGGGCATGCCATTTCACCAGAGAGATCCTTCAGAGAGGCTCCGACGCTCGCGATAGCTGGCTGGCCCCGCGGGCATCGCCCCCTACGAAAGCTGTCACCTCGCCGGCCGGCGAGGCAAGAATCTACTAGTCGCGCAAGCCGCTTCGCTTGACGCGCGACATTTATCGTTACGCCCCTTGCCAGAAGGCGTTTCCTATGGGAAACTTATCGATAAAGACAAAAGCAATTTGCGCGCAAGGAGGTGGGTCAATGTCAGATAAAGTTTTAAGTGCAGGCTTTGGACTTGTTCTGGCTGCGACGGCGGGCCTGTCGATCTGCTGTTTGCCGTCGCACGCCTCTGCACAGGGCAAGGAAGAATTGGTGCGAATTCAGGACTATCCCGGGATTGGAAATCTGCTTTACCGGATCGCGATCCGTAAAGGGTTCTGCAAGAAGCGGGGACTCGATTGCCAACTGACATCGATCCCGGCGGCTCCCCTCGGAGCACAGGCGTTGCTTGCAAACAGTATCGATGTTGGGCTGTTTCCGCCGTCCGTTCAGATCAATGCCATGGTCAAGGGCGCCCGATTGAAAGCGATTGGAAGCGGTGCCACGAGAAGCATCCTGTTGATCGCCGCCCGCAACGATGTGCCTACGCCTAGTGCAGAAAAGGGCTATCCGGCTCTCATGTGGGATCTCAAGGGAAAGAAGATAGGCGTGCCGTCGCGTGGGACCGATGCCGAGTTGCAGTTCGTGTTCCTTGCCCAGAAAGCGGGAATGAAGGCAGCAGATTTCACGTTCGTGGCCGTCGGAGCCCCGAACACCTCACATGGTGCGCTCATTTCAAGGCAGGTCGATGCGTCGATCACGTACGAGCCCTCGGGTGCGCTTTGTGAAGTCACAGAAGCTTGCAAGGTCATTTATCGAGGCGCGACGTCACCTGAGCCCAAGGAAATCTTCGATACCAGTGGAGCCGCAAGCATTCTGGTCGCAACTCAGGATACGGTCCAGGAGAGGGCGCGTGTGATAGACGCGCTGATCGCCGCAGGAAAAGAAGCAGAGGAGTTCGTTCAGGATCCAGCTAACTTCGACGAAGTGCTGGCGATCAGCGAGTCCTACTTCAAATTTGACATGCCAAAAGGGCGCGAGGTTGCGATTGCGGCCCTGCGTTCATTGCTGCCTGGCTACAAGATCGGGTTAAACCGCCCTGCACTTGCGGCCGTCGCGAATTTTCTCCTCATCATGAAGCAGCTCGATATGCCTTTCGACGCATCTCTTATTCCTTATGAGAAAGCACCGTAGGATCCAATGGCATACGCTACAAAGCCGGCGGCCGAAATGGACAGCAAAATCAGGATCGCGGCAGCGCAGCCGGCGCCGGCGATTGCGTTGCGAGAACTGACCATCAAGTTCGGGCGAGACGACGGTACTCTTGCGGTGGACAACGTAAGCCTGGAGGTCTTCGCGGGCCAATTCGTTTCCTTCGTCGGACCGAGTGGTTGTGGAAAGACCACCATACTGAACTTGTTGGCTGGACTCATGCCTGCCGCAGGTGAAGGCAATGCTTTCATACTTGGTCGCCCACCTGTTTCCGGAAACCGCGATGTGGCTTACATGCTCGCACGTGATAGCTTGCTGCCGTGGCGCACGGCATTGGGCAACGCTGCTTACGGCATGGAGGTCAGGGGAGTGGATCGACTGGAAAGGGAGGAGCGTGCTCGCGAGCTCTTGCAGATAGTCGGCCTCGGCTCGTTCGTCGGTCATTATCCAAAATCATTATCTCACGGCATGCGCCAGCGCTGCGCTCTCGCACGAACGTTTGCCCTCGACAGTCCGGTGTTGCTGATGGATGAGCCGTTTGGCGCCCTTGACGTACAAACCAAGCTGCAACTCGAGGAGGTCCTGCTAAGCTTGTGGTCCGAGCGCCGACGTACCGTTCTATTCGTTACTCACGATCTCTCTGAAGCCATTACCATGTCTGACAGAGTGATAGCTATGAGTCCGCGACCAGGTCGGATTGTCGCCGATATGACTATCGACCTTCCTCGACCTCGAAAAGTTCGCGCGCTTCAACGCGAGCCGAAGTTTCACGAGATATATTCACGGCTGTGGACACTCCTCGAGCAAGGGGCGCAAATATGATGTCGGCCGAGAAGGCTCTACGTGCGTCCGCCCACGCCGCATTTATCCTCATAGTCGTTGGCTTTTGGGAATACTCAGCCCAGCAAGGATGGCTCGATGCCACCTTCTTCGGTCGTCCTTTGGGCATAGCCTCATATCTGTGGCGTGGCTTTTACATCGACGGCCAGCTCTGGCTGGAACTCGGGTATACGTTGATGGGTGCTGCGCTCTCGTTCGTGGGTGGAGCCGTGGCGGCGACGGCAGTGGGATTGGTATTTACAATGCTGCCGCGATTGAATCGAGTTGCCGAACCGTATCTGACGTTCTTCAACGCGATGCCGCGTATAGCATTGGCACCTCTGTTCCTGCTGTGGTTTGGGTTGGGCATCGGCTCCAAGATAGCGGTAGGCATCAGTCTGACGTTCTTCATTGTGCTTTCCGCCACGGTGGCCGGAATTCGCAGCGTGAACTCTGATCACTTAATCCTGTCGCGCGCTCTCGGCGCTACACCTGCACAGATATTTCTCAAGGTCACCATGCCTTCGGCTGTTCCGGTGATTTTCTCAGGTCTTCGACTTGGTCTCATCTTCGCATTGCTGGGTGTCGTGGGTGCTGAACTGATTGCCGCCGAGCACGGGCTTGGTCAGACGCTGGCCTATCTGCAATCGACCTTCAACACGGATGGCGTCATGGCTTTGTTGGCGCTGCTTGCCGTGCTTGGTCTTTGTACGACGAGCTTCATGAACAGGATCGAGCGTGCACTCCTCGCCTGGCAATAGAGTCGACAGCAAGCGTTGACCATCGAAACATCGACCGAGGGTGCGCGATGATGAACCAAGCCAATTTTCTCGGTGTTACCGCTAACATCGGACGACAGGATATATTCTATCTGGACACCGGAGTTGGATTTCCAGTGCTATTCCTGCACGGCCTGGCGGGCGATCACACGGCTTGGAAGCCGCAGATCGATCAATTGAAGAACGGCTTCCGTATTCTGGCACCTGATACACGTGGAGCAGGGAAAAGCACGCAGCGCGACGAGCCGGTCACGGTTCATGAACTTGCTGAAGACTTTATTGGGCTACTCGAAAAACTTGATATTCGTCGGTGCCACGTCGTCGGGAGATCTTTAGGCGGTGCCATCGGCCAAGTCATCGCCGTCAGGCGACCGCAATTGGTGCAATCGCTTGTACTAATAGCGTCAGGCGCCAAACTTGACCCGCTGGGCGTTCGTTGCATGGAGAACATGCTCGACGCTCTGTCATGGCGCAACTCGTGGATGGATTGGAGCCGCCATTCTGTACCGTACTTTGTGTCGCCAAAGTTCTACAATGAAAACCCGGAGAAGATTCTTCATATCGAGAGCCTTATGGCGAGTACGGCCGCCAAGCCGGCGTGCTACGTCCGCACCAACGATGCCGCCCGTGAGTTTGACTTTCTCGTCGAACTTTCAAATATTCGGTGTCCTACGCTTGTCATGTCTGGCGGCTTGGACCCGATTTGTGGACCCATCGCTACAAAGTGGATGATCGACAGGCTGCCCCAAGGCCAATGGGACGAGTTTAAGAACTCGAGTCATTTTTTCCTTATGGAAGAACCGGAGCGCTTCATGAAAGCCCTGCGCGGATGGCTGGATGAACACACGCCACTGCGCTCAGCGATCGATCCGGGATGAAGTTCATAACGGTCTACCTCGATGTGGAGGAGATATCACGACCAGGGATGCCCGAATTCGCCGATTGTTCATCGAAAGGTCGACAGCCAGCCTTAGCGAGTGCTAACGTTGCTAAGTTCGTTGAGGTGCATCCCGTTGGTCAAGACAAAGCTCAAACCTGCTAAAACAACGTCTCGCCGAAAGAAGGCCAGTGCCGCGGCGAAGGACCAAGTCGCGACTTCGGTACAAGGTGCCCAGTTACGGAAGGACCGGCTTGCTCGTGGTTGGTCGGTCCGTCACCTCGCCGAAGAGAGCGGGTTAGCGATCTCCACGATCTCGAAAATAGAGAATAACAAGATGGTTCCGACCGTCGATCTTTATTCTCGCCTTCTGAAATCGCTCGGACACTCGCCGGAATGGTTCTACGATGCAGGTCGGGAGAAATCGAAGCAATTTGTTAACGTGCTGCGTCTGCAGGATCAAGAGAACGTGCAGCACCCGACCGTCAGCCACAAAATCCTGTTCGGACGCAATAAGTCAGATGTGGTGGTTCTCAGGCAGATATTTCCGGCGCAGATCGCCGATGAGCATCGCAAGTTGATGGCGCATGCCGGAAACGAGTTGGTGTACGTGATTAGGGGACGTCTGCAGATCCGCATGCAAGGACGAGAGAGCATTGTCCTGGATCCGGAAGACACGATTCACTTTTCAAGCACGATACCTCATTTCTACGAAGCTCTGGATGGTGCCGACTGTGAGGTGCTTCTGGTTTGGCGTCGCCGCGGCTAACGCCTTTCCATTCATCGAAACCGACAGCTGTGTGCGCGGTGGCAGGCCTACGCAGAATTCGCCATAGCTAAAAAAAGTCCGTTTCCTATAAGAAACTGTATTTACATCGCCAGGAGACTGTGTTTCCTATCGGAAACAAACTGAGGGCCATAGTTGGCCGGATCGTTTTGTTGCAACTGCCTGTCGCCAGTGTCCAAAGCAACGTGCGCCGACTTTCTGGAGAAAAAGAATGAACATGCGGATCACGAAGAACGAAGTCGGGGGGCCGTTTCAGATTGAGGAGGCGACCATCGCCGATCTGCACGATGCAATCCGGTCTGGTAGAACAACGGTCGTGCAGGTGGTGCAGGCCTATATCGATAGGGCAAAAGCCTATAACGGGGTTTGCAGCCTGCTCGTCACCGAGGATGGTGCGCCCGTTCCGAAGGCGACGGGGGCGGTTCGGGCGGGTGCGGCACTTGAGTTCCCGACCGAAACCGTCAAGGTAACCGACGTGCTCCCGGATTTCGACAAGTATCGCGGGCCGGCGATCGAGTATGGACGAATGGAATCGACCGCATCGGACCCGATGGTCATGCAGCAGTATGGCATGATCGTCGGAAAGCCGAATGCCGGGCAGGTGAATGCAATTGGTACGTTCAATATTCGCGGCGAAAGATCGGTAACGTGCAAAGGCGACTTCGACCTCCATCCTTCGCTGGGGCCGCTTCCGAAGGGCGCGCCGCCGATCTGCGAGCATTTTAGGCATTTCCCAGACGCGCTAGAGCGCGCGGCGGAGTTGGATGCGCAGTACGGGACAAATCCCGATCTGGAAAAAATGCCGATGTACGGTGTCGTCTTTTCGTTCAAGGATCCGTTCGACACTATGGACATGCGCTCCACGGGCGGCGCCGATGCGGCTTATGATGCGGATTTTCCGGCGCGCGACCATACCCTCGTCGACCAGTTGCGCAAGAAGGGCGCCATCATTTTCGCCAAGGCGATCAACACCGAATATAACGGCCGGGTTGGTGATCCCGGAGGTCGGCACACGCCGGAAAGTGTGCTCCCGTCAACGCTCGGGTATCAGCGCAGTTCATGGGGCGGCAACCCATCCAACCCTTACGATACAACGCGAGCTGCTTCAGTTGGTTCGAGTTCGGGCTCTGGCGTGTCGGTGGGAGCGAATCTCTGCATGGCGAGCCTCGGGGAGGAGACGCGCGCCTCCTGCCGGGGCCCGTCCAATCACAACGCAATTGCGCTCATTCTTCCGCACAAGGCGATGCTTGGATTCCACGGCGGTGCCATCGGGGCGGATGTTCATTGTGATCGGACGGGCATCCATGCGCGCCGTCTTGAAGACTGCGCAAAAATTCTCGACGCATTGAAGGATCCAATCAACGGATACTACGATCCTCGCGACCCATTTACCGCAGTTCCGCGTTCGTCAGTGCTTGCGACGCGTTATTCCGATCATGTAAAGACGCCCGGCACCAAAGGCACGCTGAGGGGATTGCGGATCGGTGTGATCCGAGAATCGATGGTCGTCAGGCCCGGATCCATGACCGAAAGGCCCATTGTCGAGGCTGCGACACGCGAAATCAAGGAAGTGCTTGGCGCCCATCTCGGAGCGACACTAGTCGAGTCTGGTGATTTGCTTTGGAAGCCCGATCCGGACCTTGAGCAGATGAAGGTCGATTTCCGCCGGGCGCTCGCGCAGTTGATTCCACTCTTCATGCCCGATCTCCTGTTCCGGCTCGATCGTGACGGTACGCCGCTCTACAAGGATTTCGAGGCGAAGATCGAGCCAACCGAGTTCCTGCCCGGAAAGGTCTTCGGCGATGGCAAATTGAAGCCGATAGATTACTTCGTCGCGATGGCGGAAGGACAGATCGACCTGCCTTCGAACCTGGACATTGCAACGATTCAGCCGCAACAGCCTTCAAATACCTTCCGTTACCACATTTCCCAGTACCTGCTGCGGCGGGCTGCAGACTGGAAGTCTCTCGGGCACGAGGAAACCCTGTCGGACTGGGCCGCGCTCAATGCGCGATCGAAATTTTGGGGCAGCGATCAGAAAGCTTGGTTTAAGAATTGGGAAGAGGTTCGAGATCCGCGCAACGCCCTAGATGGCCGCCAGGGGGTGAACGAGCGCATCATGCTCCGTGAACTGCTGCGCCGAGTAGACATGATGGTGATTCTTGAGAACAAGCTCGATGCTCTAGTGAGGCTTCACACACCTTGGGCTCCAGGCCTGATCGGTCATCCGGAGCAGTACGACACCGTGGCCAATATGGTGCCGGAGTCCTTGTTCGGACCGAACGCCGGCCTTACGGAGGTGCTGGTACCGGCCGGCTACGTCAACACGACCTATGATCCGGTTTTCGAGCTGTCAGTCGATGGCTCGAAATATGTCTCCGCTCCATCGCACATTCCTACTCAACTGGCAGCGCCAGGCCTTCCATTCTCCCTCGTGTTTCGCTGCGAGCCGGGTAAGGAAGATATCATTCTTAATGTAGCCTCTTCGTATGAAGCGGCCACCATGCATCGCGTCCCCCCGCCCAGTTTCGGTCCTCTGAAATCCTAGTTGGACACGCGCGGGGTAAACCCTGACCGTTCTTCTAACGGAAACGAAGATCGCCGAAACTGAGTATAAGAGTGTGCTCAATCTTTGTGGCGCGCTGCGTTTGTCGGAATTGCGTTACATGCAGTTTGCTTCGACAGGAGAACACGAAAAATGAGCCGTTTGCTTTTGAGATCCGCAGCACTTTGCACAGCGCTGCCCCGGGCAGCGGTTGAAGAAGCCTCCGCCAATCCCTGTTTGCCCACAGTGCTCGACGCCGGAGCAGCGTGCTCAGCGGTCAACGGCAAGACGGTCGCTGGCGCCACTGTGAAAGATGCAACGGGATTTTCGCTACTGGACCGGTCCCGGCGTACTGCAAGGTCACCCCGCAGATGGCACCGACGCAGGCGATCAATGTTTGTCAGATGTCGCTCAGACCAGATTTATAGGATGGCCTTCGTGCTAATCGATGCCGAGCGCCGGTAAACACGGATTGGATCGAGCAACATGTCCGAGCCGACAATCATCACTTGTGCTCTGACGGGAGCGGGGGACAGTGTCAGCAAGAGCCCCGCCGTTCCTGTGACGCCAAAGCAGATTGCCGATCAGGCCATAGATGCCGCGAAGGCGGGAGCGGCCGTGGTGCATATTCACGTCCGCGATCCCGCGAGCGGTGCTCCGTCCGTCGAATTTAGCCATTACGCTGAAGTCATCGACCGCATCAGGGAATCGAAGGTGGACGTGGTGCTGAATCTGACCAGTGGGCCCGGGTCGCTTTACTCCGCGGAAGGCTCCGTTCTCCGGCCGGCGCCAAGCGTAAATCCTCCGATGACGCCGCTGCAGCGGTTGGACCACATCCTGAAACTCAAGCCTGAAATTTGCAGCCTGGACGTGGCGACGCTGAATTTTGGCGCGATCGCAATGGTTAACCTCCAGGCCGATCTTGAGTTCATGGGGCGCACCATTTCCGAGGCCAACATCAAACCTGAGCTAGAGGTTTTCGATCTGGGTCATATCCGGCTTGCCAAGCATTTGCTGGATACAGGGGTTCTAAAGAACCCGGCATTCTTCCAGTTCTGTCTCGGAGTTCCCTGGGGAGCACCGGCCCAGTCGGATGTGCTCAAGCTCATGCGAGATATGCTTCCGGCCGACGCGCGATGGAGCGCCTTCGGGATCTCGCATCACCAGTTCAAGATCGCCGCAGCGGCATGCGAAGTCGGCGGGCACGTGCGAGTGGGTCTTGAGGACAACCTTTACATCTCGAAGGGTCAACTCGCCTCGAGCAACGCCCAACTCGTCGAAGAGGCAGCCCGTATCGTGAGTAGACAAGGATCGCGGCCCGCTTCTGCGGCCGAGGCCCGAAAGATGTTGCTTGCCCAGTAGTTGCTCCTTAGGCCGCGATTACAGCTAAACTCCGCGCCATCGCGCTTACGATGGCTGGCATGAGTTGTCTGATTTTATTTTTCTGAGATCCGCCCCACTCAGGCCGCCCTTGCTGGTAGGCGGTGATACGTTGCACAGGACGTCCAATGCGATCGAGGCCCGATGGAGAATCAGGTGACCAAACGAGAGATCATAACCCTCGAAGAGCATTATCTGGACCGAGAGGTCGCCTGCAGGCTTGCCATCCAATCATCGTCACCCTTGATCCAAAAGCTGGAAGATTTCGACGACATTCGTCTCCAAGAGATGGACGAAGTTGGAATTGATTTGCAGGTGCTATCGCACGCGCCGCCGGGGCTTCAGGGAGTTGAGGCGTCCATTGCGGCCGAGCTTGCCATGCGTGTGAACGACCGTCTCGCAGCGATTGTGCGAGGCAACCCAAAGCGGCTGGCTGCATTTGCTTCGCTTCCTACAACTGACCCGGGCGCAGCATGGCGCGAACTAGACCGTTGCATTGAAAAGCTTGGATACAAAGGCGCCATAATCCACGGCATGACCGGCGACTTGTTTATCGATGATCGCAGATTTTGGCCCATCTTCGAAGTTGCCGAAAAGTTGGACGTTCCTCTCTACATCCATCCTGCCGATCCTCACCCCGCGGTTACCAAGACCTATTTCGGGGACTTCACCCATTCGCACCCGATGTTTGTACGGGCCGCATGGGGCTTTACGATCGAGACTGGAACTCAGGCAATGCGCCTAGTGTTGAGCGGGGCGCTCGAAAAATATCCCGCCATGAAGATCATCCTGGGCCATTTTGGCGAGGCGATTCCCTTTCTGCTGCCGCGAATTGATGAAGCGCTTTCACGAGATACACCGATGAAGAACTTTCGTGATTTCTTTACGCGGCATTTCTACGTGACAACGAGCGGCTTCTTTTCCGACCCCGCTTTGTTGTGCTGCATTCAGGAACTGGGCGTCGACCGAATTATGTTTTCTGTCGACTGGCCGTACGCGTCGAGCCGAGCAGGTGTCGATTGGATCGAGAGCGTAGCGCTGAACGAGCCGGATAAGAGGAAGATCTGTTCGGAGAATGCTAAGCGTCTTCTTCGCCTTGGCGGGTAATTGGATGAAATGGTTATAGCCAATTGTGAACTGTTGGCCTCTGGTTAGCTCAGCTATCCAGTTGGAGTCAGCTGCGGGGACACTTACGCGGACGGCAGAAATCTCACAGGATTTAGCGGCCCGCGTTGCAGTAGGCTCAGCGGAGGCATCTACGAACGTGCAATCAGTGGCATTCCCGACTACAGAACTTTCCGCGTCGATTCATAAAATAGGCCGCCACGTGCAAGAGTCTAACAAAATGGCCGAGGGTGCCGTAAGGCAGCCTCAGAAGGCCGACAATCAGATTATGAAGCTTTCGGAAGCAGCCCAACGCATAGGTGACGTTGTCAAGATTATTACCGAGATTGCGGAACAAACGGACTTGCTGGCGCTGAACGCGACAATCGGGTCCGCGCGCGCTGGTGAGGCTGGGCGTGGCTTTGCGGTTGTTGCCTTAGAGGTGAAGTCACTAGCGAGTCAGACCGCAAGGGCCACTGAAGAGATCTCCTCCCACATCAATGGTATGCAGGAGGCGACCCAAGACTCGGTCTAGGCAATTAATGAGATTAGCAACACGATCGGCAATATCTCGCAGATCGCGTCAACTATCGCATTGTCGGTCGAGAAACAAAGCGCGGCCACGAACGAGATCGCCTGCAATGTGCGGAACGTGGCTCAAGGCACGCAAGAAATGGCAGGCAACATTACTGAGGTCAATCACGGGGCAAGCAGTACCGGATCGGGATCCAACGAAGTACTAAATTCGGCTGGAGCGTTATCAGTAGATAGCAAGCGGCTCCGTAAGGAACTCGACGCCTTTATCGAGAACTTTCGCGCCGCTTGATGAGAGCCAACTGCATTCTCATGTGGCACGGCCAGACGTCGAAGCTGCTGCGCGCGGGCGACCGCAGCTGGAGGCCTCAAGTTCTTCTAGGGCCCTTGCTTAGGATGCGCGCGCGAGAAGGGGACCGCATGTACGACGTCTATCTGAATGGAAGGCACGATCTTTTGGTCGTTCCGCAAGGCTTCTCTGTCCCGCCGGACTTGGAAGGAAACTGGAAGCGCAAAAAGCGCGGCGTCCGTTCGGTGAGCGATAGAATTCGCCAAGACGTTCAACTATGTGGCTACCATCGACGCAAGCTAATCAATCGGTCACACACGCTTGCGGAAGACGCGCGGGTCCTGTGACCCGGTTGGAGTGACGAAGGCAGCTGTGTCCCCCGTTTCGGTAATCTCGCGTATTCCTCAAAGAAGGACAGTCGAAGAGTTGGGTCAGAAACAATGGCCTGATTGCGGGTCAACCTACCGGGAAGCAATTCGTCATCTGGGGTTCTACTTTGGTCATGCCGGAAAAGTGGCTGTGGTTCGCTCGGATGGCAGGTCCGCCCGATCTGGCGCTGGCATGAGCCGCGCTTGGGCAGACAGGTGCGATGGGCGTACAATCTTTCTATTTAGCGGACCACAAGCGGCGCCCGAGCGCAGAAGTTTTAATCATCAATACTGATCAGGGCAAACTCGTAAAAGTTGGTGGATTACTCTGCAAACCGGAAGTCCTGCCACAATTGACCGATATAGGAGACACGCTACGGTTGATCTTCGGTGATGCCTGGGGGCATTCAGACATCATCTCGATGACGCTGCTATTTCGGCAGCGATCATCGATGTGTCAGGGCTTTAAGTAACCTATTTTCATTGGGCAATTGTTGAACGCATTAGCGAGCCTGCTGATGCGCGGGGTGACGCATGGCTGATGACAGCGAGTCCTCCTACGATTCATCGAATTGTGGATCGCCTGAGCGGCTTGATCCCGAAGACTCCGAGAAGCCGGTACAGCCGGGCGGCGTAACACGTCGCGATGTTCTCGCCGGCGGCGCTTCTGCCCTGCTGATTGGCCCAGCACAGGCAGCCGACACACCATATATCGATGTGAGCTATCAGGACACCACGCGACGAGGGCTGGTCATCGCGTTTGCCCAAAAACCGACTCGAGGCGTTGTGCCGCCCGACGATCGCAAGGAATGGCGCCTCCAGGCTTCGACGTTCACGGATCCGGACCTTCCGTTCGGGGCCGGTCGTTTCGTATTACGTCGTCTGGCCGGCGGGTGGCGCGCGGAAATAGCACAGTGCGAGTTACCCGGTAATTATCAATTCGGGCTCCGGATCGATGTGAAATGGAATCCGACAGCAAAACCGGCCATCAAGCCATCCCTCTCGTTCACACTGTTCAGGCCGCGCAGCACCATTCGACTTGATGTGGACGACCTGATTGCATTCCTGGAATCCGTCCCCGGCAAAAGCGCCGTCAAGGACGAAATCATCGGCCGCATCGATGGCGGCCCGCTGTCGACGCTCGTGCAATCGCTCTTTGGGGATTCATTCGATACGACCAGCGCTCGCGATGTCTACCTCGCTTTTCATCGTGGGGGCTACTGGATTCTCCGAGCAGGGCAAAAGGTGAATCCGCAAGACACCGATCCGTCGAAGGATGCCGATCTGCCGATTGCTCGACGCAACCGCTTTGCGGCGTTGCGAACCGAGGGCGCCCCGCTGCTGTTTAAGGATATTGCTTTTGCCGTGTTCAGCGGCAGCACGGGTGGTAAGGACCTGTCGCCGGCATTCGTGCTCGACCCTAAAGAAGGGCAGGAAAGGGAGGATGTGCGGGCCTTGTTTTCCGGAGATGGTGCGCCTCCTGCGCCGGAGAGCATTGAATCCGTTTCTGCGGAACCGCGAAGGCCCATACCTGATCCAAAGCCAGCGCGTGTGCTCTATGCGCTTGTAAGGCGGGCGCCGGACGACAAAGTGAATTCGGCCCCCGAGCCCTGGATTGGCGCGATCAGAATGGGCGGCGGTCCCGGCGGTGAAGTTGCCACCATCGACCTACAGGGGGAAACCGGTCGTTGTTATCTTGGATGGCGCAACGCCAACGACGGCAATCCCGTGGCTGCATTGCGAATGCCCATGGCGCTTACCATTGTCCGCGCGCCGCGGACGACGCCCACGAAATTTGAAAAGCTGATCGGCCAACTTTGGCGCGCGCGCGATGACGACCGCGCAGTGCGCGTCGTCGGATCCTTGACGCCGGGACAGCAAACGACAATCGAGACGCGTTTCGGGCCTCTTCACGTCGCTCCACTGCCGAAACTGCCGCCACGTCCTGGCGTGTCCGGACGCGTGCCGCCCATTCGCATCGGCGGGACGGGTGAGCGCGAGAACAGAACGCTCAATCATTTTGCCGCCCCCCTCGCTCTGGAGCGCGCTGCCATCAGCGTGGGCAGCGAACGCCTTGCACGGGCCGCGGACGCGTCCGGTCTCTTGAAGACACCGGCCGAACGCGCCGCAATTCCCTTCAGCCAGTTGACATTTCACGAGGCAGAGTGCCTTTTCCGCGTCGCCGAGGTGCCCTTACAGCATACCTGGAGCGGGCGTCCGCCGCCGCTCAACGATCCACCGCAGGCGGAAGCGATCGTACATATCGGCGCGATCAACAAGGTGTCGCTCCCGGCACGGTTTTCGCTCAGTCGCGCTACGCTTGTACTTCGCCGGTCGTCCGACCTGCTCGCGCTTACCTATCGATTTCAGGACCTTCTGCTGGAATACAGCGGCTTGGGCTGGCGGGTCACTCCGGACCGCCGCATCGCTGCCTTTGTCCCTAGCGGAGAACCCCTGCCCGAACCCACCGCGCCGCTCATCTGCAAGGACGAGCCGCCGGCCGAGAACGATCCGAAACGATACCAGCGGCGCGACGATCCTCGCCCGTTGCTGGTGGTCGAGTTTCCGCCGCAGCACGTTGCCGAACGTGCGTTCCTTCGCCAGTTGCGGGCAGAGCCAAAACTGCCGGTGCCGCCGCCGGGGACATCCCCGGATCGGGCGGAGACCGATATCTTGTGGAACGGCGTCCCGGCCCAACGCATCACGACGCGAAATGCCGTGAAGGTCAGGCAAGAAGCGGAGCTTGCAAAGCTTCCGGCGAACGATCCGTACGCTAAGTCCTATCGTGAATTTCGCGATCAGTTCGGCGCGAAAGTCAAAGAGGCGAACGCTAGCGGCGCGCGTATCCCCGAAGATCAGGAGATCTATGTCGGACCTGCCTTCCTCGACCTGGAAGCTGCGCGTGTCGCCCGGGCCTTCCAGCGAAAAACCGAAGAGGGCGACAACCAGAAAGCCGATACGCCGGCGAGGCGCGCGGCATTGCTGCATGACCTGCCGGAGGTTCAGCTCAGTGCCGACGTCACGGCCGAGCTTCGCAAGAAGTACAAGATTGCCGATACCATACGCGAGGACTACCCGGAGCCGATAGTCAACTCTCCTCCGGAGACCACCGACCTCACGAACTATCTCAAGGAAAGAGAAGAGCTTCGCGAAAGGCTCGACGCCACCTATGCGGCGTTCCGCGCCGAGTACGACAAGGATGCGACCGTGCCGAAGCCCTTCCGCGGGCGGGCCAGCATGATTGCCCAGGTTGAGAAGCAAGGCGACCCGAAGGCGGCCGCGCTGGCAATCGCCGCAGTTATCGCAAGATTCGACGCAAAAAATGCCACGCTGCCCGGTGAGGAATTCGCTATCCCTGCGGAGGCGCGTATTTCCGGCGCATCCCGTCTGGTCTTCCGGATTCCCGCCGACGATTTCCAGGGCGGCCATCCTGACAAGCCGAACGACGTGCCCGCTGGATCGATTCCCTTCACCATCGAGGCTTTGACCAACTGGGGTGCGTACGACCTGGCGGTCGTGCGCCGCGCCGAAAAAGTATTTGAGCCACTCGCAGGTTCCGACAAACAAACTGCGAACGGCCGCTTGCCGCCCCGCTGGGCGCGTCAGGAGACCCGAGACGAGGCCGCAAAACTGCTGCATCAGGGAATTTCGCGCGGAGACTCATGGTCGATTCGCCGCGATGAGCAGCGCGCCCTCAAGGATGTGCCGGGTTGCCCGACACCGCTCTTCGATCCGCTGGATATGAACGAAGGCCTCGGTACCGTCACTGCAACCCAGCGCATGGTTGAGGTCGCGGCAAGCGCTCGAGCGCCGGGTCTCTACGAGACGTCGATTGAGCTGCCGATGCGTTTGATGCTGTCGCCGGCCCAGGACGCATCGTGGCGAACACCGTTGCCACTTCCAGACGGAATTATTCCTCCAAGCAGCGCGCTGCCCATTCCGTTGTGGTTTGCGCAACTCGACGAAGCTCCGGGATCCTCGGGCGTTCGAGCGGTCTGGTCACCGGACTTCCGGTCCGAAGCCCTGCTCGATCCCAGCTTGACCGGGCCGCCGCATGGGCCGTGGGCGCCGTGGGCCCTGCCCCGCAACATCACTGCCCGCACGGTCCTGGACTCGGACCCGAAAAAGCAACCGGAGCGTTTCCGGACCGGCCTCGATTCGTCGGATAGACACGAGTTGGTCGCGCTGAGTTCGCTGCACGGCCTGCCGGTGCGGGGACGAAGGGCCGCAAACGGCGCGATCCTCGGTGGTAGCCAGTTCAACCCGCCATCGGGTTTCAAGTTGCGTTTTGCGGGTACCGAAGTCCTCGATCCGTCACAGGCGGGTGCAAAGGCTGAGGACACGTCCGCGATCTACCGCCCCCAGCCGCTCGGCGTGAACGAACTCACCCTGACAGCGCTTGGCGGCAGCTTCGACGCAGACACCAACTTTGTACCTCCAGCATCGGCGAAAATCGTCCCGGCTCTGAGCTGGAGCCCAGCGAACGCGCGGAAGGGAGAGGCTCAGGAAGGGGCCGCGCTGTTTGATGCGTTCTCGATCGAGCGTTGGCGCCAAGAAACCCGGCTCGGCCGCGATATCCGCGTCGAGGTTGTGTACAAGGGGTTCCTATTCCCCCTCGGTCACAGAGCCTCACTTGTCAAGCTTACCGAACGCCGTTTCGTTCCCGGCCCGGGCGGCGTCGATGGCGGCCCGATCGCATTTCTCGTTCAGCGCTTTTTCCTACGGGTTGGCACTCCCCTCAAGACCTTTCCGGCGATGGGGCAGCCGAATGGCGGGCGGGCTTGGCCCACCGAACGGGTTGAGATTCTGACCCGCGTTACGCCGGACATACTGGATCCGTCTGATCAGTCCGATCCGACCAATGATGAGGCGCGAAGCGGCCGCATCCTGCTCAGCGACGCGAATAACGTCCTTCTGCCCGGTTTGGTGTTCTGGCCTCGCGTTCGCCCGCGCAACGGTGGCGAAGTCAATTTCGAATTGCAGATCGACGGCCGCGGCGAGCGTACGCGCCTCCCCCTGATATTCGTCGATAACACCGCAGCGAACAACAAAGATACGATCAGCGCGCTGGTCAATTTCTACAATGCCAAAATGCAAGACAAGGATGCCCGCCGTAACCTGCAACTCGGCGGGGGCAAGCGGCGATACGCGCCAGAAAAGGAGCCTGACGGCACAAGTTTCGAGACCGAGCGATGGCTTCTCGGCGCGGAGGGGCGCGAGAGCGAGATTCCGAAGATAGTAAACGACGATCGCCAGATCACCTTCAAAAACGAAAATTTCGACTTCGGCGCTCTCCTGCAGGGCACCGACCAACCGCCGTTCTATCCGGTGATGCAACGGGGAACTGTTCGAATTGCCCAGGTCGACCGCCTCGTGGGACGGCCTTATGCGTCTGCGACATCGAACGGCACGATCACTGTCTTTTTTGACGACGAGTATCGCGCCTTCGGCTTCCCTAAGGACGAGGACTTTGCGGACGCGCCAAATTGGCCTGCGCAGGTCCGCAAAGCGAAGACCGACATCTTCCTCGACTTCGTCGAACCGGTCCCGCTCGACCCGGGCCGTTCCGGTGAACGCACCGGCGGTCCGGTCAGGCCCACGACAGCGCTCAACGGGATGTCGCGCTCGCGGGGACCGATAGGCCATCATCCGCGAACGAAGCAACTCGCGCTGGTCGGCAGCAAGCCGGTATCGACCGGTTTTGAAAACGCCAATCCTACCGACTTTTTCGGTGATGCCACGCTTCTCGGCATCGTTGACCTGAAGGAAGCACTGAAATTTCTGTTGCAGGGCGTAGGAGGAAAGCCGGAATTCACCGAAATCACCCAATACACCTCGGCGCTGCTGAGTGACCTCGACAAGGCAGCCGATCCGGGCGTAGCTGCGGCCAAGGTCAGGGATCGACTTCTGATCCCGCTACGCGACGCATTGCGGAGCCTTGCCAGGGAATTTTACGACAACAGCACCCCTAGCACTCCGTCCAACCCCCGTGCTCCGTTCGATGAACTGCGAACGCTGCTGCGCATTGAGCGGCTCTACCCAGATGTGGGAAAAGCCTATCGCGAACTTATGGATGCGCTCGATGCGGCGATCGATGCCAGCGCGACAGTTCGCTCCACCGCAGACCTGCTTGCCCATTTCGCCGTGATCTACGGGGCCGGCCGGCGCTTCCTTGCAGCCGTCGAACGGGTGGCAAACGATCCGATTTCTCCCGTACGGGCCGCGCTGCGCGACGCGTTCAATTCGTCCCTTGCCGACCTGATCACCGCCGCCGGCACGGTGCTCGGAACGGTCAAGGGCGATGTCCTGAACGAACTGCAAGTACTGAACACGAAGCTGCGCGCCAAGGTCAATGCCTTGCTGACCGACGCGAAGTTCACGGCCTGGCGACACCTGGCGTTCTCGTTGCCCGGCACCCACACCCTGATCGGCATTTCCGACCCGCAAAAGGCCGAGATCGAGAAATTTTTTCTCGACACGCTGACAGAGGCCCTGAGCAAGTCCGAATTCATCGAAGTGCTTGTACAGAGGGGTCCAAAAGTCGCAGCAGGCGGCCTTGAGACTGAATTCGAGCGTGCGTTTGCAGCCCGCATAAAGCAGACGACCGGTCCTATCACCACACTGCTACAAAACGCCTATGACGCCTGGTTACTCGCTGCCGATGACGCTGTCGACCGGATTGTCGGGTTCGCCTATGATCGCACATTTGATGTGCTCCAGCGCCTGTTGATCCAGGCGGCCAACATTGCGAGCACAGTGCAAGCAGACCGAACGATCGGAACACTGCTTGGAGCATTGCAGAATGCGACCAATGCCGCCTTCGAGACCATCGGCGCCATCCAGACCTTGGGGCTCGATGCCGTAAGCAAGCTGTGCGGAGGCCTCGCCGGTGCATTCGCAGCACTTGCTGCGGATATCATGCCGACCTCGACGGCCGTGATCGACAATGCGCTGACCCAAGTTCAATCTGCCTTCGACGCGGCAAAGCCGGCTCTGCAAGCGCTCGGTCTTGACGGAGAGGCGCAGCAAGTATTCGGCGAACTCAAGACCGATCTCGATTCGATGAGCAAAGTGATCAACGTCCTGGTGAAAGCTGGGGCGCAGATCAGGAATCTCAAGCGAGATGTCTGCGAAGCAACGCCAGATCGCTCGCCCGTCGATGCCGTGATGGCATTGGGCGCCACCCGCAAGGCGCTTCTCACTGCCGTCAAGGACTTCGATATCAGGCTCGCGCCAGCGGTTGATCCGCCCCGGCTGCGCACCCTGCTCAACAAGATCGTGGGCGCGTCGCCGGAGGCCCAGGCGGCTCGCCGCGCGATCCTCGATATCGCACGCGCCAGCGCCACGCAGGCTGCGGCTGTGGCTGTGCTGGTGAAGCAAGTAACGTCCCTCAATAAGGCCGGCGTGGACGGAGCACTCAAGCAAACGAAAGCGGCCGTTGTCACGCTGCGGGACACATTCCCCAACAACAGCGCTCCATGGAAGGCGCTGAACGACATCGTCACCTCGATCGACGGAGCGACCGCAACGGCGCGCGCCTTCGAAGCGCAGGTTGATACGCTCATCCAGACCGTGCTTGACAGGGTCAACGACGCCATACCCGATCTGAAAGATGCGGCAAAATGCGACCAATATCTGGTTGCTCTCCTGACCGCGGTCCAGGCAATTCCAGGCAAGGTCGACGACATCAAAGCCCAGCTTGTCGATGCCTTCGAGGCCCGGCTGCTGCAGACGATTACCAGCTTCGTGATCGAGGGAGCGCCGTATATCGAGTACGCTTTCACGATCATTCGCGACATCCTCGCCAAGCTGTTTGCTTTCTTTGATTCCACGCAGAATTCGCTGGTGGGATTGCGCAAGACCGTCTCGGATTCGCTAGGTGGCACCGGGACAGGCAACAAGCAAGGCGACACGATTGGCGATGATCTGAGCGCGATCACGCTGGATAAGGTTATCAAGCTGCTCGTGGTGTCGTATCAGGCGCCGCGAACGGGTCTGCCGATCCTGAGCAATCCGGTCGAGCGCGACAAGGATTATTTGGTCGCCGAAGCGGTCGAGCTTCACGCCCTGGCGGTCAAGCTGGCCAGCACGGATCCCCTCGACGATATCACGCTCAAGAGTCTCGCCGAACTTTTTGGCGCCTGGGGCCAGTCGAAGAGCTCGGCGCAGGTGCTTGGCGCGCAGATTGCGGACGCCGCTGCCGCCGTGGCAAGCGGCGATCTCAAGCGTCTTGTCGATCTCGAAAGCGTGCGACGCCGGATCGAAGAGAAACTCAAGGAACTGGTCCCGGCAAAGGTCGTGTTGAGCTATGACCTGCAGTGCGGGTTGAAGGAGGCAGGCCCGTTCATTCCGGGACCGGACAGCCAGGTCACGCTGACCGCAGGCGGTACGTTCGACCTGCTAAATCCCCAGGAGCCGCCGCGTTTCACGGCGGCTTGTACGGTCGACGCTTTCGCCGTCGATCTCTTCGGTGTCGTCAAGCTGTTCTTCGACCGCGCGCAGTTCGTTAATGAAAGTGGCAAAGGCACCGATTTCAACGTCTCGTACCGGGATTTCGAACTGGGGCCAAGCGCTGCGTTTCTCAAGCCGCTCGAAAGCTTGATGAACCCCGGCGGCAGCGGTCCCTTCGTAAGGATGCGGAGCGACGGACCCGGTATTGAAGCGGGTTACAGCCTCGATCTCGGCATCATCTCGATCGGTGCGCTTGCCTTCATCAACGTATCGATCAACGCTTCCTGCGTTCTGCCGTTCGACAAGACGCCGGCCTTATTCGTCGCTTCCATCGGACGAAAAGACCGGCCAGTGCTGCTGTCTTGCGCGCCGTACATCGGGGGAGGATTTCTGGCCCTCTATGCGAACGCAAAAAAGATGGTGGGCTTTGAAGCCTCGTTTGAGTTCGGCGGTGGCGGCGCTTTCAAATTTGGTCCATTGAGCGGGCAGGGTCGCATCACGACAGGCATTTACCTGCGCCGACTTGGCGAAGAAGGCATCCTTATTGAAGGCTTCTTCTACGCCGGCGGCGATGCCCACATCGCGTGCTTCGCCATCAGCGCCACGCTGGTGGTGCGTATCACGCATCAACCCGGTGGCTCGATGCAGGGCTCCGCTGTTTTCACGTTCTCGTTTTCGATGGGCTTCGCCAAACTCCGCTACTCGGTCGGAGTCCAGCGAAGCATGGGGCAGGGATTCTCCGGTGCCCACGGCGCCGTCGCTGCCTTCGGCTTCCTGGACGCTCCGCCTGCCGCGACCGGTCCGCGGCTGAGATCGGACGCTGTGTCGCAACAGCAGGACTGGGTCACGTATCAAACCTACTTTGCAGAAGTTGATGGGTTCCCCGCATGACCGAAAATGCCGTTTCGATCGCAGCACACGTCGTAGCTGCCGGTGTCTACAACGACAAGGCACGCTTCACCGTCGTATTCACGCCGATTTTTGACGCGGCGGGAACGATCGACCTCGCAGTCTGGCCACAAGCTATCGGCGCGTTGTTGAGGAAGGGTAGCGCATTTGCGGCCGACCTCAAGCTCATCCCGCTGACATCCGCGACATGGCGGCCCGATCCATTGACGCAACCGCAGCAGAACCTGCCTGTTACCGCGTTTGCAAAGCCGTTGTCACCCGCGGACGAAGCGCGCCTGGCTTCATACTGGGCCGAAGTGATGGGTGGCGATAAGGGCATCAAGGCGTTGCGTGACTCGCTCGATCCAAAGAGCGGCAGCGATCCTCTCGAAACCGTGATGCGCAAAGCGGAGGACGATCCGCAACAACAAACACCTGACTTTCATGGCACGGGGCGCTCGACGGTTGCAATCCGTCAATCGTTCAACACGGCCGGCGAGATCATCGCGCAGGTCATGGGTGATCCCGTCCTGCAATTCGATGAAGACCTTGCCGTTTACTCGCTGTCGCATGCGCTCGACGAGAATCTCCGCCTCCAAAAGGAAGGCAAGCTCCACTCCAAGGCGGCATTGAGGACTGAGTCCGTGCAAGCGGCCGAAATCACCGACGATAAGGCGTACACGGCTTTGAAAAACAGCCGCCTGAGAGCCGATGCATTTGCGCATCG
Organism: Bradyrhizobium sp. CCBAU 45321; assembly: GCF_028128975.1. Lineage (NCBI taxonomy): Bacteria > Pseudomonadati > Pseudomonadota > Alphaproteobacteria > Hyphomicrobiales > Nitrobacteraceae > Bradyrhizobium > Bradyrhizobium sp. CCBAU 45321. Next base: position 35,423 of record NZ_LFKZ01000118.1, read on the forward strand.
CCGTGTCCAATACCAGCAGGCCGCATCGTCTCAAGATGCGGTCAAGGCGCTAACGCGCTCACACATTCACTTGCTCCTTCAGGGCACGTCACCGATCCAGTTGGCTCGGGATAACAGCTACTTCCAGGCCAAAGGAACTCGCCGCCTCGTGCAGAGCGATCCGTTGCCGACTGAGGAGCTTGCTGCCTTTCGGCTGGCCTCCCGCACGCCCGATGGCTCGCCCAGCGCAGCACCGCTTGTCAAGGAAGATCCCGCCGTCGAATTTGCCCGCCGGCGCCTCTTCACGCTGCAAGCAAATCCTTCACTGTCGCGGTTGTTCCGGTTCGTTGTCGACTTCCAGTGTGACCGGAGCCTTCTTGAAGCGGCGTTGACCCAACCGCAGGCGAGCGCGCAGGAGTACGGCGACGAAGTGCTCTACGACCGCGAGTCAAGCGTTTTTCCGATCTTGACCAAGCCGACCAAGGCGGTCATGGCCAATTTTCTGGTTCTGAGCTTCCCCAACGCCGGGGCAAGAGCGCAGATCTGGGCGACGGCCAAATACCGCATGCCGGCTGGCACGGAAGACAAGGGGCATTTCCTGCCCTGCACACGCGAGGAAATAGATGCGCGCGCGGCAGGCTACTCGCCTTCCGACGTTCGCAAGTTGGCGATCGCTGAGCAGATCGATGGAATCGTCGACCTCGGCCAATGCGTCAAGGACGATTCGATTTCCGTACCGCGCTATGACATTCTCACGCTGGACGCGATCACGGCCACGGGCGCGGCGTACAACGCGTGGCAGCAGGGTTTCCAGCGAGCGTACGAGATCAAGAAGTCAGGCGCTCTGCCTGCGCGACTAGCTCGCGAACTGAGCGAACTCAAGGCGGCGACCCAGCGCGGGGCCGGCCTGGCCCTTGCCGACCGGTGGCGCCAGCTTCACGCAATCGGCCGACACCTGGAATCGAAGCGTCAGCGCGACCTCTATACCGATCCGAACAATCCCAAGAACATCATTCTCGATGCCTCGGATCTGACCGTCGGTTACAAGCTCGATACCGGCCTACGGCTCAAGAACGACACAGTCGATCGCAACCGGTGGCACACGCTGATGCACCGGACGGTGGTGTATACGCCGACCAAAGGCACCTCTCCTCCAAGGCCCGACGGCAAGACTCTCAATGAGTACATCGACAGTCTCTATCCGGCCGGAGCGCGCGGTGAGGCCGACGATGGCCAATTGCAAGTGCCGACGTCACTCCGCGACTGGACACCGCCGTCCGGCAAGTTCAGTGCCTCCACATTGCCGACGGAAGGAACCACAGCATTCACCGAGGAAATCATCGGCGCCTGGCGCGGCGATCCGCTGAGCCTTGCATGCGGGATCCAGAGCATCGCTCTCGATCCGCAAGAGCTGCGCATCAACATGAAATACGACCTGCCCAAGAATTCGCCGGCGCTGACGCCGCCACCGCTGCGATTCGGCTGGCAGTATCATTTTGGGCTGCGTGCAGTGTTCAGCGGCGGCATCTCGCTGCCCTTGAACCGCGCCATCAATCATTACGAGTATCGCTTCGATGGAGATATGGTAAGGCCGAAGGCGGATATTGCGGGCCACGCCTTTCGTCGCCATGAGCGCATCGACGCCCCGTCAATATCGGTTCCGGACTGGCTGTTCGGAACGCTGGTGCAGCAGACGACCCATACCAAGGTAGCGCTGCGTGGACGCTTTCCCGCGCCGCAAGCAGGTCAAATGCTGGTGCGCAGCTTTGCAATCGCAAACAACAGAAAAATCGCTCAGGTGCCTGACGATCCTACCCAGCAGGACCTGCAGCCGGGGGTTGGGTTTGACCGCCGGATTCTGTTGGCGCCCGCCGTATCCCTCGATTTCGCGACGCTTCACGGCGCATTCCGCGGCAAGTCGGTCGAGTTCGATCGCAATGTCGAGATGTGCGAACCTCGGCTGCTTGGTGAAGAGGGAAGCGAGGACGGTGAAGTCGCATTTGACGAGCAGCAAAAGCTCGAATGGGTCCCGGCTCCGCCGCCCCAACCCGAAAAGGGCAAGCCGACAGCTGCCGCCGTATGGAAACAGGCCCGCGTTGCCTGGCGCCCCTCCACGATCACGTCGCGGCCGCGCGGCGGATTGCGGACAATAGACCACCGCGCGGCCTGGGGCGGGTTGCCCGTCTACCGCGGAAGTGCCTCGCTCGACCCCATCGTGGTCCCAAAAACCGGCGACGAGGTCCCTCCCCAAGCAGCTCCGGTGACCGACGACGGTGAAATTCTGCACCGCGTCAAGGGCCAAGGGCAACGCGTTGTTGTCAAATACAAGGACGATCAAGGACGCGATCAGGAACTGCGGCGAACCGTGCTGTGGAGCGCGGTCGGTGCGCTCGACGACGGGCATGGCAAACTTGACCTCGTCGACCGCGCCGGCACCGCTGTGTTTCGCGCTCTACCCACCGGAAGGCAACAAGACGTCGAGCGACAACCCTACTACCCGGATCCGGCGGCAGTGACGTTGGCCATTCAGGTCCAAATCGGAAATCAGCGGTTGCCGCCTGTCGCGATCGAACTTTACCGTGAGAAGAAGCCGTCGCCGGTACCGGCGGAGTATCCTCATGCCATGCCGGTCGTGCTTGACGTGGTGCGTGGCGATCCCAAGGACAAGCGGATAACCGTGAAGGCACGTACCAACTACAACGCGCTTCCTCGCACTGCGTCGGGAGCCGCCAACGTCTCGCTCGCAGTTGCCCATGTAACAGTTGTGCTCGGGCCCGGAGAAGAGGCCGCTATCTCAGCTTGGTGTGTTCCGAGCGAGACGTTTCTAACCTATATGTGGGCGCAAACCGAAGCGATCGGCGCAAAGTTCAGCGCTGACCCCGGTGCAGACAACACGGTGGGGGCGATTGAGAAAGCTTTCGTCGACGGCCTGCAGGAGTTGACGGGACAACAGCCGGAGAGGGCGCCATCCACAGGCCCGGCGGCTGCCGCCCCCACAAAATTCACGGGTCTTGGAGGCTTGGCGATCCCACCACCCGACTTCCTTGCCACGTTGGCCAAGGCGACCCGTGAAGAGTTGCTGGCAGGGCCCATTCCCGAAATCACCGCCGTCACCACGATCTCCGCCGTGCACGCGATCGACTTGCCGCAGGCGGCGCCGCTGCTGCCGAAGGAAAAGGTCCGTCCATGGGCGTTGTTGCGCGCGGATACCAAGACGATCGGCGACGTGCTCGACAATGCACAGGCTTGCGGTCCCCTCTGCCAACCTGCGAATTGGCTGTTGGAAAACCAGGTGGTCGGCGCGATCGACGTCCTGCTCGACGGCACAATCGCTGTCGATGGTCAGAGCACAGCTGCGCTGGAGATTCGCGCTCGCGGCATAGCCGCTGCTCGCGGCCGCTTCGATGACATCGAGCGAGGTCGTTCCCGGGACGACCGGGCCCGCGGCTTATGGCCGAAACCCGATTCCCAGAACAACATGGATCCCAAGCGGCTGTTCGGCTTCATGCCGGCAGCCGATGCTTCCGTGCAGTTCGACCTGGAAGCGGTGACGCTGCTGCGGATCGAGGGTTTTGACTCGAACACTCAAAAACTCGACCTGCTCGAGACGCAGCGCATAGCCAGGGCGTATGACAAGACCCACGACGGATCGAAGGAACCGGTTTCGACGCCACCGCTGCGGGTCTACCGCCCGCCCGGCTTCCCCGATGGGCGGGCACGTTTGATTGAGATCTTTGCCATCGCGACCGCCCGCCATGCGGCCGCATTGCGCACTCGCTATGATGAATTGCCGGAGGTGCTGCAACTGCCGGCGCCCGTGACGAAGAACAGCAAGCCCGAGGACATCAAGATTTTGAACCGGCGGTGGCTGCCGGCTACCATAAGGCCGGCGCGTCCGGCGACATTAAGTCCCATCCCATCGTTCCAATGGACTGACAACGTGCCGACACCGGCAAACGCAAAGTTGCCGTCGGTGACGATGAGGCGATCGATGCGCGTGCGCGTGCGTCTCAAACGGCCATGGTTTTCGTCTGGCGAAGGCGAGCGTCTAGGCGTCGTTATTTGGCCGCCTAATCTTTTCGAGTCGCCAGTGGAAGTGCGCAACGATTTTATCCGGCCGGCACCTGACGATCGCCAGCAAATCAACCTCCGCAAACTGCAGTCTGACGGCAGTGGCGTTGAAGGACTGCAGGATGCAGATATGGGGCCTGGCGGCTCATGGGTAAGCCGGTGGGGCGCCGACCCCATCCGCAACCACGGTGGCGTCCAAGGCTGGCTCCTTTCCAAGGACAACTTCGTCGACGTCGAAAGAACGCCGTACGATTTCGAGCGCGTGGACCAAGACCCCACTTCTGACGCGCTTTTGATCAGAAACGTGCGCATGCCTGTTCCGGTTGACTCGGACGCTCAACCGCCCGGTCTCACCCCGGATAGCAGCAATCCTCCTGGTGGTTTCATGGTGGTGTCACTCGTCACCTACGCGCCGAAGTTCGATCCCGAACAGGAGACGTGGTTTGTCGATCTCAAGCTGAGTTCTTGTGGCGCTGTCTATCCATTCCTGCGACTTGGCCTCGTTCGGTTCCAACCGCATGCGCCCGAATTGCTTCGAGTGTCTGAGCCGGTGGTCGAGTGGGTGCAACTGATGCTCGAACGCACCCTCACCGCGACGGCGAAACGAGATGGAAACAAAGTGCTGATCGAAGCGACGCTCGAAGGTGCTATGTCGTACCCGACACCGGGTTCGAAGGACCCTCAAATCTCGCCAGAGCAAGCACCGCGGGTCCACTTCTCGTTGCTCCAGCGTCGGCCTAGGCAGAGTCTTGAACTAGCCGGCGCCGAGATGATCAAGGAGATGAGAACTCAGGACCCGAACTGTGGCTCCGGATGCATGACATGGAAAGCAACGTTCGCAGTGCTCAAAAGCGAATTCGAGGGGCAAGGCGATAACTGGTCTATTTTTGCGGAAGAATTCGACCGCTTGCGGCCGGCGACGTATCCCGACGAGCCTCGTTACGACACGCTCGCTGACAAGAACTTCGCTGATACTGGACCGCGCTTCGCGGCGCGTCTCGCGCTTGACAATCTGGCAATCCCGTGACGCACCGTCGGTGACGTGACTGATGTCCGATTCTTAGCAGCGTAATACACAAAAAGCTTTGGCTCGAACTGAATTGACTAAAAAATAGAACTGGAGGACAGCCGTGGCGCTAAAAATTACTTTCGTCAAATCAGGCACGAATTCCGAAAACGCGGTGACCGGAGATCTCACGCTGTTGGACGGCGCTACGATCGTAAAGAAGGTAACGGCATTTTCCGGAGGAAACTCGTTCAATCCATTAGACGACGGTAAGTACCGTTTGCGTCTCGACATTCGGGGCGGTGAAGATACGAACCAGGCCAATAATGACGGAACTCTAAAACCCTTTTTTGGGATTCAAAAAGTTGGCACCCGCATACCAGACGATCAAGGCAACCTGTATAATGGGCAAACAGAGTGGGGCACAATTCGCGCCCGCTTGAACCCAACTGGCGGAGCGCCAGATCACGGCGACTATATTCACGGAAAGAAGAGGCCAAGAGATTACACGCACGGTTGCATATGTGATCGATCTGAGGCCATTCTAAATTATCTATGGAGCTTGGCGTCACCGCCGGTAGGAGTTGATGTAGTGGTTTCTGGTGGCCAGAACTTCGGTTTGGAGACCTTAGTAAAGAAGAATGTCGCGAAGAAGCTTCGTTCTGTTACCAAATCCACCCGCTCCATTCGAAAGAAAAAATCCAAGTAGCCGGTTCCGAATGATAAAGGACACACTGGTCCTAGCCGGCGGCGTCAGATCGCTGCGAAGCCAAAGCCGGAAAGTTCGGGCCGGAGGTTTGAGCCGGCTCCGCTGATTCGAACCTCGCGTCTCATCAGCGCTTTGCCTCGTTCCAAGGGATATCCCATCCAGATGACGGCTTGTTGAGACGGGTCGAAGTGACTTTCCGAGCCGGACGAATTTAGACATCCTCAATGTCAGGGCGTGACCTAACGTTGATAAGCGGATCCATCCGATCTGCTTCCTTTAGCGCCCAGCGCGCCCAATTTTCGAATTCTGGCGCTTGCGCTGCTTCTGATGCGCGTCTTGCCTCGACGTATTCACGTATCAGCCCGGCACTTCGCCAGTTCTCGGCCTCGGTTAGCAGCCCGTCGCGGCGCGCCTTTTCTTCGGCTGCAATCCGTTCCCGCTCTTCGCGTTCGGCCTTCTCCTTGGCCTTGCGCCGTGCTTCGGCTTCCTCTTCCTCGCGCTTGCGCCGCCATTCCGCCATTTCGGCCTGCCACCGCCGCGATTCGCGCTCACTCACAATCGCGAGGCCGATTACAATTTCGGTCAGCTTGTCTTCGAGCTTCCCCGCTTCGTCATCTATCCAATTTGAAACGATATCTGGATGGTGCCGACCGCATTCAGCCCGTAGCTCCAGCTTGTCCTTTGCGCCCGCATCGTCAGACCGTCGGTTACGGGCCTGACGTTTCTTTGGGGAATCCAAAGTTATAATGACGCCTGCAGGTCCGCTGATTGAAATCTCGCGTGCGTCCCGATCGCGGATATAAGCACTTCCGCCACCCACCCTGGCAAAGGCGAGAAAGATTGAGTTGAGAATGCGTAGGCGCCGCCGCTCGTAGGACGATTCGAAAAGAGGCTTCTCTCAGTAGTAGGAGCTTGATGCCATCTTCTGACGAATCGTCTCATCGCGACTTAGCAGTTTGGCGATGGCGGGATCCGCGCGCGTCAGGTCGCGGGATAAGCTTACTTTGCCTAGGCGTTTCCGGAACCGCTCCGTCAGCACATCTATACTCTCCGGTTCGCCTTCGATGCCGGGCTCACCCGTAATCCGCGCTCTTAGCTCGGGCGGGAGTGCTCCACCCATTTCAATGACATTAATGGTTGCGAGATCGCGCGGAGGAAGGGGCGTTCGCGTAACCTCTTGGCCAGCGTGCAGCTTGTTCCAGTATCCGCGTTCCGGGATGGGTATATCCGCCTTGCGGCAGTGCTTGGCTATCGCCACGTCAGAAATGCCGACTGCTTTGCAAATGCGGCTCATGGCCTCCGACCAAACCAATTCATAGATTTGTTCGCGCGTTAAGCGTAGCGTCACTTGGTTCTTCTCTTGAGAACTGGGAGTTAGCTGCGGCACCACTACTTGGCCCTTTTTGGCCCGAGCCGCTGCAAGGGATCTGATATCCGAAGCGCAAAGCCAAGACCAGCATCCGAGCACGCCTTGACCCGGGTGTATTAGGCGTTGCTATTGGAGTAGGTGATATCATTGGCACGCCACGGCCGATGAAGATGGGCAGTATAGCTTCGCCGTAGCGCGATTGATGGAGCAGCCCGTCGTGCACTCCAACAGGCAATGCTGCGACGACCTGCGATTTTGTGCTTTGTCTCTTCAGCAGGCGTCCATATCCCTGACAGTCCGTCCAACAGAATGGACAAACGGCGATGCGCTTTGTGTAACTCCGCAGGGTCTGCAGTTCGTTAGGCTGCCGTTGTAAAAAAGATGGCATCCGCCAGAGGGCGCCGTGTTAGGCCACCTGGCGCGAACCGCTCGTCGCTGGCCGCGCACAATCCCGTCAACACAACCGCGCGACGTCTATCGTGATGCCGGTCTCGTGCAGCCCATGAGTCTGCCGCCGACATCAACTGGAGCTCCTGCGGAGCGTTTAAGAATAGTTTTCGCATGGCCTTCCAAGTTGAGCTGTGGTCATGTAATCTGACAACCAATAGCTGCGCCGACCTACTGTTCGATTCCAATAATTATTAAAACTAGCGTCCGGAACTGCTCTTATTGTCGCGTTCGTGTGACTTGTCCTTTCCTGGAGGACGCCTCCGATGCACCATGCAATAACAATCGCCGCAGTCGGGATAGCAGGCAGCCTTGCTTGCTCCAGCCCAACTTTAGCCTGGAGTCTCAAGACGCACTTCTGGATTGGCCAACAAGTGCTCAACGACGCTCTAGACGACGGCCGCGTCGAGCTTGGGGGCAATTCCTATGAGGTTGCTCCCTCTGTCCTCAATGCGCTGCGCTCAAATCCTAATCAGTACCGGATGGGCAACCTGGGCCCGGACGTCTTTCCCGATCCCATTGTCGGCCAAATGACGACCCATCCCGGCGTCACAAATGGATGGCAGACCGATGATTGGCTGCGGTTGCTTGTAGGCCGCGCCTCCTCTCCTTCCGACCTCGCATTTGCCTATGGCTTCGTCGCGCACGCGGCGGCCGATATCTTCGCGCATTCGTACGTCAATGCATTGGCCGGTGATATTTTCCTGCTGACTGACGGCGAACGGGATGTAGAGCGGCGGCACTTCCTGCTCGAAAAGTACATAGAGTCCCTGACGCCCGCGCCATTGGATACCGCAGGAAATGCAATCGATCTCGAGGCTTCGCTGGGAACTCCTTCCGAATTTCTGCGCGATAGCCTGATCCTTAACGAAGGCGTCGCGACACAAAACTTTAAGGCGGACCAGACAGGCGCGCATCTTACGGCGATGTACCATGTTCGCAATGGCGTCCGGATTGCGCGGCAAGAGACACAGAACCTGATTGAGAAAATCACCACGTTCGGGGCTGATCGCTTCAAGGAGCAGGCGAAGTTACAAATCGACCTGGCGACCGGGAAACAAGCGCTGGATGCCGCCGAGGCGTCATTGCGCGCGACAGAGGATCTTCTCGCTATCAAGAAGAGCGCAACAGATGCGGCGGTCGGCGCACTGGCTGCGGCGAACAAGCTTATCCAGGACTATCCCGAGCTACTCACGTTCCAGGAGAAACTCCTTGCCGAGCAGCTCAAGGCCGCTGCGGATGCGGTTAATTCCGCCGCCCAGACAGCCGCGCATGCTGCCAACGAAATTAAACAGCTGCAGGATAGGATTGGCGATCTGCGCGGAGGAATTGCCGATCTTGCCTGCAACCTCCTTGTATATCCGCCGGCCGTCAAGGAATGCAAGGAAAAGGTCGGGAAGCTGAACGAGCAAATATCGAAGCTTGAGGGCGACATTTCCGGCCTCAACGCGCAGGTCGCGGCAGCCAACAAGGCTGCGGAAATAGCCCAGGCGAACGTCGATGGAACGAAACGCACCATCGATGACCTTAAGAAACGGCATGAAGAGGCCGTCAAGGGGATAGCGCAAGGGACATATCAAGCCGCTGTCGACGCGGCCAGGGCAGAGCAGGAAGCGCAGGAGAGAATCGTCGGCGCCGCACGCAAGGCAGTCGAGGAACTGAGGAGGCAGCAAGAGCGCATCGCCAGCGAGCTGAACAAGGTCTCGGCAATCGTCGACGAAATCAAGAAGGCCATCGATAAATACAACGGTGTTATCTTCCTGATCGATAATTGGCTCGGCGATATTGACCAGGCTACCGCCAAATATATAGATGCCAGTCACCGCGCCGGAATAAAGATACTGCTTTCTGAAGGCAATCCGCTATCCGAATACACTGACTGGTATTCGTGCTACGGCTCTGTGTACACGGCAGCGCCAGTCGAGTTTGGCGAGGCTACCTGCGCCGTCAAGAATTTCATCGAGGAGCTGAACCAGAAGTTCGACGATGCGATTGCGGAATTGCCAGAAATTCTCCAGTGGCTGGTTTTCCCGAGTCGCACGGCGCAGAAGAAAGTCGTCGAGAAGCTCAAGCCCGAGTTGCGCAAGGCGGGTTTGGAGATTGTCGGTTTCCTGACTGATAAGACGACAAGCGACTTCCTTGACCTACTATCTGACCCCAAAAATGCGAGCCGGGACAGGTTGAACGGAGCTTACAGCCACGATACTTCCGGAAAGAAATTGCTCCGGTTCAGCGACGTTGCATCTGTGGTCGATGCCGATGTGGGCCTCTCTGAAAACCGGCTTGATCCCTCCGCCTTTGCAGCACTTCAGAGTGCTGTCGTGCTCGCAAAGCTGTCTCTCTTGCAGCCGGATGCTCTCAATCAGCTGATGGCGGACAAGGTGGGGCCCGGTTATGTTTCGCCGCGCTACGGAGCTCCGGTGTATCCTCCTCACGCAGGTAATTTCAGCATTTTGTTCGGCGCCGTGCGCAGCATCGACGGCAATCATCAATGGCAGGCTCACGCTTTGCCCTATGCCAGAAATCAGGCGCGCCCAAGCTCTGGGCCAGGCCGGTATAACTATGGCCACGATTATTGGAAGAACCGGCAAATGGGACTGCGGATATGGGTTGATCCCTATTTGAGGGAAAAGGTGTTCCTAAAACTATTCCCAAAAGGAATACTGGGATCATCCCGCACGCGCAATGATCTTAGCTGGCCGCTTTATCCATTTCCGGAATGCCCGCTAAACCCGTTTCCCTCCACCCAGAACTCTTTCACCGGCGAAATCCTGAGGCAGGACCGACTCTGTGTAGATGCGGCCAACCCGAACATTCCCGCGGCGGAGTTTGAGACATCGTCACCCGAAGAGTATGCAACTTCATATCTGGAATGCGGTACCGCAGGGTCGGGGGTCCGGTACTGGACTTTCATTGCCTCGTACAGGACGCAGCAACGCGCGCAGCGCTTCGCAAGGGTCGTGGAGGCCCGCTATCCTGATCTCAAAACGGCATTGTGGCGTCCTGTCAGGGCACAAGGGCATTGGGGGGTGCTCCTGGCAGCCTGCACGACGCAAGACAAGGCTGTAGCGGCTAAGGCGCTCTCTCTCAGGCGCGGTATCGCAGCGGATACGTTCGTCTGGAGGAGCGACAACCCGATTTGGTCAGATCGCGCCGTCATCTATATTGCGGGCGCACCGCAGTAGCGCTGCCGACCGCCAAAGTGGCGCACGGCGGTCATTGCTGGGTTCCCTGCACGCCGACAGGAAATGAAGGGTTGGTCCAGTGCTTGGATGAGGCACGATGGATTTCATGAAAAGATTAGAGGGGAAGCGCCGGTTTTAGGCCGTAGCTCAAGTCGTGGGTTTGGGCCTAAGAAGGTCAAAAATGCTTGGTCTTTCAATGTGGGTTGACTGACACTCTCTCCGCCACCGCGCTATTCTCATTGTATCCGATCGTTCGAGCCGGCAACAAATCAGTGAGTAGCGCGGCAACGGCTGTTGCGACTAGTTTCGTGATGTTGCCCCTAGTCACCGCCCGCGCCGTAGCTTCTGAGCGTGGGGTCGGGGGACGGATTTCGCGATGAAGAGCACGGCGCGCAAGCCAAAGCGGCTCGACGTCAGGCGCAAAAGGAGATGAAGCCCCTCGGAGGGGGCGCCATTGAGATGTCCTTCTCGCGCGTTCTAAAGCTGGCCACACCAAACGGTCTGACCAACGATAACCGGTCGTAAATGGGCGGTACTTATGACCATTGTTTTACCTTCGCAATGGTCTCAAACATCCCCACAGCGCCCCCGCCAAACGGATTGAGAGCTTCCGCTTTCGCCTTTGCCCACTCGACCCATGTCCTCAATGTGCCGTCTGAGACGGTGACATCACCCTCGGTGGCTAGCCGAGCCTCGACTTCTGCAAGAAACGCCAGCAATCGCTCCCGCTCATCCCAATTGACGGCGTACTCGCGAAACTTGTTCCAGCGCTTCTCGTCGATTTCCCGCAATTGACGGGCTTCGTAGCGGCGCGCTTCCTCTTCACGGTAGCGCTTCTGCTGCTCTTCGCGTTCGCGCTTCATTTTTTCAAGGGTCGGCCCTGCCGCCATTATCGTGCCGACGATAGTTGGCATGAGTTGTCCGATTTTGATCTTTTGCGATTCGACCCACTCAGGTCGCCGACCCTGCAAGTAGGTCGTGATGCTGACCCGAAGAAAGCCTGAAGAATCCAGTCCCGACTTACAATACTCGGTGAACGCGGTCCATTTGCGTTGCTCCTCCCATTGCTTGAGAGACTGCACCATCTTTTCAACGATTGAGCACTCGACTTGGTGCCCGTCGATCAAGAACGTTACCTTGCCTGAAGCTGACGATTTCTCGATTGTGCCACCCGCCTTCTCAACTGCATAAAATATCGCGCTGGTGGCTCTGAAACGATACAGATCGCGCTCTGTCAGGTCAGGGATCAGGGGTGACGCCTAACCGAAGTCCCGACGGCGATTCCTGTTTTCCACCTCGCGCTCTTTCTGCCGTTTCTTGTGACCGGCGATCCAGGCCTGCACGCGTGGGTGAAGGTTGTCGTTGCGCTCAGGTACCGCGACATCACGAATGCGGTCGGCCACCGTCGCGGCGGCTTGTTCCGCTGCAGGGGAAGGCGCAGGCTTCGGTGGCGTGGGGTGGATATCTGCCGCGCTTGGGATTCCGTCCCGCCGACGGGAAAGCTTAAGTGTGACGACTGGCTTTCCGGCTTCCTTCTTGGCCCAGTAGCCGCGCGGAGGATAAGGCACGTCCAGCCTATCGCAGACCTTGGCCAGACCGTTCCCGGTAATTCCGAATTCCTCGGCAAGCCGGATCATCGGCTTATCCCAGACCATCTTGTACAGCTCTTCGCGCGTAACGCGCCGCGTATGCGAAGGCTTCGGCCTTTCCACCGTTGTTCGCTCCTATTTGAGTTTATATGGGCAACGATCGCACAGATTGCTCCTGCCGAGATAGCGGCTGCAAGCCCTTGGAGCTGTGCAAAACGTGGGGATTTCTGCTGCGGACTCCCAACGGAGCTCATCATGTCTGACCTGTCGCTAGGACTTACGCAACAATCGCCGTAGGGAAGGGTTGCAAAGCTGCTGGCATCGGTAGATCAGGTATAAAAAGACTGCTGCTATTTCAAACGACAGGGGCGGATGCGTGCGCTTCTTTAGGAACTGGTTGCTCCCAATCCTGTTCGCCGGACTGGGAGCCTTGTTGGGCTTAATCGTGATCGGGCTAGCCGGCTTCAGTATGGTGCAGACGATTGATGGGTCGCCAGTTGTCGGCGGATCCATTCCATCGGAACAGGTAGGCACGATAATCAATCAAGGGAAAAAGATCGGTAGCTTCATTGATTTCTACGGCGTGGCTCTCCCAGGTGAACCGTTCTACTGGACACTCGGCATCATCGCAGTGTTAGCTTTCATCGGATACCGCATCGGCTCGCGCTTCAGGATTGGTTGTGGCCGAATAGGCCCCTGAACACTAAAGCAACAATCAGTCGATAATCGCAATCTCGCCTTCCAGTTCGCGAACCTTCTCGATGGCTTCGCGCTTGCTTACACCCAACCAATCTGTAGGCGCATGTTGCCATCCGCGACCGCGCGCGTTGCGTTCGCGGGCAACGGACATCATGTTCAGACGCGGGGGCTAAACCTTAGCCAGCTTGACTTCAAAATCGCTCAGCCCCAGTCGGGCGTATGCTGTATAGGTTTTCCACAAAAGGGAGGGTCAGGGTGCAACGGTTTAAATTCTGTGCAGGGCTACGAAAGGAATTGATCGAACAAATCGGTGGAATCAAAGATGCTAGTTACACACTCTGGTGGGATGACACCGCGCCCAACTATTCAACCCGTCGATCACTGTCCGAGATATTTGAGCGCCACGTCGCATTGGCTGCTGATCATGGCCTCTTGATCGTCACCCGTCACAGCGATTGCTCGAACAAACCTCATTCGAGGTACCCGACCAGCAACCGCTACGACCTTTCGATCCCATATCGGTCGAAGGAGTACGTTTGGGAGGGCGGCCAACTCTATCAGGGCAGTCGCTTTTGCACGTGTCCTTGCTCTCCTCGCAATGCCGCCTCAGAGCATCATGTGATCGACGATTTCGTCTACAAGAAGGGGAGCGATCTCATCTTTTGTCGCCAAATCGCTAGCGTTCTTTCTGACCTACGCAGCGCTATCGAGAATGCCGGCGACAACAAACCCCGTTCTGGCATCCGGGAGTATTTGCTGCGGGCTCTCCTGACCTTAAACGATGCAATCTTGCCTGAGCCCATGGAAAGATACATCACGCGTCAGCAGGTCGGGGAATGGCCGTAGTAGGCTCCTATGCCATCCTTTCGCGCCGCATTGAGAACGGAAAACATGGGCTGCAAGGGGGCAAGTTCGAGTCGGCTATGGAGAAATGGCGCACCCGACACGATTCGAACGTGTGGCCTTCGCCTTCGGAGGGCGACGCTCTATCCAGCTGAGCTACGGGTGCTTACTGCTTACGCAGTGCTTACGCGGATTTCGCGTGTGAGTGAACCCCAACGCGCAGCCCTCGCAAGCCATTGCAGTACAATACTCTTTCTTCCTCACTTTTCACATCAGCCGGCTTGACACCTGCCTTCGGAGGGCAAGGGTGGGCCCGAAATCCCTTGGAATTGCTGACCCCCAGATATAGGCTGAAAACAGCCCTGATTTGGGGGCTACGGTCATTGCTCCGAATTTCCCTCGTTTTCCGGCACCTGCTTACCCAGTGCTTACCCGAGGGAAATTTGCCGAAACTGACCTAACGCATCGTCGATGCCACGGAGACCACTGGAGAAGACGTCTTCCTATGGGACGACGAGCTCCGCGGTTTTGGTGTGCGCGTTAAGAAAAGCGGCGCCAAATCCTTCCTGGTTCAATACCGGAACGCCAACGGCCGCAGTCGGCGGCTCACTTTGGGGCGCTACGGCGTGCTGACCCCCGAGGAGGCCCGCCGAGACGCCAAGCTTGCCCTTGCTGACGTCGTGAGGGGCGCAGATCCAGTCGAGAGCAGGAAGCTGGCTCGAGGCGCGATGACGATCGAGGAACTCTGCCGCGAGTACCTGGACAAGGCCGAGCGGGGCCTCATCCTCACTCGTCGGGGCGAGGTCAAGAGCAAGACGACCCTCTACAGCGACAACGGGCGGATCGAGCGTCACATCATCAAGCTGGTCGGCAAAAAGACCGTTAAGGGCTTCACCTCCACTGACGCCAAAGGTCTCCAGCGCGACATCATCGCCGGCAAGTCGTCCGCCGACATCAAGACCAAGACCCGGGGACGGGCGATCGTGACCGGCGGGAGGGGAACAGCGGCCCGGACGATGGGGCTGCTGGGTGGCATCTTCAGTTATGCGGTTGACGAGGGCTATCGGCCAGACAACCCGGTTAGCGGCATTCGGCGTCCCAAAGATCAGACGAGAGAGTGGCGCCTGGATGACGCCGGGTATCGCCGCCTGGGTAAGTGCCTAGCCGCCGCCGAAGCAAACGGCGAGCACTGGCAGCGCGTCCTCGCCAGCCGGACGTCCGCCATGACGGGCTGCCGATTGGACGAGGTGGAAGGTTTGCTGAAGACCGAGGTCGACACCGTCGGGATGGCCCTCCGCTTGGGCGACAGCAAAACCGGCAAGAGTATCCGCCCTGTTGGGCCCGCCGTTATCGCGGTCCTGAAGGTGGCGATGGCCAAGTCCAAGTCGAAGTCGAAGTATGTGTTCCCCGCCATCACGGCCGACGCGAAAAAACCATACCGGCTTGACGCGGTGGCTTCAGAAGGTGTCGGCCAAGGACGTTCCGGGGATCACTAGCCACGGACTAAGGCATTCCTTCAGCTCTACCGCCGAGGATCTCGGGTACACCCTGCCTACCATTAAGGCCCTGATCGGCCATTCCAAGAAGGGGAACGTTACGATGGGCTACATTCACAAGATCGATTCGGCGCTGCTCGCAGCTGCCGACCGGATCGCCAGGCACATCGATGATGCCATGAACGGAAAGAAACAGAGAAAGGTCGTCCAGTTTCGGAAGGCCTGATCGATCGGCGCGGCTAGGGTAGCTCCCGAAAAGCTGGTCCGCACCAGCCTGCCGCGTCGTCCCCATGCGGAGCACAAGCGGAAGTGCGATGAGTCTCGAGCTGATACAGAAACAACTCAGCATGCGGGCTGAGTTCTGGAAGAAGTCACTAGGTTGGCCGAACGACGATACCTCATACGTCTTTCTGGGCCGCGCGGTACATGTGATTGGCAAATCGATGTTCGGATCTGACTGGACCGGGGATGAGCCGTGCCTCGATCCATTGCCGAAGCTCACGGTTTTTCCGGAGAGGTCGGGTTGGCGTGCTCGCCTGGTTCATGATCTGCTCGTTAAGCACCATCCGGAATATAACCGACAGCCTCTCAAGCCCTACCAGCAGTCTTTCGAGTTTTCTGGAAAGGAGTGGATGGATGCTGTGACGATCGTAGAGAGGCTTAGACAGGAGCAAGCACCCCGCCTTCGTCGTCTCATTGAAGTGCAGGACCGGATAATGCAGCTTGCAGAGGCGAGCTTCCTGATCACAGCAATTCGCGAGAAAGCCGGCGGCGATCCGCAGCCAATTCCGCGACGGTGGTGGAACTCAGAGCGCATTCGCGATCGGTTCGACCTATGTCAGTTGAGACCCGATGATCCGTATAACCTCGGCATCGGTAGTGATCCCTTCCAATGGATTTTCGTCAGTCGCGAAAGCCTAATGAGCTGCGCTCCAGGCGTCCTCGCCGACGGCGAGCAAGCTCCCAAGCCTGCCGCCACGACATCGGCCGCTGCTCCGCCGACGGAGGATCCGGCAAAAGCTTTCCGCCGTCTGCCTGAGGCGAAAATCGAGCCCGCCTTCCGGCATTGGCGAGAGCAACAGCCAGAGGGCTATATCCCAACTGAGGAGCAGGACGTCGCCCATATGCGGGCACTGGGAGTCGGGCGCGACAAGGTCCGCGAGCTCCGCAAAAAATTTCCTCGCCGGAGGCGCGGTGAGAAAAGGTCCGGGTAATTGCGGTCAAATCCGCGGCTAATGCGCGGGGCAAATCCGCAGCGATTTCAGTCGCGTATCTTTACCGCGGATTTCTCGACGCTCCATTTACCTCGCACCCACGGAGATTGATCCGTGATTATGCGAGACCACGATGGATACCGACGAAGTACATCTCACTGAGCGCCACCTTCGAAGGAAGGATGCCGCCAAGTACGTGACCGACACGTACAACGTTCCCTGCTCTCCAAAGACGCTGGCGAAGCTCGCCTGCATCAGTTCGGAAGGCCCGCCCTTTCGGCTCGCGGGACGCTTCCCCCTTTACCCCGTCTCCGGCCTCGACGCCTGGGCGCAGAGGAAGATCGGACCGTTGGTCAGATCCACCTCTGAGGTTCGCCGCGTCGCCTGACACCATCCCTCAAAAGAAAACCCGGCTGCACGATCCACATCTTGGCGGATCAGGTCGTGCGCACCGGGCTTCCCTGGAAATCGTAGCATGAAAAGACATAGCAAACGCATCCGGCAATCTCAATCCGTTTCTGACCTGCCGCTCTTCTCATGGCGCGTTACCGTCCTGCAGCCGAGCAGCCGAGCCGGCCTGTTCGTAGCCCGCCGCTACCGCGTTCACCCGGCCTTCGCTGATCTGATCGCCAACCTGGCGGGTCTCGGAAGCGAGGTTCGCCAATGAGCTATCCCGACAGCCCCGGCTTCAAAGCCGTCGGTCCCAGCAGCGAAGCGGCTCAGAAGCTGACGCAGCGTGCCGCCACGGTTCGCGAGCGCGTCCTTCAGTTTCTCCGATCGCAGCATCCGGCAAGTTTCACGCCGGACCAAATCGCCGCTCGCCTCGAGATCAGCTTCCTGAGTGTCAGGCCGCGGGTCTCCGAGCTCCACCTGCAAGGCGAGATCGAGCCAGACGGAACGCGATGCAAGAACGTGTCCGGCATGTCAGCCCAGTGCTGGCGCGCCGCAAAATTTTCAGCGGGAGAGCCCCGCTAATGGGAACGATCATGAATAGCTTCAACAGCGCCCAGCGTGTCGATTTCAAGGCTGTCAGCTCGGCGGCCCTCAGTGCATTGGACTTTGTCATCCCCCAGTTGTTGCCTGGCGGGCGCCGTGAGTCCGGCGAGTGGGTCGCTCGAAATCCCACCCGGAACGACGGGAAGCCGGGCAGCTTCAAGGTCAACCTGAAGAGCGGCGTGTGGTGCGACTTCGCCACCGGCGACAAGGGCGGCGACGTCATCGATCTCAAGGCGTACCTCGACGGCAAATCGAAGCTGGATGCCGCGCGCGACCTCGCGGCGATGTTGAACGTCCAGTCTGCTGGCTCGACCAACCTGACCGGGAACGTGCGCGATCCCCAACCGAAGGCGACCGCGAACATCGCGGCCAGGCCGGCCGAGGCCAAGGATGCGCCTGTCTTCCCGGCACGGACGAAGCCAGACGACGAGGGCAAGCCCCGCTTCATGGTGGCGGGCGATGAGGGGCCGCGCCCGCGTGACAACGAGAAGCGACGCCACATCTACAAGTGCGGCGGCGTGCCGTTCGCATCAAGATCATGACCAGAGGCGAGCAGAGGGCCTTCAATGCCTATCGCGTTGCAGATGTCGATGGCACCACGGGCTGGCAGTATCGCAAGCCCGATGGTTACAAGTCCGTCCCCTATCTGGCGGGTGATCTCGACAGCTCGACCACGGTCTTCTGGCCCGAGGGCGAGAAGGACGTGGACTCCGTCGGCAAGCGCGGTGGCTGCGCCATCACGTTCGGCGGCGTCGGCGACGGGTTGCCGGCCGGGTGCGAGCAGTACTTCGCGGGCAAGCATCTCGTGCTCCTGGCCGACAACGATGACGAGGGATCGGATCACGCCGATGCAAAGGCGGCGCTCGCCCTCGGCGTCGCTGAGAGCGTCCGCGTTGTGCGTTTCCCAGAACTGCAGAAGAAGCAGGACGTCTCCGACTGGTTCGAAGCCGGGCACTCATTCCAAGATCTCGAGGAGAGGGCGCGCACGACCGTTGAATGGAAGCCCTCAACGGAAGAGATGAGCCAGGACGAGGAGCACATCCAGGCCCGGGCCGAGAAGAAGTCGGCCCTGCCGGTCGGCTACAGCTTCTCTGATCGGGGCCTGATGTGGAGCAATCCGGACGATCTGGATAAGCCTGCCATCTTGGTTGCAGGTCACTTCGACGTCGTGGCGGAGACCCGTGATACGGATGGCGCAAGCTGGGGCGTGTTGTTGCGCCGGCGCGATCACGATGGTCGCGAGCACCAATTCGCGCTGCCGCGGGCGACCTTGGCCGGAGACGGCTCAGAGGCGCGTCGGATCCTGATGGATGGCGGGTTCTTCATCTCGCCCAGCAATACCGCTCGCAACCTCTTCAACTCATTCCTGCTTCAGGTGAGATCGCCGAAGCGGGCCAGGGCTACCCAGCGGGTGGGCTGGCACAGCAACTCGTTCGTCATGCCAGACGAGTGCTTCGCCGTTGACGATCGAGATCTCCTGCTGCTGCAGAGCGCGTCTGCCCACGAACACCCGTTTCGTCAGGCGGGCAGCCTGGAGAGCTGGCAACAGAACGTAGCTAGGTACGCCGTCGGCAACAGCCGGCTCGTGCTGGCGCTGTCGGCGGCCTTTGCAGGACCGCTGGTGGGGCCGTGCGCGGCCGAGGGTGGTGGCGTCCACTTCAAGGGCGCGTCATCCACGGGCAAGAGCACGGCCCTGCATGTCGCTGGCAGTGTCTGGGGCGGCGGCGATACCAACGGCTACATTCGCTCTTGGCGATCGACGGCCAACGGCTTGGAGGGCGTCTCACTGGCGCACTGCGACACGCTGCTGTGCCTGGACGAACTGTCCCAGCTGGCGGCGAAGGATGCCGGCGAAGCTGCCTACATGCTCGCGAACGGCTCGGGTAAGTCCCGTAGCACGCGCGACGGCTCGGCCCGTCGGGCGGCGAAGTGGCGTGTCCTCTTCCTGTCGTCGGGTGAAATCGGCCTTTCCGATAAGGTGGCTGAGGATGGCCGCGGCAAGCGGCTGGCAGCCGGTCAGCAGATCAGGATCGTGGACGTGTCGGCCGATGCCGGCGCTGGCATGGGGATGTTCGAGCGGCTCCACGGGTTCACCTCACCGGACGCGCTCGCGGTTCACCTGAAGACCGCGACCCAGCAACACTACGGCGTCGCCGCGAGGCAGTATTTCGCGAACATCGTTCCGCACATCGAGGGCATCCGGAAGACCGTGAAGGATGTCGTGAAGAGCTTCTGCGACACCTATGTGCCGGCAGGAGCGGACGGACAGGTTGGCCGAGTGGCCCAGCGCTTCGGGCTCATCGCTGCTGGCGGCGAGATCGCGACGTTGTACGAGATCTTGCCCTGGTCGCGTGGAGACGCCGTGAAGGCAGCTGCCCTGTGCTTCGAGCAGTGGCTCGCAGCCCGCGGAGGCCATGAAGCCGCCGAAACGGCCGCTGGTATGGAGCAGGTGAGAACCTTCCTCCTGAAGGACGGGATGTCGCGCTTCATCCCCGCATGGGAGGATAACCCGCCCAAGGGGATGCAGGCGCGCGATGTCGCCGGCTTCAGGGAGCAGATGGGCGATGGCTGGGACTTCTACGTCACCACCACGGCTTGGAAGGAAATCTGCGCCGGTCTCGATCCGCGCCGTGTCGCAGCGACGCTGAGGCAGAAGGGCTACATCGAAGGCGAAGGCTCCCACACGGCGAAGTCAGTCCGGGTACCCGACCACGGGAAGATGCGGCTCTACCACATCCGCTCGACGTTCCTGGAGGATGCAAATGAAGCATGACTTGCAAGCCTTCTCCCGAGACATCGTGGCCCTCATGAAAATGAGTGGGGACATTGGTGGCAGTGGGGACACTTCCGACAAGTCCCTGCGACATAACGACTTTTCTGTCCCCACTCAAGAGGCGGTCGTGTCCCCAAAAACGAGTGGGGACAGCCCCCCGGGGTGAGTGGGGACAGAAAAACTTCGAGAATTGAAGTAGTTAAACGGGGTGTCCCCAGTGTCCCCACTGCCACCACTAATTTTGAAGAAGGGCGAAAGGCACAAATCTTCGAGGACGACACCGCCGGATGGCATGCAATTCTGCAGGAGCTGAAACGAATGCAAGCACCCGAGTGGGCCGGCGCAGATCGATGGTCCCAGATGATCGAAGACACCGATGTCTTCCTATCGAACTGGGATCGCGCGGCTTGCGATCTCGGTTGGACCGGCCTGGATTTGTTCGGCGTTCACGCCGCTGCGCCTGTGTGCCGATACGACGTCATGGGACTCGTGATGTTGCTTGGAGGCGGGTCTGTGTTCGCCTTGACTGAGCAGACCGCGGCCCTCCGGCGGCCGTCCGGATCGACGCTGACGTATCGGCGCAAGCCCACATCAGGTGCCGTACTTCTGTGCGGAGGTCAGCATGCAATCCGCTGAGGAGACCACATGGAGGGTGCTCACACCCTACGATCCGCGGGAGGGCATTAGCTTGGCAATGGCGGCCAAGAGGGCCGGCAAGTCAGAAACGACGATCCGGAATTGGTGCCCCCAGCATGGCCTTGGTCGTCGTGTTGGCGGCGGCGTTTGCGTTGTTAGCCAAGTCGCTCTCGCCATGTTCCTGGACGGAGATACTGCGGCGCTCGCGTCTTATCATGCAGGTGACCTGTCGAGCTCGCGTGTGCGGCACTACTTTGAGCGCTTCGGTCTGCCGGGCCCAAGGCCGTCCGCATGTCGGGCCGTACCAGACGGGCCCTACCACAATGGCGAGGACCGCTTGGGGAAGACCCGGCCGGGTTCGTTCTAGGTGGCGGAGGTGAGCCAAGCTGACCAAGCCTGCGAGTGCGGCCATCCCTTCCGGCCAGACCACCGTCGTGATGTCGTTTTGCCTATGTCCCGAAGTCATGACCCAGCCGATAAGGCAGCCACCAATCCTGGTAGGCGCTCCACAAGCAATTTTGACGCTACAATTACACAACCCGTGGAGCTTGTTGCCGCTCCCGGAAAGCGAGGTGGTTAGCGTTGTTATGGCAACGTTGGCCGCCCCGAAGTTAGCGGTACGTGGGCAGGGACAGCGCTTCCGTCCTCCAGCGGGGGCGCCGAGTCACGTCGTCGCTAACTTCACGGGCAGCGCGGGCGCGGTAGGGACAGCGTCGGATGCTCTTGAGTGGAAGGCGCCGAGCCGCCCTCGCGTTGCTCCGGGACATGGATAGCGCGGTAGCCAGTATAGAAGTGGAGTACGAAACCTGCCACGGTCTAGCTGAGATTGCAATCGCGTCCGGAGAATGCGTTCCTCCATTGATGGTCAGGCTTTAGGACGTCTCGCCAGCCATAGCAGCAGTAGAGTTAGCGAACGGCAGATGCCATTGGCCCAGTGGCAAAGCGTCTCTTATCGGCGCCGTCGGCTATGCATACATGCTGAACCTCGATGAAGGCACCACCCAGATTAGCTCGCCAGACGCTCCGAGGTAACGTGTTGGGATGTGATGGACCCGACAGCCCGCGCCTCAGGAGCGCCGCAACGAACCGCCTCTAATCGCTGAACGCCTGGCGATGACAAGATCGCTCGCAGCGAAAGTCCGGCGGCTCCGCTTCTCGTCCAGCGTCTCGCAGATGATTTTGTCGGCCTTAATCGCGATGACCTGCATTGCGGGGCCACCCGCCTTAAGTTGCACGTATTGCCCAATTGCAAATTCCTGCATGAGAATCCTCAGGTCGTGTTCGCGCCGATTGCGCTCGACCACAGCTATGGTCAATTTCTCCATAGCGATCAGCGCCAGCTCCATCGCTTCCTCAACAATGGTTGACGTATCTCGACCGATACAGTCGAGGTGGTTCAGGGCCATCGTCTTGAAACTACGCGCTAGGCGCTCCTCGGTCTCGTCGCGAGCATAGTCTATAACAGTATCCAGGTGGGCGATGATTTCAGCCCGTTGCTCGGTACTTGTTGGATCGTCAAGCAACGTTGTCGCTCGAATAAGGGACTCCTCAATAGGGATCAAACCAGGTTTCCTTTGTTACTGTGAATGGAAGCTGCGATTCCTAGCTCGCGCCGTTGGTGCAGATTCAGCGAGGTCGACACGCAAAGGCAACCCCCAAAAAATGGGGGGGATTTTGCTTCGAATCAGGCGGATGGGCGCTTCATCGACGGCGCGGCTGTTTCACATTCGTTCCACGTCAAAGTTACCCCTCGGTTCTAGTTACTCTGCCTTGGAAGAGCGGATGAATCCTGATCGCGGTATCGGGCATGATGCGCGGCCAAATTCAGCGGGCACGAGCGCGCACTATGGTCGCAGGCAATGCTTGCAACGGCCCTCAAGGGCCGCTGTTCGTTTTGGGACTGCCGCGCAGCCTCGTCAGCTTTCGGTAAGCTGTCCCGCATAGAGAGCATTTGTGGTTAACGGGACTTGGCAGGGACAGCACCATATAACCAGAACGGTCGGTGGCGAGTCATTTTCTGATCAACCTCATGGGCGGTGCGGGTGCGACAGGTGCCTTGTCTTCGGTTCAGCCCCCCTGGCCGGCAAGGTTCCCACTCGCGTCCGTACCGCTTCTGAATCACGGGCCCAATCCCCGTCTTATTAGGTACAGCGTCCGCTCCAGCGCAACCGAACGGCGCCGAGTCGCGCCCGCACTGCCTGCGATCTGAGGCTGATCGCCAAAGGTCACACCGCTACCCGTCTTGGTAGTTGCCCTGTGGCGTTGGCCGAAAGATACACACTCCAGCTGCTTTTTGCCGCCGCTTGGAGCCGCCCCTGGTGAAGTTAGCGGCGCGTGGTAGGGACAGCGCTTCTCTCTGGGCGCCGAGTCACGTGCCCGCTAACTTCCACTATAGGGACGAACAGTGCACGTATTCGAGCGGCATATCACAGCACTACGGTCGCAAGCGCTTGAGGTGCTTGCAGCCAATCAGGCCCGCGCGGCCGATCAGTCTCTGAGCTTAATAGATCGCGAAGTTGCGACATCGAATGCCGCTGAGGCTCAGGCGATGATAGACATACTCAATTGTGTGAAACCCAACTTGGCGCCGGACGAGGCGCGTGGCATCGCAGCACGCATACGCGCTCTTCTAGGGACGCCGCGTGAGAGCCCAGCGGTTCGGGTAGGGTGCCTGTGAGACGCCGATTGACGCTAACTTACCAATTGTGAGTGAGGTAACCAAAGGGACAGATCGCCTCTCTTGACCTTTTGCGACCACTACGCGCGCGAGGACGTCGCAGAAGCGGCAAAGTCCGCAAGATCAGCAGCGTTGACATGGTAGAGATCGGTCAACCCTCGTACTGACAGTCTCATGCAATCTGCATGAGGACGAACGATGGACGACTCCGCCACATTCGAGCAACTGATACAATTTCGTGCCCCTTCGAACCTGTCAAAGGCGATCGATAGGGCGGCGAGCCAACGTTGCCAATCAGAATCAGACTACATCAGACAAGCGTTGGTCGACCGCCTTCAGGCAGAAGGCGGCTCTCCCATGGGCGAGCAGCAATATTGCCTGGTTCGGGACGGTGAGCTCGTCTCGACCAGCTTCAAGCCGGCAAAAGATCCTGATGGCGGCGAGTGGCTGCCGATCGAGAACGAGGACACCGAGCCTTTCGACCGCGCCAAGCACTGGCGGTTGAAGCCCCTGCCCCTTCGCTTGGACTCAGCGCGTGGCATCGTGGTGCGGACTTATCCCGTTATCGCCAAGTGTCAGGAGCACGCCTGATGAGCGGCGTTGCTTGGTGGTCGCAGACGGCGGCGAACAACGCGACCTTTGATCCCGCCGTTGGGTGGGCGGAAGGAATGGCGCCCAGCAGCGTCAATGACAGCGCGCGGGCCGAAATGGCCTCAGTTGCCAAGTGGCGCGACGATATTTCAGGAGCGATTGCTACCGGTGGCACGTCCACGGCCCTCACCGTGACGAGCTACCAAAGCTTTGACAGCTTCTCCCGGCTCTCCAACCAAATGATTGCGTTCACGCCGCATGTGACGAACGGCGGCGCGACCACGTTGAACGTTGATGGTCTTGGCGCGAAACCGCTTCGCTCGGCGCCGAGCACTGAGCTTGTCGCGGGGCATCTTGTCCAGGGGACGCCATACGTGTGCGTCTACAACTCCAGTGACGCTGCATTTTACCTGCGCGGCTTCTTTGGCAATCCGTACAGCATCCCGGTTGGCGGCGTCCTGCCTTACACAGGCACATCGGCACCTAACAGCTCGTTCGTGCTGCCTTATGGCCAGGCCATCAGCCGCACGACCTACGCGAGCTACTTCTCGCTAGTGAGTACGACCTTCGGCGCTGGCAACGGCTCCGACTACCTTCAACGTGCCGGATCTGCGGGGCCGCGTGATTGCCGGTCTCGACAATATGGGAGGCTCGGCTGCGAGCCGCCTGACTTCCAGTTACTTCGGCGCGACAGCGACCAACCTAGGCGCGACGGGTGGCTCTGAAAGCCACACGCTCACTACGGCGCAACTCGCGTCACATATGGCCGGAAACGGTCCGCGCCTTGATCGTGCACTCCGCCGAGTGGACCCCGCAGATGCGCGCCCGTATCGACGCATGCAACGGCGCGAAGGGGCAAATACAGGCACTGGTACGACGCTATGGCTACGGAGTCCCCGATATTGGGCGGGCGCTCCTCTCGACGGTGAACGATCTGACGCTCATCGTCGAAGATCAACTCCAACCGTTTCAGCGGGAGGGGAGCGCTACTGCCAAGACCCGCGACATGAAGCTCCATCGCCTGCCGTGGCCGAAGGAGCAGCTGGCCGCGCTTGGTGACGCGCAGGTTGAGCTACGAGCGACTCTGTCCTACTTCATCGACCCCAATCCTGGAGAGCGTGGGTGGACGAGGCGACATCGGTACGCTTCACACGGTCTTCGCTTCCGTGCGAAGTCCGCGACGGAGACTGTCGACGAGTTCAGAGCCCGCATCAATCAGGCGGCACGGGACGAGGAGGAGGGGGCGCCTCCCGGCGGTGGCGAGGATTGGCTCCTCGGCACGTTTCGCGACAATGGATCGGTGCATTCCGATTTTTGGTCCGGAAGCGCAGCTGACCTTGCGGAACGTGATGCCATTGGCGTCTTTCCGGTCGGTGGCTGGTGGAAGGAAAAGCCCTACTTGGAGCGGTTCGACAGCACTGCGCGCTATGCGCTGATCGTGACGATCAGGGCGCCGGGGTCGAATGTGGACATCTTTACGCCAGAAGCTTGATCGCTATCGGCCTGTCCTGTCATTTGCACCCGGCAGCATCTTTGCCTTCGTCCGTTGGACCTCGAACGACTTTGGGACGATTATTTCACGCATCGACATCTTGCGCGCAGTCGCACCGGGACAGCGCTGCTCGACGGTCCCTTATGTGACGCCCGGCGGTGAGATTCTGCTGCGTCTATCCGGCTGGCCGAAGGTCGAGCGCGTGCTGCATATTATCGATGCCGTTGAGGCACTCGGCATCGATCCAGCTGATGTCGCGCCTGATCATTGGCATCACGTTCATAACCGCCTGTCCGTCAACGAAAACCCACGCCCGTATACGAAAGCGCGCCATCAGGCCTGGCTTCATCGCCAAAAGGTGATGCGATGACGGGCCGCCTAACGATGCTGCCATGACGATTGGGGTTGTTGCTGCGCTCGTCGCGACGATCATCCTGGAGCCGCTTCCGCTTTACATCTGGAATGCATCCGCGAGCGTGCCGATCGGTCTCTACCGCCTCCGAACGGCGGACCAATTCCAAGTCACTGAATTGGTCGCCGTGCAGCCGCCGGAGCCGCTCGCGACCTTCCTCGACCTTAACGGCTATTTGCCCATTGGCGTCCCGATGCTGAAGCGCGTGCTCGCTCTTCCGGGGCAGATTGTTTGCAGAACCGGCCTCACGGTTTCGGTCGACGAGATTGCAATGGGCGAGGCGAGGGATCGCGACGGACGCGGGCGGCCATTGCCGAAATGGCAAGGCTGCCGCGTCGTCGGCGATGGGGAGCTGTTTCTGATGAACTGGCAATCGGACGACTCTCTTGACGGCCGGTATTTTGGATTTCTTCCGGCATCTAGCGTGATCGGCCGTGCGATGCCGGTGTGGACGCGGGAGGAGTGATCGTGCGTATTCGACGTTCTTACCCCGCCATTCCTCTGTGCGATCGACCGCGGGACAATTCCTCCGTCCCGACCAACGCTTGCAGGTTCGACGCGCGCAGCGGCAGTCCAGGGCGGCCGTATGGCCGGCGCGAAGAGGCTTTACCTTGGACGGGCGCGAGCACGACGGCATGCTTGGCTCGGTCTGGCGTGCGTGTTTGGGCTGTAGTGTCGCTGCTGCTTAACTTCGCCGCGTCGGATGGTGCTGCTCTAGCCGAGAGCGGGTCGGCGTCGGTTCAGGCGGTTGCTCGGGTAGGCAAACCGTTTTCCGCTTTCGTCGACGAAGCCTCGAAGCGCTTTGCAACGATGAACTGGATCGGTTCGGTCATCAACATCGAAAGCGCTGGAGACGTCCACGCCAAGTCGCCCAAAGCCGCAATAGGCCTGATGCAGATCATGCCGGCGACTTGGGCGGAACTTCGCGAGCGCTACAATCTCGGGAACGACCCCTACGATCCGCATGACAACATTCTGGCCGGCACGGCGTACTTGCGCGAACTGCTCGATCGGTATGGCTCGCCTGGCGTGTTTGCCGCGTACAACGCGGGACCAGCTCGCTATGAAGAGCATCTCGCTGGTAGCTCCTTGCCAGAAGAGACGCGAGCATACGTCGCAAAGCTTGCAAATCTGCTTGCCATCGAACTGCCGCCGAGATGGACGTCCAGCGGACAGTCATCAGCAGCTGCGACGTTGTTCGTCACACGATCCGATCTCATGAAGTCGCGCTATCGGTTGCCGGCGCTCATGCCCGGTGTCACGACCGCAATTTCGGCGCCCGATGTTTCGCCCATGGTCCCTCGGCCTGTTGGCGTGTTCGTCCCTCGATCGGATTCGGGAGCATCGCAATGACCAGGTGTGCGGGTTCGCAAGCTGAGGGCGTACGGGCGATGCCTTCGGCCCGCGCTCTACTCATCGCTTCGCTCCTCACCGAGTCACCCTTCGGGTGTCTCGGCCCTTCGGGTAACGATCGCTATCGCAAGCGCTCGGAAGCAGTGGGGGCTCTTTCGGGAACCGGCGACCGGGAGACCACGACGGCAGGACGGCGAGATAAAAGGGGCTCGCCGGTCAAACCTCAAGCCATTGACATGGCTTGGGTTCCGGCGTGCCGGTCGGTCGGGGCGCGTGCAGGCCAAGAACTGGCGCCTAATGGCGTTCGGATGCCTGATGCTTGCAGCCGGTCTCGCAGGTAGCCTTGTCTGGCAATCGAGCCAGGGATCGATCACGCCTTGGGTGGTCGAAGTCGATCATCTCGGCCAAGCCCAAAGGGTGGCGCCGGCCAACATCGACTATCAACCGACAGATGTCCAGATCGCTTACCATCTGGCGCGCTTCATCGAGGATGTCAGAAGCCTGCCGGCCGACGGCATCGTTCTGCGCCAAAACTGGCTCCGGGCCTATGACTTTACAACCGATCGCGGCGCCGCTGCCCTCAATGACTATGCGCGCCACAATGACCCCTTTGCCAAGTTGGGCAAGGCACAGATCTCTGTCGACGTCTCGAGCGTCATTCGCGCGTCGTCGGAAAGCTTTCGGGTCGCGTGGAGCGAGCGTGTCTACGACAACCGTTCGTTGAGTTCGACCGAGCGCTGGACGGCCATTCTCACCACCGTGATCGAAACGCCGCGCGATGCCGAACGTCTGCGCACGAATCCTCTTGGCGTCTTCGTTCGCGCCATCAACTGAAGGAGTTGAGTCAGTGACTAAGACGCCGTCCGACGTTCATTCGAAGCATCCTGTCCCGTACAGCAGGATCAGTCCGACTCCGCCCAAATTCTCGATCGCGAGGCGAGCACTTTTGTTTGCTCTCCTGCTTGGTTCCTCGGCGCTCAGTGGTTGCGCCACATACATTCCGCCGGAGATCAGCTATGACGCTGAAGTTCCACCGTTACCGGCGACGCCAGTGGCTCTCGACGACAGATCGCGACCGCTTCACGTTCCACCCCTCTGGAAGCCGACTCTCGGCGGCAAGTCGGGAGGGAAGGAAGACGCTGAACCCGTGAGCCGGGTTGAGACCGCAAACAGCGCAGCCCGGGTCGAGCCGCGCAAGCGAGGGTATTTCAACGCAGCCCAAATCTACGCCTACAGTCCCGGAGCGCTCTATCAGATTTACGCTGCACCGGGGCAGATCACGGATATCGCGCTCGAGGAGGGGGAGCAGTTGACGGGGTCAGGGCCCATAGCGGCTGGAGATACCGTCCGCTGGGTCGTAGGCGACACCGAGAGCGGGAGCGGCGACACGCGACGCGTTCATATCCTGGTCAAGCCAACCCGTGCATCGATCGAGACCAATCTTGTCGTCAATACGGACCGCCGCACCTACCTGATTGAGCTCCGCTCCCGCGAGCGGCCATACATGCCCTCTGTTGCCTGGTACTATCCGGAAACGGCGCGCGAACGATCCCGTTCAACCGCTCTGAAACCCGTTCTTCCGAATCCGGCGCAGCGTATCTCCCGCTATGCCATCGAAGGGGACAGTCCTGCCTGGCGGCCGCTCGCCGTATATGACGATGGCCGCAAGGTCTATGTCGAAATTCCTAGAGGTATCGTCCAGGGAGAGATGCCACCGCTCTTTGTCATCGGCCCGGACCGTAAGACCGAACTAGTCAACTATCGCGCTTACGGCAACATGTTGATCGTTGATCGGCTTTTTGCAGCCGCCGAACTCCGGCTTGGCGGCGAACGCCAACAAAAGATCAGGATTGTTAGGACCGACGGGAGGCCGTCTTCATGACTACCCAGAACGGAAACGATCAGGTGCAAGTGGCTCACCGGAGGCGCAAGAGGACCACTCCAAAAGTTTCCGCTTGAGAGCAGAGCATCCGCGCGTGACACGGTTGTCGCGAAAAGTCCTGGCTGGAGGGAGTGCGGTTGCCCTGCTTGCTATCGGCGGCGCGATCCTGTGGTCGCTGCAGAACAATCGACCACGAAACCAGTCGGTTGATGAGCTTTATAGCACTGATCATCACAATGTTGCGGACGGCATTGCAACTCTGCCAAAGGACTATACTGGCGCTCCTCGGCAGCCAGTCCCGCAACTTGGTCCTCCGCTTCCGGGCGACCTCGGTCGACCGATCCTTGCCGCCCAGGGCCAGCCCTCGACGATTGGTGGTGATCCGGACCAGCAGCGCCGGGAGCAAGAGACCGAAGCAGCCCGCATCAGTCATCTGTTCGCTTCCACCAACGGGCGAGAAG
The DNA here is from genome assembly GCF_028128975.1 of Bradyrhizobium sp. CCBAU 45321. Lineage (NCBI taxonomy): Bacteria > Pseudomonadati > Pseudomonadota > Alphaproteobacteria > Hyphomicrobiales > Nitrobacteraceae > Bradyrhizobium > Bradyrhizobium sp. CCBAU 45321. The sequence continues at coordinate 65,303 of NZ_LFKZ01000118.1, forward strand.
TGCGCCCGTCCGCTGCTGCGGCTGTTGGAAACGAACGCGTCGTACCGCCGAACGCAACGAGCAGCAGCGATGATGGATCTGCGCAAAACGGTCAGGACCGCAAGCTTGCCTTCGCGAACGCTTCTGTGGACCGTCGCACGGTAAGCCCTGACCGCGTCACCAAGCCGGCTTCACCATACATCGTGCAGGCAGGAACGGTGATTCCGGGAGCGCTGATCACCGGGATTCGATCGGACCTGCCGGGCCAAATAACGCGCAAGTGACCGAGAACGTTTTTGACACGCCGACCGGCCGCTTTCTGCTTGTGCCTCAGGGAGCGCGCCTGATCGGCATCTACGATAGCCAAGTCGCCTTCGGCCAGTCCCGCGTCCTGCTGGTCTGGACGCGGCTGATCATGCCGAATGGTCGTTCTATCGTTCTCGAGCGGCAGCCTGGCGCTGACACCGCCGGCTATGCAGGCCTCGAAGATCAGGTGGAGAATCACTGGGGTGAACTATTCAAGGCTGCGGCACTATCGACGTTTCTGGCGGTCGGGACTGAGCTGGGCGCCGGCTCGGACACCAACAGCAACGACAGCGCAATCATCCAGGCATTGCGAGAATCAAACCGGACAGCAGGTCGTCGCCGCAGCCTCAGCATCCAGCCTATTCTGACTGTGCGACCTGGCTTCCCGGTTCGTGTTCTTGTCAATCATGACCTCTTACTTACTCCCTGTAGAGGGTGACAACATGCCAAAACTCAAAATAGGAGAGCTTCCAGACGACAAGCCGGTCAAGGTGAGCACGGAGCTGCCTGCGGCCGTGCATCGTGATCTCATTGCATATGCAGAAGCGCTTACGCGTCAAGGTGGTCAAGTGGTCGATCCGACTAAGCTCATCGCCGCCATGTTGGCACGCTTTATGGCCACCATCGAGGATTTTCTAAACTGAAACGTGGAGGCCACGTACCGGCCGCTGAAGGACAGTGATGCTCAACGTTTCTCAAAACTGTTGGTTGACGCACTATAGTTGCTATGCATCAAACTAGGCGCTGCCGACCTGGCGCTAAGAGCCGAGAGATCTTGTCGGAAAGGTGTGTTCGCGCGTCTGCCCGATACAACTGCGATTACGAGGTTTTCTCGGTTTTCAGACGCGAGGCACGGGGCGTCGACTGCAGTTATTCGGTCACCTTGAAGCGCGTTACACTGCTCCGACCATCGACGCTAACAGGCACGTCACCCTCGATCGTGGCCCGACGTACGACGCGATGTTGGTCCCCGTAATCGTTGACCGCGTAATGCTGCGTTGCGCGGTTATCCCATATTGCAATATCGCCCTCTAACCAGTTCCAGCGCACAGTGTTTTCGGGCGCGGTGATGTGAGATTGGAACAGATCGAACAGCTTTTGTCCGTCGTATTTGGGCACCCCAACAAAGTGCTTCACCAAGGCGCCGAGCACTAGCGTCCGCTCGCCTGTTTCGGGGTGGACGCGTACAACGGGATGCTCGGTCTCAAAAACCGTTCTGGTGAACACCTCGTCAAAGTGCTTCTTGTCGACCTCGCGGACACGCGCGATCCCGGCGTAATCGAAAACGTTACTGTGAACGGCCCATAGGCCCTCGGCAAGCCGTTGTAGCGGCGGCGGCAGACCAAGATAAGCGGCAGCTGTGTTCGACCACACAGTGTCGCCTCCGAACCTTGGCATCACAACGGCCCGCAGGACCAAAATCTTGGGATAGGCGTCGGCGAAGGTCCCATCCGCATGCCAAACGTCGGCGCGACCGCCGCCGCGAGTGGAGTCCAGTTCGAGGAGCGACGCCATCCCCTTGGTGGCACCGAGCATCGGATGCGGCACTAACTTTCCAAGACGAGCGGCAAAGCGCTCCTGCTCGGTGTCATTGAGATGTCCTTGATTGCGGAAGAAGATCACCTTGTGCTCGAGCAATAAGCTGTTGATCGCAGCGATCGCGTGATCCGGTAGATCGCCTGATAGCTTGATATTTTTGATTTCGGCGCCGATGCGCGCTGCACGTTTCACTACATCGGTGCTCGGAATGACGCCACCGATCAAAGCCGTTGTGCTCATGTTCCTTTTGTAAGCCCTTGCAGTTTCTTTCTCGCCTCTCGGAGCGAATGATCTTCAGCAAGCATCGTGCCAAGCGAAAGACAACCATGTACCGCCAATGGGCACCGAACGGATCGTGGTATTTGGCGCGAGTCATCGAACTGAGCCGATGGTTGGACCGAGTGACGAAAGAACTCGATCGCCGACCTTCCCCTTCGAATGTCGAACCGTGAAGACGAAGCGGACAGCAGGAGCGCGCCAACCTGGCAGATATTCAGTTATGCTTTTGTAATCACTCAATTACGTTGAAAAAAGCAATGCTTCTGTAGAATTAGTAAAATTCATGACGGTCATTTAATCATGTAGTCGAGCCCTGCCGCGCGCAGATAAGACCGAGATTGCGGGCAATTTCCGTCTCAACTGGCATATCGCCCACGATGACAGTTCGTTCTGGGGATAAATCATGGGCCTGCATATACAAGCGCAGGTGCTCTTGCTTGCTCATGCTCCTAAACTGAATTGCGCGGTTCTCAAGCGCCAAAATGAGACTGACGTAAGTCTCGATTTCAAGTCTTTGCACTTGTGCCCGAATTGGTTCAACAATGTGGTTGCTGACAATGAGGTTTGAACGGCTCTCTGATCAGCGGCGAGCAAGACATTTCGTGGCCATTTACGTAAGCAGCGTTGCGCGCCAAGAATTCGTAGGCGTCGTGAAAAATGGCGCTACTTGCTATGCACAAACTCGATTTCATCTTTCGACATATCAAGATTGCGGAAAAGAATGGAGAAAGGGAGCTCAAACTCCTCTCGAAACCTCTCCATGTCGATGGTCGCGCGGCTGAAGCGGCTCAAAATAGCATTTGCAACACCGCGTTGCCGCCATCGAGGAGTGCCATTCCAGTCGAATACAATGGTGGATTTCATGCGTGAACCTAGGGAACGCCATCGTGCGATATTAATGTGTTCGAGACTAGGTATTTGCTGGTCTACATGTCTGGAGTGGTCGCGGTGGATATGTCCGAACAGAGTTGGCAGGGGTGCAACGCGCGTCAGCGAGCTGAACGGGCGGACCGTTCTTCCGAGGTGAGATGGGGTTTGGAGAGCGTGCGCATTGCTGCTTTTGTGGTTCTGTTTTTGGATCGATTTGTTTGAGCAATGGCCATGCCGGGCGGCGCTGGCAAGCCACAATGCCTAATGGACTTTCGATATGCGCGCTGTACTGGACCTGACACGAGATTGTGCCTCTGTCAGAATACGGACAAGTGTCTACAGCGCGGTAAGCCCGGGCTGACAGTTCGGTTAGTAAACTTGGCGAGGTAATTGTATGCCCGAGTTAATCTCTACTAATGCCGCTGGAGCGTGCGAGAGCTGCAGATGTAATGTCGATCGGCGCTGTTGACCATGGTCATGCACATTATCGTCTTAGTCCTGAACCACGATAAGAGCCGCAACTTCCTGGTCCCGTGCCAGTTTGCTCGCCGCTAGGCCGGTGGCGACACCAACGCGATCAGGCGCGGGGCGGTTTTGACTCATCTTGCGCTTGCCTTCGACCATGGTGATCGGGATGCGTACGCCGACGATTTCACGAAACTGGACGGCAATGAAATCCGCGGGAGCATCGCTGACGGCCCAGGGCGTCGCACGCGACGCCTCATGGACATTTGTCAGACGCGTCACGATTTGAAGCAGGCGTTTGGGATCCTTGAAGAACTCAATCGGCTCATGGGCGTGGACCGCGATGTAATTCCATGTGGGCACCACGTGTTCAGCTTGTCGCTCGCTGGGGATACCAGGATGGTGTCACATAAGCCTCTGCGCCACTAAAGATCGCCAGAGCTTCTCCAGTCGGGGCCGTGCGCCATTGCGGATTGCCCTTCGCCAGGTGCCCGTACAGTGCGCCGTGTTTGCCTTCGCTCTCATCGAGGAAGAGCGGAAGAGGCGTCGCAAGTGGCCCATCTGATGTCGCTGTGATCAGGTTGGCCAATCGGGCGCAACGGATTGTCGCTCGAATGTTCTCGAGGTCGTCATCTCGAAAGTGGGATGGTATGTACATAGAGGGTCTCCGTTGGCTGTTGTCCAGATAAACCCAAGTCAAGATGCTAGAAAACCGCCAGTTTCAGTAGCTCGCGTAGAGGTGCTCCGCTTCCTCTTTTTGACGTGGCGATTTCGGATTTGTCTGGGACGTGACCTGCCACGAAGTATTTCGTCCAGAAGGAGTTAGAGTCCGGCCCGAAGAAGGACGGACAGATGAGGCGAGTAAGGTTCAGGAAGCGCAGATTATCGCGGTATCAAAGGAGGATGAGGCTTGGGCGAAACGGCTGACCTGGCTCGCAAGCATGGGATCTCCGAAGCGACGATCTACAATTGGAAGGATAAATTCTGCGGCATGGATGTCTCTGAGGCCAAGCGCCTGAAGGCGCTGGAAGAGGAGAGCGCGAAGCTGAAGAAGCTTCTGGCCGAGCAGATGCTCGACGCCGCCGCCCTTCGCGAGCTGCTTTCAAAAAAGCGATAGGGGCCGCCCACGCCGCCGATCTGCCTCGTGCCGATCTCCGCGCGGTTGGCCCACCAGCCGACGTTAGCATCTTGCGCAATGCGGGAAGCTTCCCCCCGGTCCGGCTTGCAATGCGAGGGGTCGCAAATGACACGCGCGGGCGACGCTTTCGGTAAGCGCCTTCACGCCGACCTTGCCGCACAGCATCAATCCCCTTCGAGATTCGCTCTGGAGGCCAACAAGGATCGCCTGATGGCAACATACCTATGTCCTTAGGTGCAGCGGTTCGGGAGTGGCCCGACGGGGCGCTTTGCCACTTTGATCCGATCGAAAGGGATGAGGTGGCAGTTTGAACAGCATTCCCGCTTTCGGCTCAGTGCGGCAGGACTTCCACGTTCTTCACCTCACTACGACGTGCTTCGCAGGCAGGGAATCGCTGAAGTCAATTGGAGTGATGCGAATATTCCTTCGGCAGATGCACAATTGCGCCCTTGCCTAGATCGTAGCGCAACCGTATCGCAACATTTCTCGTTCTGCTGCCGGTCCGACAGACTTTGAGACGATAACCGTAGCCATCCAGCGTACTGGCTCTGACTCACTTCAGATGAAGTTCGACGGATGTCTGGCACTTTGTGGAGAGGATCTCGCAGTTCTGCTTCAGAAAGTCGGTTTGAAGCTCAAGAGCCTCGGTGATCGCGCAAACGCGCCCGCACGGACCTATCAAGAATGGTCGGTCGCACTGTTACGGGAAGTTGGTTATACTGTCGAACTCAACGGAGGGGGAACCGTGCCCTACAGTATTAGGTGTCACCGAACGGGGTTTAGCCGGAAGCATTTTTCGGTTCAGAGTTTAAGCGCAAGAGAAGCCCTGTGTAAGGCGGAGTGTCTTGAGAGATCGGGAGTAGACCTAGACTATATTGATACTCCCTCAGGCGGACGTGTCGACCTCCGCACGTTCCGGAAGCTGGCTGAGATGGAGGGCGGCTTCGAACAAGAAATTCCCAGCCAATGATGGTGATCATACCTGCGCTTTCAGGAAAATACTCAAACATTTGAGCTCGCACCTACGAAGCCCTGTCACTTCAAAGCTGGCGCCTTCACGTTTCGATGCGATAGTACCTGGTGCATCGAGCGCGACGGTCTGCACCGGGTTCGTGTCGCGTTTCGGCCTGGAATCTCCGAGGCACTTCCCACCAGCGGGCCGGCCAATTTGCGTTGTCTCGAATACCCGCATCGTTGCTCTCTCTAGCATCCATCAACTTCGCGCAGATTCCACCATGCACAAGAACTAACAAGACGAGCGGCTGCCATGAACGATGGACATTGATTTGGTTCACTCTCGAGAACGCGGCTTCTCAAGCGAGTTCAGTATTGCGAGCTGCCTCGGAGTGCCACCGAAGCAGTGTCCCCTGCCGTTTAGATTGTTTCAGTCGAGAAGATGCTGCGCATTTCCGGAAGCGTTCAAAAGACCGTTAACAGTCTTCAAGCCGAGCCCGTCTTACAGCAGGATGCATGATCCGGCGAAGCAGCCTAATCTGCACAGTAGGCGACCGTTGTTGAGCCACGAGCCTACGACAGCTTTCCGGGCCGGCAGCCTCAAAGCCGAGACCTTACTCGCCATAGCGAAAAACGTGCAGATTGCCGACTGACGCGCACGTGGGGTGCGGCGTGGTTTTGGTCCGGCGCAAATGATCCATGCTTGCTTGGGCCTGCCAGTCCAGCTTCGCGAACTGTCCTAGACATGCACTACTTCCGGCGCTTGACCTTGCGTAAGCCTCCGGCCGGGGCCGCCTTCCCGGATTGCGGTGGGGCATGAGATGATTTGCTCATTAATTTGCAAGCAAATGAGCAAACGTGACGACGGTAACTGTTCTGTCTGGTCCGGAGCGGCGGCGACGGTGGACCACGGCCGAGAAGCTTCGGATCGTGGAAGAGAGTCTGGCACCTGGAGCGAGTGTTGTCGAGGTTGCGCGACGGCATGACGTCCATCGCAATCTGATCACGGTTTGGCGGCGGCAGGCGCGCACGGGCGTCCTCGCTTGCGGACGTGAGCCGACGCAACGGCAGGATGATGAAGTCCGTTTTGCAGCAGTCTCGCTTGCGCCAGACAGGCAACCATTGATCGCGGCCTCCGGAAGCTACGGCGCGATCGAGATCGAGTTCGCGGCCGGGGCTCGGGTGCGGATCACGGGCGCGGTGGACGCGGCAACGCTGACCGCAGTGGTGGCGGCGCTGACTGATGGACGGCCACGATGATCCCGTTGCCGGCCGGCGTGCGGGTGTGGCTCGCGACCGGCTATACCGACATGCGGAAGGGCTTTCCGTCGCTGGCCTTGCAGGTTCAGGAGATCCTGCATCGCGATCCGCTGGGCGGCCACCTGTTTTGCTTCCGTGGTCGTCGCGGCAACCTGCTGAAGGTGATCTGGCATGACGGCCAGGGCGCCTGCCTGTTCACAAAACGCCTGGAGCGGGGTCGCTTCATCTGGCCGAGCCCGGCCGAGGGTGTGGTGACGATCTCGTCGGCGCAACTCGGTTACCTCTTGTCCGGGATTGACTGGAGGCACCCACAGGAGACGTGGCGGCCGACAGCGGTCGGATGAGGCTTTGAACTTGCGGATCGTCATGGATGTGATTCCATCACCATCGTGACCACATCTGAATCGCTCCCCACCGATCTTGCCGCCGCGCATGCGATGATCCTCGCGGAGCGCACCGCGCGCCTGGAAGCGGAGGCGGTTGCGGCGAGTGCCAAAGCGGAAGCTGCCAATGCGAAGGCGGCCGAGGCACTGATCAACTACCTCAAGCTCGAGATCGAGAAGCTGCGTCGCCAGATTTACGGCAGCCGCTCGGAGCGCAAGGCACGGCTCTTGGAGCAGATGGAGCTTCAGCTTGAAGAGCTGGAAGCAACCGCAACCGAGGACGAGCTGGCGGCTGAGAGGGCCGCGGCGCGCACGCAGACCGTCAAGTCGTTCCAGCGCAAGCGCCCGGTGCGCAAACCGTTCCCCGATCATCTGCCGCGCGAGCGGATCGTGGTCGCCGCGCCGCAGAGCTGTCCCTGCTGCGGCTCATCGAAGCTGTCGAAGCTGGGCGAAGATATAACCGAGACGCTGGAGGTCATTCCCCGGCAGTGGAAGGTGATCCAGACGGTGCGCGAGAAGTTCTCGTGCCGGGACTGCGAGACGATCACCCAGCCGCCGGCACCCTTCCACGTGACACCGCGCGGCTTTGCCGGACCTAACCTCCTGGCCATGATCCTGTTCGAGAAGTTTGGCCAGCATCAGCCCTTGAACCGGCAGAGCGAGCGCTATGCGCGGGAGGGCATCGATTGAGCCTGTCGACACTGGCCGACCAGGTCGGCACCTGCCTGATCGGCTCCGAGCCGTGCGACTATCCCGCGGTCCTCACCGGACGGTTACGACCTTGCGCGGCACTTAGCCAGCCGAGGCGCCACGCTGACCTAAAGAGTGTTGGCCATCAGGGCCTGTGAAACAGGCAGTGTGATTTTGCGGAGGGAGGGTTCCTGGTTCATCGTAGCCAGCGGGAGCGAAGATGAAACAGAAACCCGGACCGGGCAAAGCACCGGCAGAACAAACTGTAAAAAGACCTTAGGCGACAGACCCGCCGGCAGTCGGCGGAAGAGAGGATCCGCATGGTGCTGTGCGCGGCAAGGAGAACATCTCGAGATCTGCCGCCCAGAAGGCATTGCCGCCTCGATGTATTGCAGCTGGTTCAAGGAGTTGTCTGACGACGGACGTCAGCTCTCAAACGAATGTCGACAACTTGACCCTGCAGCCCCGCTACGAAGTCCCTGCAGAACCTCCAATTCTCAATTCGGCACGGCCCTTGCTTGGTTAGGGGTATCATCACGTATTGCTCCAGATACGGCGATGTTAGGGGCGGGCTCGGCGCCGCGAGCGTCTGGTCCGCCCCGCCGATTTGCTGTGGCTTGCGACTCCGGCGCCTAAGCGGCCATGCCATAGCCTCGAACACACGCTAGATCAGAGATGCAAACTGGAACGGTAGTCTCCTACAGTGTTGAGACGGGCTGGGGCTTCATCAGACCGGACAATTGCGACGGCATGGATTTGTTCGTGCACATTTCGGACCTTCGCGACTGCACAGGGGCTGATCTGGTGCCGGGAACGCGCGTGTCTTTCGATCGTCGCTTCAACAAACGCCGCTCAAAGTACAGAGCCGCCGAGGTCAGACTAATCAATTGAGATGCCGTATTTTCTGAAGCACGCGTTGCTTATCATTTGATATCGGAACGGCGATGCAGGAGCGCTTCCCTTGCAGGGCGCATTAATATTGACGGCTTCCTCTCTTTACGTTCAGGTCGACCTTTTGAAGAAACTCGCCGACTCCAAGACTCCTTTTGGCGTAGTGACGTGTCACCTGGATGTCGCTGAGCAATCCTGGTCAAAATCGTTCGATGAAGAATCGAAGATGTTGGACCATTTTAGGACGCCGGCATCATCTGACGGCAGCGTTTCGGCACGGACCTCGGACAAATACGATCGTCCCCAAAACAACCGAAACTGGACGGCCGCGCCGACGGAAAGACTATCATACACGGGATTCGGCAACGCCCGCGGTGACGCTCAGCGTATTGCAGTCGACGATCTTGACGAGATCCTAGCCACGCCGCGTGTATTGGCCATCGGTATGTTCCAGACATGCCAACAACGCCGGCGTTGAGCGTAGCGAAGATCAGACACGAACAGGCGCGGCATGATTTGCCGGTCGAGAAACTTGCTCGCTCTCGACCTTAAGCTCGGCCAGCCGCTGATCGAGTTCTCGGATCGAGTTAACTACCTCGAGGCCGAACTCGCGTCAGCCCGCGACGGAGTCTTCATCGGGAGTCCTACAATGATGCTCCTTTGCTGCGTCCAAGTGCGCAGCACCTCCAGCGCTTTGATGTCACCGTGATTGTTTCAGATCTCGCAGGAGAGCCAGATCTCGGCTGCGCGATTGGGAGTACTGGACGCGTTATCTTCACCGGCGGTCCGATCGCACAATTCCGTCGGTTTCTTACGCGCTATGGGCTCTGATGCTGCTGCCCCTACGACTCTTTGCCGCCTTCCACGGCCTTTGTCGCCGTACTTGACGCCGATTTCGTTTCGCAGACGCCGCTTTCAGAATCGGGTTCCGCCTTACCGTCGTTCCGTTGCTCAATCCGGCGAAATGGTATTGGCGCGCTGTTCTCCTGGGAGCGGTTGCCATACTGTCTTAGCGCTATGTGGTTTGGCGGCTTGGCCGATACGCTGGTGCGACTCGGCTGGACTGCGGACGCGCTTCCCCATCCGGACTTAATCGAGCAGACGTTGGCACTGTTTAAGGAGCCGAGCGTTGTCGAGTTGAGGATTCGCATGCTCGAAGTCTTACTGTGCCGTCCTCGTCCATTGCGGCTCGAATCAACCCGGACTTGACGCCTTATCGTGGAGGAATACGGTGATCTGTTGCCGTACTCGAGCGCTCGTTCCTATCGACGAACAGATGCTCTTCAGATCGTCCCAGAGCTAGTTGGGGGGATCAAGTCGGGCTGGAGGACGGGCGCAGTCCGCCCCTGCCATAACTTGCGCGATCGACGATGCTTGTCAAAGTCGAGATCCAAGACAGCGCGTCGGCCAAATCGGCAGCGTCCTTCATCAAAAGCCGCGTGAAGATGACGTCGGCCTGGCATGCGGCCTGTCCGGTCACAACGCCGAGCACAGTCCATCCGAACCCATCCCGTCAGATCGCGTAGCGAGCTAATCTGGGTGAGAGCTCGATCGCGTTTCACCACTGTGCTCATAGCCGACGCGGCGCTATGGGATGCTTTGCCACTCAGACAAGTCTCGCGGGATACCCATCTTTGTAGGATCTCCAGCCCACGGCCAATGACATCTCCCGTTTGCTAACTCTTCTGCTGCTATGACTGGCGAGATATACTGGCCTAAAACCTGACCATCAGACAGGAGAGCGCATCCTCTCGGCACGATAATGATCTCGGCTAGCCCGCCGTATGTTTCATACCTTCATTTCATAGCTAACTACCGGGTTAACCCCTTTGATATCGACGGCAGCGCAGCGCGACTCGGCGCCTTCAGTCAAGTGAACTCGACGCTGTCCCTGCCGCGCCCACGCTGCCGGTGAAGTTAGCCACGACGTGACTCCGCGCTTGTGCTGGTCCGAAAAAGCGCTGTCCCTACCACGCCCCACTAACTTCAGTGGCCAACCTCGCCATAACAACGCTAACCACCTCGCCTTCGCGGGAGTATCTCAAGCTCCCACGTGCTGGGAATTGTAGCGCCAAGAGCGATCATGGGACGCCTACCAGGATCGGTAGCTGGCCCACGGCGTAAGGGCGCGCTATCAGTGTGGTAATGGCCGCACGAGATGGGCACATGCGCATCAACACGATTGCCCGCGCCAAGCTTGGGCAACTACGGGCGCTCACCTCAGCCACGTAGAAACGGGCCCCCGAGCATATCTGGCGAGGATGCAGACAAGCCGGCACTACAGCCGTGGTGATACGGGCGCGGCGTGTGCACGTTCACTGACTATTCTGCCGCGCTTCCAGTTCTATACAATTTGTCTCTCTGCGCATGCCCGGCGCAAGTTCATCAAAAAGGCATAGCAGTTGTCACCGCCGCGTCTCCTGGACCCTCGAACGCGAAAGCACCGACTGAGCTGCTGCCGGTTTAATGGACACCGGGTTCAGCTAAAGCCGTTTGCGCTCGAACTCAACCGGGCTGACATAGGCGTGGTCGAGTCCCTGCGGGTCTTGTTGTAAAATCTTTCGGTTTAGCTGAACACATCGGCGCGTGCCTCGTCTCTGGTTCTGTAAATCTTTCCTGCCGTCCGTTCGGTCTTGAGAAGAGAAGAAGCTCTCCGTCGCCGCATTGTCCCACACTCCCGGAACGGCTCATGCTGCAAACGATGCCATGGTCGGCCATCAGGCGCTGGAACTGCTCGCTCGTGTGCTGGCGCAGCAGTCGGGTGCTCTCGTGATGATGGATAATACCTGGGCGACACCGCTACTTTCACGCCGCCACCACATATCACGCTGGTTGCCGACGCATTCCTCGGGATGCGACAGCAAATGACGCCGCATGGCCGGCGCTAGGGGCGCGCCCTCATCAGTTCGGAGAGGTCGCCGGGCCCAGAGATATCCATTTGGCCTTGCTGAGACTACGCACCCTCACGGTCCGCAAACAGCATTGGGAAAACGGCCTTAAGCTGGCTCAAGGCCTGCAAGCCAATCCCGCTGTCGATCGTGTTTTGCACTCAGCACCGCCAGAGGCCCATGTGAAACTGCCGTCCTCCCAAAAAACCAGTTCCCCGAGGTTCGGTGAATGCCAATCACCCGTCGCATTCGCACCTCCTGCCAGACACGATGAGCCGAGAACTTACAGCTGGTCGCCTCTGACTCGCCCGGTTGCGCCGAGAGTCGGAATCCGTAGTTGTCGTGTCGCCCGCAGCTCCCGTCAGGTCATTTGGAACCGAGAGTTGTTAGGCGCGAGCAGCCTTTTCGGAGTTGTGCTGAAGCTGATGCCGCGCGCTCAGCTAGCGAGCGTAGCAGGGACAGCGTCGGGTTCTCACTCACTCGGGCGCCGAGGCACGTCCGCGCTGCTCCGGAAGCGACCTGCGTGCATCGACAGCTAGGAGTCCAAGCCGAGGCACCGGAAGCACGGTGCGGGCAGCCCGATACGCACGACACATGCAGGCCGCATTGATATCACGCGGACTGCGCTGCAGGATCAGCCGGTTCAACAGCCTCCAGAAGCTGGCGAGCGATTTCGGGCTCAACCCGCGGATGCGGCTGTCGGGACTGGGAGCTGCCCATCACGGCCGCATCAGCAAGATCGGCCGCAACTATGCGCGCGCCATGCTAGTCGAGGCGGCCTTGGCTGCGACCAAGGCGCCCGGTCCACTGCATCGTTTGGTACTGCCGGTTCTGCCCGCGGCGGGCGATCCTAGCGATAGGCTATCGCACGCAGGTTAACTCCAAGGCCGCACGCCCATCTCACAGGTTGTCCGTCACGGTCGGGGTGAGTCCTAGTGGCTCCAAAATGTCGTCGGCATAGGACCAGCTTCGGCTATGCCAACGTATAGCTTTCGAAGGAGTTCCTCCGCTGGCATTTTTGAGGAGGACACGATCACTGGGATAGCCGAGGACGCGGAGGCCATACAGTTGATCACACTTAAACCTGTTCAGATGAGTTTCGTCATCCTGATTTGGACTGTACTGCGCACCAGAACGCGAACGCGGAGATCGCAGACCAAGCTTGGCAATGCGCTCGGCACGGAACAGGCTGGCCCGGGGCTGGCGGACAGTTCTTCTCTAGAACCGCATGAATTCAGGGCTAAGAGGTTAACTTGAAGGTGGCCCTCCGCTCTCCTCGCTGGACCAAACGGGAAGATGAACTGTTGCGCGAGCTTGTTGACGCAGGCGCGCCTGTGGAATCCATTTGCGAAACGCTCAACAGGTCCGAGCCGGAACTTCGGAGGCGCGGCTACTACATTGGCCTACCAAGGAAATGGTTTAAGCGAAGAGTCGCCTTCTGACGTTAAGGCCGCGCTCGACTGCGATCCTGGTTTTGGCTAAGTAAGGCCACTAACTGAGGCCGCCTCTTTCATTCAGTAGAAGAGGCGACGTCGACCTCCGGGCCCGCCGGCATACGAGGATGGTAAGCGCGCATTTTGGCGCGCGGCTATGCGCTCAGTCGGCCGGCGGCACGATCTGACGCCGGGCTGGGTTGATTGAGCCCGGCGATCGAACGTCGGCATCTTCTTCAACCCCACTCATTTCGGACCGAACGAGGATCTCGGCACCTACCCGCGCGACTTCTTGCAGGATGAGGGACTGTGCCGCGACGCCCGGTGTTGCGTTCCTCTTTGCGCCGGATGCACAGGAAGTTTATCCGATTCATTTCGAGATCTTCATTGAACCGGGCGACCTCGCCAAACCTCTTTGCGGAGCCTTCAGGGCTGGACAGTTTCGCGGTGTCGCGACTGTCGTATGCAAGTTGTTGAACATGGTGCAGCCCGACGTGCTGTTTTTTGGCCAGAAGGATCTTCAGCAATGCGCAGTCGTGCGTCGCATGGCGGTTGATCTCAATCTCCCAATTGAGATCGTCCCGTACCGACCGTTCGCGAGCAGAATGGGCTCGCGATGAGCAGTCGCAACCGGTATCTCAGCAAGGAAGAACGTCAGCGGGCCCTTGCGATCAATCGTGGACTCTCCGCCGCGCTCGATGAATTCCGCTGGGGAGAAAGGCTAATTCCGATCGCCAAGGGGCATTTAGAGACAGTTGACCGACTCCAGTATCTTGAACTTGTGGACGGTGACACGCTCAACGCCGCCGACAGTCCACTGCGACGCCCCGCGGCGCTTTGTGCAGCATCCTACGTTGGCTCGACCCGGCTGATTGACAACGTAATACTGGCGTTGCCAACTCCGTAGCACACTGCGTAGCCCAACATTACGGAGCATATTGAGCTGGAAGAAGTGCTCAAGCCAACTTTTCCGTACCAAGGGCGAACTCCGAGCCGACGTTGTTCAGCGAGTTAGCGATGCGAGTGGGGTGCTTGCGGAATGTTGTAGGACCGAGAACTTTGCGTCTGGCAAGTTCACGAGTTTCGCGGGGCTGCGACCAGCGAGCGTTTCGACAAACCTTGGTATAGCGTTTTGTAGCCCATTCTATATTGCCCACTTACCTTTGTAGAGTTGAGCACCCGTCAGGTCGTGTGTACTTTCGATGTCGAATCCGCATCATTCGATCGACGGGTCGGCGCGAAGCTCGAAGTGACGCCTTGCTAGAAGTCGCTGCGTTCCAATCAGGTGTGAGGACAAACATCTTGAGTCTGACCGTTGGCCGGTTGAACGAAAAAACACTAGGGGGCTGTGTCTTAAGAAGGTGCCCACTATTCGAGATCGCGATGATTGATCAGAACAGCGCAACCAACCTTCATTCAAGCGACGAAGATGAAGAAGCGAAGGATTGGGCGCGCTATGCTCAGCAACGTGTGAGTCCTTAGAGTAGCCGACAACGCTTCCCTCATACTACGGGCTTTAGCGCAGTCGCCGCATTGATGATCATTGCTGTACACCGCAATTTGCTGGCGTATTTGCATCCCCCTCTGGAAATGCGAGTCGAGATGGCATTTACCGAGCTTTTCATCAAACGTCCGGTATTGTCTATTGTCGTCAGTCTCCTGATCTTGCTGATCGGCTTTCGCGCGGCCACCGTACTGCCGATCCGGCAATATCCCAAGCTATCTAATACGGTCGTCAATATCACGACTTCCTATCCTGGCGCCTCCGCCGACATGATCCAGGGATTCATCACGACTCCCCTGGAACAGGCAGTCGCTTCCGCCGAGGGCGTCGACTACATCAGTTCCTCATCGGTGCTCGGTACCTCGACGATCCAAGTCTACGTCAAGCTGAATTTTGATCCCAGCGAGGCGCTCACCGAGGTGCTCTCCAAGGTCAACTCAGTCAAATATTTAATCCCCAAGGAATCAAACGATCCTGTCGTCACTAAGTCGACCGGTCAGACCACCGCTGTCATGTATATCGCCTTCTCCAGCGAGGAATTGACGGCAAGCGCGATCTCCGACTACCTCTCGCGCGTCGTGCAACCCGTTATGGCAACCGTCGATGGCGTCGCAGCGGCAGACATCCTGGGCGGCCAGAGTTTTGCGATGCGGCTATGGCTGGATCCTACGAAAATGGCAGGGCACGGCGTGTCGCCAGCTGAAGTTTCGGCGGCAATCGCCGCTAACAACTTCCAGGCCGCGGCCGGCCAGACCAAGGGCAATTTCACTATCTCCGATGTCACTGCAAACACGGATCTGCGGAGTGTTGATGATTTTAAGCGCATGATCGTCAAAGCCAATGACGGCGGCTTTGTGCGCATGGAGGACATTGCCGTAGTCGAGCTTGCCGCGCAGACCACAGACATCAGCGTCGCCATGAACGGCGAGCACGCGGTCTTTATCGGCGTTCAGGCGAGCCCGCAAGGCAATCCGCTAAACATAGTGCGAGGCGTTCGGGATCTGTTTCCAGAGATGGAGCGTAACTTGCCGCCGTCACTGAAGATGAAAGTCGCCTACGACTCCACCAAGTTCATTCAGTCATCGATCGATGAAGTGGAGAAGACGCTCATTGAGGCCGTCGTTGTCGTGGTGGTGGTGATCTTCCTGTTCCTGGCCTCGCTGCGGTCGGTCATCATTCCTGTAGTCACTATTCCTTTGTCGCTCGTGGGTGTCTGCAGCATGATGCTGGCGCTCGGGTTTTCATTCAATCTCCTGACCCTTCTTGCCATGGTTCTCGCGATCGGTCTCGTGGTCGACGACGCGATCGTGGTGGTGGAGAATATTCATCGCCATTTAGAAGAAGGTGCGCCGCCTGTCCAAGCTGCTACGAGGGGCGCGCGAGAGATCGTCGGCCCCGTTGTATCCATGACCATTACCTTGGCTGCGGTATACGCCCCAATCGGATTTCTCGGCGGCCTCACCGGTGCGCTGTTCCGCGAGTTCGCGTTTACGCTAGCCGGAGCGGTGATCGTGTCGGGCGTGATCGCTTTGACGCTGTCGCCGATGATGTGCTCGCTCTTCCTGCAGCGCGCTGAGGAGGGGCGGGTCGCAAGATTTGTGAACCGCGGGTTCGGCGCCATGACACGATGGTACGGCCGCAAACTCGACCGCTCGCTCGACTATCGTCCGATTACCGGGCTGTTTGCGCTGACCATGTTGGGCCTCGTCGGCTTTCTCTATATGAATATTTCCAAGGAACTCGCACCCGAGGAGGACCAAGGTATCGTATTCGCTCTAATCAAGGCGCCGAAATACGCCAATATCGACTACCTCGACTACTACGGTACCAAGCTTGAGAAAGCGTTACAGAAATTTTCCGAGACTGATTTGAGTTTCGTGCTCAACGGCGTTAGCGGCCAGCAGAGTGGCTTGGCCGGCATGTTGCTCAAGCCATGGGACGAGCGCAAGCGATCATCGACCGCCCTAAAGTCCCTTGTCCAAGCCGAGCTGTCGAAAATCGAAGGGATTAACGCGTTTGCCTTTAGCTTGCCGCCACTTCCCGGCGGCTCTGGTGGCCTACCAGTGCAGATGGTGATCAATTCGACGCTTGGCTTCCAATCCGTCTACGAGCAGATGTCGAAGCTGAAGGATGCCGCGCGCAAGAGCGGTCTGTTCATGGTGAGCGACTCCGACCTCGAGTTCAACCAGCCGGTGGTAAGAATCAAGGTTGATCGATCTAAGGCCAACGAGCTTGGCATCACCATGCAGACCATCGGTAGCGCGCTCGCCACCTTACTTGGCGGAAACTACGTCAATCGCTTCAATCTGCAGGGGCGCTCCTACCAGGTGATCCCGCAGGTGCCACGTGAGGAACGCCTGGCGCCGCAAGCAATCGGGAGCTATTATGTGAAGACTGCGACGGGGGCGATGCTCCCGCTGTCTACCGTAGTCTCCATCGAGACTGCGACCGATCCGAACGCGCTCACCCACTACAATCAGCTCAACTGCGCGACCTTTCAGGCCGTGCCGATGCCCGGCGTCACGATCGGTCAGGCTGTGGACTTCCTGGAAACCGAGGCAAAAAAACTGCCCGCAGGCTTCAGCCACGACTTTCTCGCCGATGCCCGCCAATATGTGCACGAGGGTAACCAACTGGCGCTTACCTTTGCTTTTGCAATCATCATCATCTTCTTGGTGCTTGCGGCCCAGTTCGAAAGTCTGCGCGATCCCCTCATCATCATGATCAGCGTGCCGATGGCAATCGTCGGTGCCTTGATCCCGCCATTCTTTGGCTGGGCGACTATGAACATCTACACTCAGGTTGGATTGTTGACGCTGGTCGGGTTGATTTCCAAGCACGGCATCCTGATGGTTGAGTTCGCCAATGAGCTGCAGCTCAAGGAGAGGCTTGACCGTCGCTCGGCTATAGAGATGGCGGCGCGCGTCCGACTGCGTCCAATCTTGATGACTACGGCAGCGATGGTCACGGGCTTCATACCCTTGTTGACTGCAACGGGAGCTGGCGCCGCGAGCCGCTTCTCGATCGGGCTCGTGCTCGTCGCTGGCATGTCCGTCGGCACGCTATTCACGCTCTTCGTGTTGCCGGCGGTCTATGTCGCGGTCGCGTCCGATCACCGTGCCGATGCGAGCTCCGGCCGCGCGAAGATCGCCGCCGAGCTTGACCTCACCAGCGCTGCTGATGCCCAGCTGGCCAAGCGATGACTATAACTTCAATCCAGGTTCGCTCAGTGTGGCGAGCGAAGGAGCCTGCGACCGGTTCACGCTGGGGGAGGAGAGAATTTATGCTCGCCCGATAAAAGTGGCCTTGCCAACTATCCCAAGCGCTATTGAAGGAGAATTTCCGTCTGACTGCCCGCGTTGCTTTGCTAGGCAAAAAAAGGATGACACTGAACCGCTTAGGATTTTGACACGAGTTCAATTCCGTGGGAACGGTCGTCAGGAGCCCCCGCATCCATGACCGACGCACTTACGGCTTTCGACACGAGGACCATTGATCGACAAACCGAAAACAGACTGACACGTATTGCTGAGTGATCGTAGTTACTGGGAAGTGCAGCACAGCTTCTGTTGTACGACGGAAGTCGAGAACAAGAGCAACTGCTGAACGCGGACAACGGCCACTGCCAGTGTGAAGACGGGCGGGCTAAGCGAGTGGTCAGATCCGCCGCAATCGTGAAGACCAATGGCCGCGCTGGTTCCCCGACGCGTGAACCGACGCCCTCCGGAGTGGGAAAGTTAAGGAAATGCCTGAGTTTGATGCTGCTATGTGGTTTCTGGCCGCAACGACGTGTTTTGCGGCCTTTGTAAATGGAGCCATCGGCTACGGCTTTTCGTCGCTCACTGTACCCCTTGCCCTGGTTTTCTACACCAATCGCATTCTCAACCCCGCCATTGTCACCATCGAGGTCTTCGTCAACGTTTACGTCCTCCTCATCAATCTGAAGGGCGTGCGGGTGGTTTGGAGACGAGTGTTCCCCATCTTGCTTGGACTCTTGCCGGGCATTGCGCTCGGCGGCTACGCGTTGACCTCGCTCCAGCCGGGCTGGATCAAATTCGCCACCTACACGATCATCCTGCCCCTGATCCTGCTGCAAGCTGCAGGTTGGCGCCGCCCTATCGAAGCAAGCTGGCTGATCGGCCTGCCATTCGGGTGGATGCTGGGCATCCTCTATTCGGTGACGACTATCTCCGGCCCTCCGTTGGCGATGCTGTTCAACAACCAGGGCTTGGTCAAACACGAATTTCGTGCCGGTCTAGCGCTGGTTCGCGTGGCGGAATCGAGCGTGACCGCCTTCGTCTATTATCAGCTCGGCTTGTTCATTTCCGAAAGCGGCAGCTTGCTCTATGTTTTTATACCCAGTGTCATGCTTGGCATCCCGCTGGGGTCCTACGTCATTCGTCGGCTTGATCCGGAGACGACGCATCTGTATGAGCGTTGACGCTTGGATCGTGGGCTTCGGTTTGTCACGGGTGCTGATCGAGCTCGATCTAGTGCAGAGCGCCTGGGCTTATAGCGTGATGGCGGCGGCCATACTGATCGATCTCTGCCTGCTATACTTGTTCCTTACCACGCACAGTCCGATTTGGTCAGAGCGACGGTCTCGGCGAACTGCGGATATAAGCGGTTGAACGATGCCTGCGGGCACCTCGGTATCGAATGCGCGCGCGTCCTGGACCTGATCGACGCCCCTCTCTTCGGCGGCGACAATGATGGCATGGAAATCTGGTTGATTGCCCCAAGACAGCCCAGGGCACCGGCGCCGCGAGTTCGGGATCACAGGACAGCCCTGAACTTTTGGACACTGAATCGAAGTGGCTGTGCCGGCGGCGACCCGCTGGTCCAGAACAAACGAACGATTCGAGACACGACACATCGAGCGCGGCGCGGGGAACCATCTGGCCACCTAAAACCAGGACGATCGAATATCAAAGGTATCGGGCCGACATTGACCGCTTGCGATGTGATAGCGGTCCTCTTTGTGTTGATCTTGCGAGTCAGCGCCGTTACTCGTGAGAGCTTCCGATTTTGCAAAAGCTGTCGGAAAACCTACAGCCGTGCTAGCGCCAACTACATAGAGGCGTGGGCCGCAGTTGGCTTTGTAGGCTTTGCGACAGGCCATACTGAGCGTTGCGCCTGCGGCTGTCGCAGACCAGCAAAAACTATCACCCTCGTATGGGCTGGCTCATCCGGGAAAGATCAGCCGAAACACCGCATTCACGGGCTCGACGATCACTGCTACTTGTCGCTCGCCCTGTGACGTAGTCCAGTATTTGTGACGGCATCGCATTTGCAGGGATGAAGAAACGTCAACTTGAGGCCATCATCGTCGAACCGCTATGCAGGCGACGCATCGCAGGATGAGGGGCGCCGCGCTCGCGAGCCCGTTCTGTCAGGAGCGCCCGTGATACCATCTGCCAATGGGTCTGCCGGCCTGCTTGGGACGCGGCTGACATTTTTTGTGGCCGGATTCGGCCTCGCGGCCTGAGCACCTTAGTGCCGCTCGCCAAGGAGCAGCTCGCGACGGATGACCGCATGCTTGGTCTACTGCTGCTCTGTCTCGGAACAGGATCCGTCATCGCGATGCTTTCGACCAGCGTGTCGAATGCGGTATGGCAGCAAGCCCCCTATCCTCGCGGTGGAGTTGGACTCGCGATCATCCTGCCGTGCCTTGCAATTGCCGACACACCTGTCAGGCTCGGTGCCACGTTGTTTGCTTTCGGCGTTTCACTCGGCTCGATCGATGTAGCCATGAACATTCATCCGATTGAATTGGAGCGCGCAACCGGCCGTCCATTGATGTCCGGCTTTCACGCCCAGTACAGCATTGGGGAATTCACCGGCTCTGCCGCCGTGACCTCTTTCCTGTCGCTGCAGCTTGGCTCGCTTTTCTTGACGGTCGTCTGTTCGCCGCTAGTGACGATCGCGACTGTGTCGGCCTGGCCGGGGTTGCTCGCGACGGGTTCGAGACAGAGGGATCATTGTTTGTCTTGCCCCTTCGCAGTGTGTTGCTAGCACTACTTTGGCAGAATGTGTTTGCGCCATCGTTTTTCAAGGATTTGGCTTTCGGCAATATGGGCACTGCTGAGACGGCGGCCGAAGGATGAGATCGACGATGGCGTGACGTACGGCGGGCATGGTTGGTTGAGGCGGAGGCCCGTTGATTCTTTTTTTCCGTCCCGCGTATGCGAGGCGACGATGTTGCAGGAAGGCGTAGGCAATCATTGTCATCAGGGCGTGGCGATGAAGACCTTGCCATGATCGCCCCTCGAAGAAGTCCAAGCTCCTCCTTCAATTGCTGATGCGCCTGCTCACAAATCCACCGTGCCTTGATGGTTGCGGCCAGCGTGCGCAGATCCGTCGCCGCCGGAAGATTGGCGAGATAGTATTTCTTCTCCCCGGAGGCACGTTGCTCGCCAATGAGCCAGGCTTCGTCGCCTGGGAGATGCTGCTGACCTTTATCCCATATCCGCTGCGGAGGGCCGTCGGCGGTCCGGACACGGAGAGCAGCAAATTGGGCTTTGAGCCGACCTTTCGTCCCGCTACGCCAACTCACGGTTTTCCATTTGGCGCTGGCCAGCATTTGTTCTGCCGCAATCGATAAGATATCAGGCACGTGGTGCTTTCGTGGTTTCCCGCGGACCTTGGTAATCGGCCAAATGAGCTTCACATCGACCGGATACACTTTCAGGTGCCGAGGGATGCCGACAGCCCAGGCCAGCCCGCGCTCTGTTAGCCCTTGTCGAAACGGCGCGCTGAGGCCGTATCCTGCATCCGCTAGCACACATCCAAAGTGCACGTGGCTGCCATCGCGCGGTCAATCTCGGCCAAAGCAATCTCCGGCTTGGACCGTGGCGTTCGGTGTTCGACTGGCACGCGAGCGCGCTTCAAACGAGACACGTCGCTTGTCCAACTGTCAGGCAGAAAGAGACGTAACGCGATCATCACTGGCACTTCGCCGCGCGCAAGCGTTAAAGACACCAGCGTTTGGCAATTTGCCGTTTTACCGAGAGCCGACGCGTATTGAGCCGCAACACCGACCGAGCGCTCACCCTTCTTCGGCAGTGAGGTGTCATCAATAATCAGCACCGCATCCCTGCCGCCGACAAGTCGGTCCGCCTGGTCGAGCAGCTCTGTCTCCAGCGGCGTCGCGTCCCAGACACCATCCGCAATGAAATGGTGCAACTGGTCGTAGTTGCTCGTGGCAAGGCGTTCCGCCATCGGCTGAACGCTTTGCGATCGCCAGGACCGATCAATCCCGCAACATACAGAGGACACATCCGCTGCCGGGTCTTATGACCCAGTCGGGCCAAGAACGGCATCAGCCAGGGTTCGAGTTCGTCTTCCCATCCCGGCATGGTCAGCCCTCCAAGAGCCGACCACCCATGAATCATTGAAAAATTGATTCGGGAATCCTAGAAAACGCGACTAAATCAAAAATCTGCCAAAGTAGTGCTATAGCTGTGCTCGGTCCATCACCTTTCTTGTTGAAGGTGCAATGCTCGATTGGAGCGTTTTTGCTTCTCGTTGAACGAGATCTTCTCGCGGAGACGCACGGGGCATTGTCTGTATGCTCTTCTCAATCGTAATGAGCGCAGGGCGTTTCAGCGGAGATGCCGTGGTGGCGCGAATCGGCGACCGTGCCACATTGATGCTCGGGACTCTGCCATCGTGACAGGCTTCTTGGCTGTGTGGCCGTCCCGTTGCGTTGACTGCTATGGCGGGGTTCCTGCTTATTGGATTGGGTATTTCAAATGTTGTACCCGTACTGTGTCGCCGCGCCGGCAACAGAAAGTGATGCCAGCAGGCGTTGCGATCGCGGTCATCACGACAGCCGGACGCGGGTATACTCATCGGCCCGCCGGCATCGGGCTCGTGGCACACATGTTTGGCTTTCCCTTGTCGTTCGGGATATTAGGCGCGCTCACGTCCATCGTTAAGCTGTCGGCGAGGATGATGACAGATCATGGCTAAGCCGTGGTCGAGAGGAAAGGGACACGAGAACGCTTCTGGCTAATGATAGTCCACCGGTCGGCGTTTAGCGGCTTAGAGTCGATGAGCTCTCAATTGATGGCAGCAGGTCTCGATGATGGCGTTCTCCTTTTCCTGAAACTCGGTTGGCTGTGTCGTAGTAGGATACACCGCGTCACTCGGGTTCTTGGCGTCCAACTGAGCGCGGTTGTTGACAATGAACGCTTGTCAACTGGGAAGCAAAATTGATTGTTACGTGAGGTCAGCTAGGCTGGACGTTCACCGCCGCTTGATACTAGGATCGGCCCGTTATCGGAAACAGGCAGATCACTCTGGTGCCGTCCATCGCTGTCGGCGCGATACGCCCGGTATGCCAGCGGAATCCCGTCCTCAAGCGAGGTCGTGGCGCGCCAGCCGAGCCCGGACAGCCGCCCGACGTCGAGCAGCTTGCGCGGCGTGCCGTCCGGGCGCGACGCGTCGAAGCTGATCTCACCGCGAAAACCGACGGCAGCCGCCACCATGAGTGCTAACTCGGCGATGCTGATGTCTTCGCCGGTGCCGATATTAACCAATTCCGGCGAGGAATAGGTCTTCATCAGATGGATGCAGGCATCGGCGAGATCGTCGACGTAGAGAAATTCGCGGCGCGGCGTGCCGGTGCCCCACACCACGACGTTGCCGCCGCCCGAAATCTTGGCCTCGTGGAAGCGGCGGATCAGCGCGGCGACGACGTGGCTGTATTCGGGGTGATAATTGTCGCCGGGGCCGTAGAGGTTGGTCGGCATCACGCTGATGAAATCGGCGCCGTACTGGCTGCGATAGGCCTCGGCCATCTTGATGCCGGCGATCTTGGCGATGGCATAGGGTTCGTTGGTCGGCTCCAGCGGACCCGCCAACATCGAATCCTCTCGCAGCGGCTGCGGCGCCAGGCGCGGATAAATGCAGGAGGAGCCGAAGAACATCAGCTTCTCGCATCTAGTGGCATGGGCCGCCTGGATCACGTTGCTCGATATCGCCAGATTGTCGTAGAGAAACTCGGCGCGCAGCGTGTTGTTAGCGACGATGCCGCCGACCTTGGCGGCGGCGAGGAACACGGCTTGCGGCCGCTTCGCGGCGAACCAGGCATTCACCGCGGCCTGGTCGCGCAGGTCGAGCTCGCTGCGCGACACGGTCAAGAGATCGGCCTGTTCGCGTGCCAGCCGGCGCATCAGCGCCGCGCCGACCATGCCGCGATGACCCGCAACGAAAACCGTCTTGCCCTTCAGTTCAAAAGCCGTGCTTGCCATTGGACGCGCCCTGCCTGGCTTCGACGAGATCGCTGGCGACCATTTCCTTCACCAGTTGCGAGAATGGCGTCTTCGGAACCCAGCCGAGCTTCGCGCGCGCCTTGGCGGCGTCGCCGATCAGGAGATCAACCTCGGTCGGACGGAAATAGCTCGGGTCGATCTGCACCAGGGTCTTGCCGGACGCCTTGTCCACGCCGATCTCCTCGACGCCCTTGCCGCGCCATTCGACGCTGCGCCCGACCTCGGCAAACGCCAGCTCGACGAACTCGCGAACCGACCGCGTCTCGCCGGTCGCGAGCACGAAGTCGCCAGGCTCGTCGGCCTGCAGGATCCTGTGCATGCCCTCGACATAGTCGCGGGCATGGCCCCAGTCGCGCTTGGCGTCGAGATTGCCAAGATAGAGCGTGTTCTCGAGGCCGACCTCGATGCGGGCGACGGCGCGGGTGATCTTGCGCGTCACGAAGGTCTCGCCGCGGGTCGGGCTCTCATGGTTGAACAGGATGCCGTTGCTGGCGAACATGCCATAGGCCTCACGGTAGTTCACTGTGATCCAGTAGCCATAAAGCTTGGCGACGCCATAGGGCGAGCGCGGATAGAATGGCGTGGTTTCCTTCTGCGGCACCTCTTGCACGAGCCCGTAAAGCTCCGAGGTCGAGGCCTGGTAGAACCGCGTCTCCTTTTCCCTGCCGAGGATGCGGATCGCTTCCAAAAGGCGCAGCACGCCGATTGCGTCGGCGTTGGCGGTGTATTCCGGACTCTCGAAACTGACCTGGACGTGGCTCTGGGCGGCCAGATTATAGATCTCGGTCGGCCGGATCTCCTGCACCAGCCGGATCAGATTGGTCGAATCGATCATGTCGCCATAGTGCATAAGGAACGGCACGTTGCCGGCATGCGGATCCTGGTAGAGATGATCGACGCGCGCGGTGTTGAACGAGGACGACCGGCGCTTGATCCCGTGCACAGTGTAGCCGAGACCGAGCAAATACTCGGCGAGATATGCGCCGTCCTGCCCGGTGACGCCGGTGATCAGCGCAACGCGCCGCTTTGAGTCCTGAGCCGCCATGGTCTCTCTTGGTTGCGAAGCCGTTTCTCGAGGAATCTAGATGTGCAAGCCCGCTCCACTCGCAATTAGGAAAGCGATCGCTAGCGTCAGTCATAAACATCATGTAGGAATGCGCACTATATACATTGATTTAAATTGGACTGGAGTGCCAACACATTCATCTTCAAAATATAAAGTCAACTAACGCTCGCATCCTGGCTGATGTCCGCGATGATCCTAAGTAGGCGAGATGGATTCGATCGCCATTGCGAGCGCCAGGGCGCGCTTGTCCAGGGCGCTATCTCCAATGAGATAGAAGCAGAGGGTCTGTGCTCCTTATCTATCCTCAGTCGCACGTACGCATTCGCGTGGTCTTGCCCTGGCTTGGGAGAGCGACGAGCTGAGGCCGTAGTCGTCAATGCATTTGTCGGATGACGGATGCAAGCCAGCACACAGTCAAACCTGCGCGTCAATTCGCAGTCTACAAGGCGCCCGTACCGTTAACTTCCGGACAGAACACCCGGTCTTGACAGTCGACTCCTCAACCGTAATCAGCGCCGTTGCCAAGATCCAGCTCGCGGCAGGCAGCGGACGGTCGACGCAAGGCAAAATGAGAAAGAGTAGCAAACATTGGTATAGATCCTCGAACGTTTCGATAATCGAAAGTTTACGTTCGTACAATAGAGCTTCGCTGCCAATCGTTTAGTCTCGACGAGCGTAACTTGCCTCGGACCGAGAATGATGAGTCTCTTAAACCCGCGCCGGAAAAATGTTTCCAGTAACACAGGACAATTCACGTTAGAGCGGCGGCGCAAATATATCGGCAGCATACCATGTAGAAGCCGTGGGCAGGTTTCATCTTTCTATCTGCCCAATGGAGCGCAGCTGAGACGGAACGTGAGCCTCTCGACAGTCAATGAGTGACACGCAAGGACTCAGTTACTGCCACTCAAGTGCCGCCCGGTTCGCCGGCTTCGCTGCTCACTTCCTTGAGAATTTGAGCGGCAAGTCGTGAAATGGCTCACAGTGATGATGATGAGCCGAACAAGACAAGATGTTTTATCGTAGCATAATTGGCTGCCAATCTGGTTCGAATGTCCTTAATCTAAGGAGCCAGACTATTTGCGCGATATGGCCTCGCAGCGGCTTTATGCGACGACGACAGCTATCGTCGCAACCCGAGCAAGTCTGTTTTTGTCGGGATTGGATGTCGCACCACCGTTTAAGCGCACCTGCATTCTGGCTCTTCTCAAAGCGGTCACGCTATTCGCAGTCGCATCCCAGTCTGTACTCGATGGGCAGCCAAGAACGGAATGTAGCCGGACGAAGCGATGATGGCTGAAAGAGATCTAACTCACGCTTGTGAATGCGGCGGCGATACTGGCGGCCGCGACAAAACCCGAACTTCACACCTGTTATCGCAAGCGAATTTCGTAACGGGGTTCCCGTGAGGGGGAATGTCGGGCTTCTTGAACTTGGGCAGCACTGATCGATATGTGTGGAATTGTCGGCATCTTGGGGCGTGGTCCGGTCGTTGGGCAGTTGGTCGCGTCGCTCAAGCGATTGGAATATCGTGGCTATGACTCCGCAGGCCTTGCGACCCTCGAGGGGCTCCGTATCGAGCGGCGACGCGCTGAAGGCAAGCTGAGAAACCTTGAGGAGCGGCTGCGCTATTGTCCGCCGTCGGGTCGCACCGGTATTGGTCACACCCGCTGGGCTACTCATGGAAAGCCGACCGAGCGCAATGCTCATCCGCATGCGACGGAAAACGTAGCGGTCGTTCATAACGGGATCATTGAGAATTTCAGCGAGCTGCGGGCCGAGCTGGAGGGCAATGGAGCCCATTTTGGCTCAGAGACGGACACCGACGTGGTGGCACATCTCGTCGAATCTTATCTCAAGAATGGCTGCTCGCCGCAGGATGCGGTACAAGCTTCGCTGCCGCGGCTGCGCGGTGCCTTCGCGTTGGCATTCCTTTTCAAGGCCCAAGACGATCTTTTGATCGGTGCGCGCAAGGGGTCGCCCCTTGCGATCGGACATGGTAACGGTGAAGTGTATCTAGGATCGGACGCGCTCGCGCTCGCGCCTTTGACCGACACCATTACCTATCTTGAAGACGGCGACTGGGCGGTGCTTACACGCACGACGTGCGTGATTTATAGCGCAGGCGGCTCCGTCGTCCAGCGGGAAACATCAAAGTCGGGCGTATCGTCACTCCTTGTGGACAAAGCGAATTATCGCCACTTCATGGCCAAGGAGATCCACGAGCAGCCGACAGTGGCCGGCAAGACATTGGCGCATTATCTCGACATGCCGGCCAAGCGCGTCGCCCTGCCGCTCACATTGCCGTTCGACTTTAAATCCATTCAGCGCATCTCAATTACCGCGTGCGGCACGGCGAGCTATGCCGGGCACATCGCCAAATACTGGTTCGAGCGGCTGGCGCGCTTGCCTGTCGAGATCGATGTAGCGTCCGAGTTCCGCTACCGGGAGGCGCCTCTGCGCCGGGGTGATCTCGCCATCGTCATCTCGCAGTCGGGCGAAACCGCTGACACACTAGCTGCGTTGCGATACGCCAGGGGCCAGGGCGTGCACACGATATCTGTGGTCAACGTCCCGACCTCGACGATTGCGCGCGAGAGTGAATCCGTTCTGCCGACACTGGCGGGGCCAGAAATCGGCGTCGCCTCTACAAAGGCATTCATCTGCCAGCTGATGGTATTGGCGGCGCTTGCCGTCGCAGCAGGCAAAGAGCGCGGTAAGCTGTCTGAGATCGATGAATCAAAGCTCGTGCGTGAGCTTATCGAAGTGCCGCGGTTGATTGCTGCGGCGCTGTTGATCGAGCCGCAGATCGAGAAGCTCGCGCGTCATATCGCCGACTCGAGGGGCGTGCTCTATCTCGGTCGGGGCACATCGGCCCCCCTGGCGTTGGAGGGCGCACTCAAGCTGAAGGAAATTTCCTATATCCACTCAGAAGGTTATGCCGCCGGCGAGCTCAAGCACGGACCGATTGCACTGATCGATGAGACCGTGCCTGTGGTGGTGATCGCGCCTTACGACGAGGTCTTCGAGAAGACCGTCTCGAACATGCAAGAAGTTGCCGCTCGGGGCGGCAAGATCATCCTAATCACGGATGCGAAGGGTGCTTTGGAAGCGACGGTGGACACACTCATGACCGTTGTGCTGCCGGAGGTGGTCGCAAGCTTTACGCCGATGATCTATGCTATTCCGGTTCAGCTCTTGGCTTACCATACCGCCCTCGTAAGGGGCACGGACGTGGATCAGCCGCGTAATCTCGCAAAATCGGTGACTGTCGAATGAGGCCGCAGTGTTAGTGTCTGAGCATTGAGGCCTCCGCGTCGAGGTGTTGGCTTGTGTTTGGTCGCGTCGAGTTCGTGGAAACGAAACCGGACAAGTTCTCAATCTTGCTGTCTCCGAAGTTGCGTAGCTGTCGTATAATGCCGAAGCCGACGAGCAAGTCGGTGCAGACAGCTTCGGGCCGCTCCGTCGCGGCTTATTCACTGGAAGCGCATACGCGCGACAACTTACTTTGCCCAATTGCCAGCATGCGCGCCCTGTGGGGCAAGTTGAGCATGCGCTTCGCCCCCGGGGGGATTGCGATTAGCAGTCCAGTTTCTCCCTTAGATCGCGCGTATCAACGGCTCATTGAATCCGGTTGGGCCACAGGCGCCGTACACCTGCTGCCTGTCATCAAAAGAATTGTTGGAAACCGGACACTCCCGCGCAAGGTCAAGGGCTTAGAATCAAGCAGATGGTTCGCCGTACCGGAAGGACGCGGCGCCCCCGGCTGTATATGCGACAGGCGAGTACTATTGGCCATTATCTGGCGCAGCGACAGCCGACCCGCTCGCATAGCAGGATCAACCAGCGTTGCGGCGACGCGGGATTTAGCACGACTGGCAAATCCGGTTGGTGGGCGAGCGATCGCATCGGCCTCCCACCGCGGTGCCGCAGATCTGTTTGACAGAAGAACCGCTGCTCATTCTCGGCACGGGAATTGCTGTCCCGCTCCTCGAACGCAACTGGAAATGGACCAAAAGGTCGTAACCGCTACAGGGCGGGCTGGAGAAAGGCCTGGCAACGGCAGATAGCGTCACATTGAAAGGAGTTGACCGGAGCAGGCATTCAGCGTGCCCGCGAGTCTTGTCGTTCAGATACACTCAGAGCAGCCCGAGCGTCGAGGCCCGACCGATCATCGCAGAGTGGCAGTTTCGTGGCAGTCGTTGTGCGGCATAGACCAAAACGGCGACGGATCACAGATATGGCTAGCCGCTCTCGTCAACGGGGCGTCCAGCCGACCTGCGATCGCGGAAGCGGAGATCCGTCTACCTGTAATGAAGAGAGCTAATCAACATTGGATTCGGTTGCGCCAGCTCTTTCAGTGGACCCGCAAATCGCCACGTTCTGCTTGATGTCAGCTCTGTTCGGATCGAGCGCGCCAAACGGCCTCTTCGATGGATTGATCTGGCCGAAGGACGGCTGACGCCTCGACCGACTATGGCGCAACGGCGCCGATCGATTTCTTCTCCTGCCGGCTGCGCCGTCATTCCTTGCGAAACAAGAAATTCGCCTGGTTTTCCATTCTCCGCTGGTGCTTCGGCCTCTTCGGGGTACGCCGTCGATCGCCTCCGGCTTGTCGATCACCATCGAGGCCGCAAGGTGCGGGCTCGGGAAACAGAGATCAAGGAGAACTACCATGGCGATCATCGGCACCTTCAAGAAGACCGGCAACAACGAGTTCAAAGGCGAATTCGTCACCCTCTCGCTCCAGGAGAGGAACGTGCGGATCGTCCCCGAAGCCAGTCGCTCGCGCAACAACGCTCTCAACCACCGGATCTATGTCGGTCGTGTGGAGATCGGGGCCGCCTGGTCCAAGCGGTCCAACGAGGGCCGCGATTATCTCGGCCTCAAGCTCGACGATCCGAGCTTCCGCTCCGATCCTCTCCAACCTGCGCGGTGGCGATCAGGGTGAGACGC
>NZ_LFKZ01000119.1:0-162978 GCF_028128975.1 Bradyrhizobium sp. CCBAU 45321
CGCGGCGCCTGCCGCGGCGGCGCGGCCACCGCCGCATGCGGGCGCGCCGCGGCCCCTTCGCCGACCTGCGCCGCACTTTACGCGACTCTGTCCGCAGCGACGGCGAGATCCTGCGGCTCGGTCACATGAAGCGGCGGCGACGCCCGCGGAAGGTCCTGCTGCTGATCGACGTCTCCGGCTCGATGAAAAGCCGCACCGAGGAGAACATGAAGCTTGCTCATGCGCTGGTGCAGGCCGCGCCCAATGTCGAGGTCTTCACCTTCGGCACGCGGCTGACCCGTGTCACCCGCGCGCTGCGGCTAAAACGGCGCGAGCAGGCGCTCAGCGCCGCGGCGCATCTGGTCAGCGACTGGGACGGCGGCACCCGGATCGGCGACGCGCTGCAGGCGTTTCTGGCGGTCCCGAGGTTCGGCGGCTACGCCCGCGGCGCCGCTGTGATCATCGTCTCCGACGGGCTCGAGCGCGGCGAGCCGGACGCCCTTCGCGACGCCGTCGCGAAACTATCGCGGCGGGCGTGGCGGCTGAGCTGGCTGACGCCGCTCGCAACAGGCCCCGCGTTCCGTCCGCAGACAGAAGCGCTGGTCGCGATCGAACGCTTCGTCGACGATCTCGTGGACGGCGGGTCGAGCGCATCGATCGTCGCCCACGTCCTGGCACTGGGAAGGAGAGCTGCGTGAACAATATTGTCGACGGCCATCATCACATCTGGCGGCAGGCCGACCTGCCCTGGCTGACCGGCCCCATGCAGCCCCGCATCTTCGGACCGTACGAGCCAATCCGGCGCGATTATCCGATCCAGGAATATCTCGACGATCTCAAGGACAGCGGCGTCACCCGTTCCGTCTATGTGCAGACCAATTGGGCGCCCGAGCATTTCGAGGAGGAGGCTGCCTGGGTGCAGCGCACGGCCGACGAACACGGCTGGCCGCACGCCATCGTCGCCTACGCCAATTTCGCGGCCGACGACGTCCGCCCGCAGCTCGACCGCCTCAAGCGCTATCCGCTGGTGCGCGGGGTGCGCATGCAGCTGCATTGGCACGAGAACCCGCTCTATCGCTTCGCAGCGCGTCCGGATCTCTGCACCGACCCGACGATCCGTCGCAACGTCGCACGTCTTTCCGATTACGGCTGGAGCTTCGATTTGCAGGTGTTCACGCCGCAGATGCCGGATGCTGCGCAGCTGGCCGAATCCTGTCCCGGCGTGACCTTCATCCTCCAGCATGCCGGCATGCTCGAGGATCTCTCGCCGGCTGGACGGGCGGCCTGGCGCGCCGGGATGGCCCGGCTCGCGAGTTGTCCGAACGTCATCTCGAAACTGTCCGGGCTCGGCACCTTCATCCATCGCAACGATCCCGCGCATATCGCCGCCGTGCTCACTGATACCGTCGCGATCTTCGGCGCCGAGCGCTGCCTGTTCGGCTCCAATTTTCCGATCGAGAAATTGTGGACCAGTTATCGCGAGCTCGTCGGAGCCTTTCGCACAGCCGCCGCCCCGTTCAATGCGGAGCAGCAGGATGCGATCTTCCGGACGACCGCGACGCGCGTCTATCGGCTTTGACAGACAAGAAACGAGACGGGAGGGAAACGAATGGCGCTGGAGATCAAGATCCTGGACTACGGCGATATCGAGCTGGAATCGAGCTTCCTGGTGCTCGGCCGCGACTGCGGCCGCACCCGCCGCGTCCTCACTCTCGGCTTCCTGATCCTCGGCGGCAAATATCCTGTTGTCGTCGACACCGGCTATCGCTCCAACCAGATCATGGAGACGCTGGGCATGCGCGGGCTCCAGTATCATGAGAACATGATCGAGAACCAGCTCGCGCGCCACGGCGTCCGCATGGGCGACGTCCGCTTCGTCTGCCACACCCATTTGCACATCGACCATGCCGGCAAGGACGATCTGTTCCCGATGAACACGACTGTCGTGCTCAACCGCAAGGAACTCGAATATTCCGTCTCCGGCCTGATGCATCCGCAATATCCGGCCCCCGACATCAAGCACCTGATCGACAGGCTGCACACCAAGAGCGCGCTGCGCTTCCTGGACCTCGAGATCACCGGGCCGATCGAGCTGATGCCCGGCGTCTATTGCGATGCCGCCAACGCGCACACCGAGGGCTCGATGAACATCATCGTCCACACCGCCGATGGCATCGCCACCATCTGCGGCGACGTGATCTACGACTTCAACGACCAGATCGTCACGCCTTTCCATGAGATCCACGATTGGGAGCCGCGCACCACCGGCAACCATGGCACCACCAAGCGCGCAGAAAAGGCGGCGATCAAGAAGCTGCTCAGCAATTCGCGCTACCTGCTCCCGGTCCACGACCGGCCCGCCAAGATCGAAGGCGGCAACGTCGTGGGGCGGCTGCATGATCAGGTCCCGGGCCCGATCGTGCAGTCGCTCCCCCAGCGCAACTGGTTCCCGGCTTGAGGTCGAGGATCGTC
Source organism: Bradyrhizobium sp. CCBAU 45321 (assembly GCF_028128975.1). NCBI lineage: Bacteria > Pseudomonadati > Pseudomonadota > Alphaproteobacteria > Hyphomicrobiales > Nitrobacteraceae > Bradyrhizobium > Bradyrhizobium sp. CCBAU 45321. Next base: position 2,452 of record NZ_LFKZ01000119.1, read on the forward strand.
CAATGACGCATGTGACGTTGCGAAGCGAGTTCGAGACCCTGATCGACCCCTATGCGCCGGTCGCACAGATCGGCACCGGCTTCGACTTCACGGAGGGGCCGATCTGGCATCCGGTCGATCATTATCTGCTGTTCTCGGACATGCCGGCCGACGTGCGGCGGCGCTGGGATGCGCGGCGCGGCGTCGTCGAGGTCAAACGCCCGTCGAACAAATGCAACGGCATGACCTACGACGCCGAGCTGAATTTGATCGTCTGCGAGCACGCGACCTCGTCGCTGGTCCGCGAACGCCCGGACGGACGGCGCGAGGTGCTGGCCTCGCATTTCGGCGGCCAGGAGCTCAACAGCCCGAACGACGTCTGCGTGCACTCGTCCGGCGCGATCTATTTCTCCGATCCCTGGTACGGCCGCATGCCGGTCTACGGCGTCGAGCGGCCGCGCCAGCTCGGCTTCCAGGGCGTCTACCGCGTCTTGCCGGGCGGCGAGCCGAAGCTCGTGGTCGAGCGCAGCCTGTTCGACCAGCCGAACGGGCTATGCTTCTCGCCGGACGAGAGGCTGCTCTATGTCAACGACACGGTGCAAGCCCTGATTCGCGTGTTCGACGTCAGCAGCGACGGCTCGCTGTCCAATGCGCGCGTGTTTGCGAGCGGCATCAAATCCGAGCTCGAACCCGGTCTGCCCGACGGCATGAAGTGCGATCAGCACGGCAATGTCTGGGTCACCGCCCCCGGCGGGGTCTGGGTCTATTCGCCGCGCGGCGAACTGCTCGGCAAGGTCCGCGTGCCCGAGCTCGTCGCCAACCTCGCCTGGGGCGGGCCGGATTTCCGCACGCTCTATCTCACCTCGACCCATTCGGTGTATGCGATCCCGACCAAGGTCGGCCCGCGGCATGAGCCCTATATGAGCGGCAGGCGCGCTGGCGGCGGAACAAGCCATAGCTCATCGCCAGCCGCGCCGATTCTGACCGAAGGCGAGATGCGGCTCGATCCGCAGCGCTGCGCCATGATCATCCAGGATCTCCAGAACGACGTCATCATGGACGGCGGCGCCTTCGCCGAGTCCGGCGCGCCCGGTCACGCCAAGCAACAGCATGTCGTGGAGAATGTGCGGCGCCTGGCGGAAGCCGCACGCGCCCGCGGCGTCACCATCATCCATGTCTGGTTCGTGGTCGAGCCCGGCGCACCTGGCGTCACGCTGAACGCTCCGCTGTTCGAAGGTCTCGTCGACAGCAAGGCGATGGTGCGCGGGAGCTGGGGCGCGGCCCCGGTTTCGGGCCTCGAGCCCCGGCCCGGCGATTTCGTCGTCGAGAAGATGCGGATGAGCGCCTGGGAAGGCACGCGGCTGGAGACGATCCTGAAAGCGACCGGCCGCGACATGATCATCAATACCGGCGCCTGGACCAACATGTCGATCGAGCACACGGCGCGGACCGGTGCCGACAAGGGCTACTTCATGATCGTGCCCGAGGATTGCTGCTCGACCATGAATGCCGACTGGCACAACGCCTCGATCAACTTCGCGATGCAGAACGTCGCGGTCGTGACCAGGGCCGATGCCGTGATCAGAGCGCTGGGATGAGCTGTGGCAAAGCTCTTGCACCTGTCCTGCTCGCCGCGCGCCGAGTCCGTCTCGACGGCCGGCGCGCGGGTCTTTCTCGACGGCTTCCGTCACGCCCGGCCGGATTGGGACGTCGATGTCGTGGACATCTGGCGCGAGCGGATGCCGGAGTTTGCGGGTCCCATCGTCGAAGCTAAATACGCGCGCATGAAGGCTCAAGCCTTCACCGAGGCGCAACGTCAGAGCTTCGCCGAGGCCGAGCGAATGGCGCTGCGCTTCTCGCTCGCCGACCGGGTGCTGATCTCGACCCCGATGTGGAACTTCGGCCTTCCCTACAAGCTCAAGCAGTGGTTCGACATCATCGTCCAGCCCGGCCTCACCTTTCGGTTCGATCCATCGCAGGGATATCTCCCGCTGCTGCAGGATCGGCCGACACTGGTCATCATCGCCAGCGGCAGCGATTTTGCCACCGGCATGAACCGCGGCCGCATCGATATGGCAACGCCCTACTTGCGGGAAATCCTGCGCTTCATTGGGATCAGCAATGTCCGCTTCGTGCTGATCGGTCCAACCACGGGACCGCAAGCGCCGATCGATGCCGCCCGCGAGCGGGCGCATCAAAGGCTCGCTGCAATGGCCGCGACCTTCTGAAGCGCTATGAGACTAGTCTTGATCGCTGCAACGAGGGAGGTGCACTCCCTCTCCCGCTTGCGGGAGAGGGCTGGGGAGAGGGTGCTTCCGCAATGGGACAATCCCCAAGAGGAGAAAGCCCTCACCCGCGCCTTCGACGCGACCTCTCCCGCAAGCGGGAGAGGTGAACGAGCCGCTTCCATCGATTCAACCAAAGCCGTTCCGCTTTGAAGCGTGATGGCGGCGTGTCGAGCCGGATCAGATCAGGCTCGATTTGCCCCGGCTCAGCACCTGGCCTGCGCCTTTGGTGCCGACGATCCGGCCCTGGCTGCAGACCACCTGTCCCCGGGCGATCGTCGTCACCGGCCATCCCGTGACCTCGAAACCTTCCCAGGGCGTGTAATCCGCGCCGTGATGCAGATCGGCCTGCCGGATCGGCTTCTTCAACTTGGGATCCCAAAGAACGATATCGGCATCGAAGCCGACACCGATCGAGCCCTTGCGGGGGTAGAGGCCGTAGATGCGGGCGTGATTGGTCGCGGTCAGCTCGACGAATTTTTGCAACGTGATGCGGCCCTTCGAGACGCCTTCGGAGAACAGAATCGGCAGCCGCGTTTCGACGCCGGGGATGCCGTTCGGCACCCAGCGGAACGAGGTGCGGGCGTTCGGCGTCAGCTTGCCCTTGCGGTCGTCGTAGCGGAACGGGCAGTGATCGGACGAGAAGGTTTGGAACACGCCCGACGTAATGCCCTCCCAGATCGCCTCCTGGCTCTCGACATCGCGCGGCGGCGGCGAGCAGACATATTTTGCGCCCGTGATGTCCATGTTGAGGCCTTTCATGTCGTCGGCCGTCAGCGTGATGTATTGCGGGCAGGTCTCGGCATGAACGGGCAGACCGCGCTGCTGGGCCCAGCGTACCTGCTCCATCGCCTCGCGTCCGGAGACGTGCACGATCATGATGGGAACGCCGATCACCTCGGCATGGCTGATGGCCCGGTGCGTCGCCTCGCGCTCGACCGCCTGCGGCCGCGAGGTGCCGTGATAATACGGCGCGATATGACCTTCGCGCTCCAGCTTGCTGGTGAGAAAGCGGATGGCGTCGTAGCCCTCGCAATGGACCATGACCAGCGCCTCCTCGCGGCGCGCGACGTCGAACACTTCGAGCAACTGCTTGTCGCTGAGCACGAGGTCGTCATAGGTCATGAACACCTTGAAGGAGGTGTAGCCATCCTTGACCAGCGCCGGCAGCTCCTGCCCGAGCACCACGGCAGTCGGGTCGGAGATGATGAGATGGAAGGCGGTGTCGATGTAGCACTCACCTTCGGCGAGCTTGCGATAGTTCTCGACGCAGCTGCGCAGCGAGGTGCCCTTCTCCTGCAGCGCGAAGGGCAGCACCATGGTGTTGCCGCCGGCCGCCGCCGCGCGCGTCGCCGAGGCAAAATCGTCGGCCATCACCACGTCGGGGCCCGAGGGCTGCGAGATGTGGACGTGGCTGTCGATGCCGCCCGGCAGCGCCAATAGGCCCGTCGCATCGATCTCGCGGGCCGCGCCTTCGATGCTATCGGCGATGCTGACGATACGGCCGTCGCGAATGCCGATATCGGCGCGAAACTCGTCGCTGGCCGTCACGATGGTGCCGCCGCGGATGGCGAGGTCGAGCTGCGTCACTGATGTCTCCGTCACTTGATCTCTGGCATTGTCTGGAAAATCCGTCCCCATTGCGCAAGGGCCCTCACATCGCCGCCGGCAAGGCCGAGGGTCCGCCACAATGTGACCGCGACAGAATCAAGCACGGCGATGTCCAGCTCCCGCTCCAGCGTGGCCGCAACCGCTGCGCCATCGAGATTGGTGCAGAGAATGACGATCGCGTCGGCACCCTCCGCCGCCACGTCGCGTATCATGCCTGCGATCGTCGCCGGCGCGACCTCGCCGAAGGAAAAGTTGTCGCGCAAGCCGAGATGCCGCTCGGCGTGCGGGGCGATCCCCTCCTCGGCCCAGACGTCGGCAATGCGCCGCTGCACGTCGTCGGTATAGGGTGAGACCAGGCCGATGCGCCTCGCGCCGAGCGCACGGGCGGCATCGATGCAGGCCAGGGTCGATGTCGTCGCCGGCCCATTCGTGCGGGCCGCGATCGCCTCGCACAGGCTGCGGTCGCGGCCGATGCCGAGCCAGCTCGCGGACGTGCCATTCCAGGCGATCGCGTCGACCTTGGCATCGGCCAGCAGATCGGCCGCCGGTAGCATCACCGAGGCATCGAACTGGCTCAGCGCGGCGGCATCGAGCGCGATCTGGGTGACGCGGAAGCGAGAGAAATGCGCGGTGACGCCGGGGGTGCCCGCCAGCATGGCGCTGGTGACGGGCTCGAGCACCGAGTTGGAGGACGGCGTGATCATGCCGAGGCGCTTGCGCATGGCTGACATCGATCACAGTCGCTCCGTTGCCGCAGGGAGCATCAACGCTCCCTCGAAACGATCATCGGCATCCCCGGCGCCGTGCGCAACCCGCAATTTGCATACTGCATACTGCATACAATTTGTTCGATATGCATTTGTTTTACGCCACATACGTCGCCTATTTGAGCATCGCGTTCGGCTCGGTGTGGCTAGGATGAGTTGCAAGCAGGAAGCCTCGCGTGCAGCAAAAATCCGAAACGAACCCGGCGCGAAAGTCGTCCAAGCTCAAGCGGATGGGCCTGCATGAGCGCGCCGCCGCGCGGATGCGGACGATGATCATTCGCGGCGAGCTGCCGCCGGGCTCGCAGACTCAGGAGACCAGGCTGTCGAAGGAGCTCGGCGTGTCGCGCACCCCCTTGCGCGAGGCGATGAAGGTGCTCGCGGCGGAAGGGTTGATCGAGCTCCGTCCCAACCGCAGCCCGCGCATTGCCGATATCGCGGTCGACGGCATCTCGGAATTGTTCGAGGCGCTCGCCGGAATCGAGCGGCTCGCCGCCGAGCTCGCCGCGGAACGCGCCACCGAGCGCGATCTCGTCCGCCTGCGCACGCTGCAGACCCGGATGGAGGGTCATCACCGCAGTGGCAAGCTCGACGATTATTTCGCGATCAACGGCGAAATCCACAACGCCATCGTCCGCATGGCCCGCAACACGCCGCTCCGCGAGGCGCACGAGACGCTGATCTTCCGCGCCGAGCGCGCGCGCTATCTCGCGCTCGGCGCCGACAGGCGCTGGAGCAATTCGGTCGACGAGCACGCCGACATCCTGGCCGCGCTCGAAGCGCGCGACGGCGAGGCGGCCGGACGCCTGCTCAGGGCGCACGTCGCCCGCACCGGTACGGCGCTGCTGGAAGTCCTCGCCGCCTCTCAGGCCAAGCGGCCGGCGGCGTGATCATGAAGCTGCTCCTGCTCAACCCAAACACCAGCACCGAGGTCACGCAGCTGATGCTGGGCGTCGGGCGGCGCGCCGCCTCAGAAGGCACCGAGCTGATCCCCTGCACCGCGACCCGCGGCGTGCCCTATATCGCCACGCGCACCGAGGCGCAGATCGGCGGCGCCATCGCGCTGGAGATGCTTGCGGAGCAGCACACACACGTCGACGCCGCGATCATCGCGGCCTTCGGCGATCCCGGCCTGTTCGCCGCGCGCGAGACCTTCGACATTCCCGTGGTCGGCATGGCGGAAGCCGCGATGCTGACCGCGTGCATGGCCGGACGCCGCTTTGCCATCGTCACCTTCGCGCAAGCGCTGGGGCCCTGGTACGAGGAATGCGTCCGCGCCCACGGGCTGTGGGAGCGCTGCGCCGGCATCCGCATGCTGGATACGCCGTTTCAGGCGATCTCCGAGGTCGGCACCGAGAAGGAAGACCTGCTGGTCGAGCTCGCCCGGCGCGCCATCGTCGAGGACGAGGCCGATGTGCTGATCTTTGCCGGCGCCCCGCTCTCGGGCCTTGCCGAGCGCGTTGCCGACCGGATCCCCGTCCCTGTGGTCGATCAGGTCATAGCGTCAGTGAAGCAAGCCGAGGCGCTGCATGCGCTGCATTTGCGCAAGGCCATTGCGGGCACCTTCCGCCGCCCCGCCGCTAAACCGACCACCGGCCTTGCCGATGCGCTCGCCGCCCGGCTCGAGCATCGCGACAGCTGATCAGAGAGGCGGCCGGCGATGCGAAAAACCCAGTTCGTTCTCGAGCACGCGGCCGAAGGCAAACAAGCGGGATTCGCGTCCGGGCGGCGCAATGATCTGGATGCCGAAGGGCAGCTCATTCTCCCCGCGCGGCACCGGCAGAGTCAGCACCGGGAAGCCGACGAGCGACACAATAAAGGTCACGGCGAGATAGTCGATCGGCGTCTCCAGCGCGGCCCCGTCGATGGCCGTGAAGTCGGCGATTTCATTCGGCCAGGGCAAGACGGACGCGGCCGGCGCGACCAGGAAATCGGCAGCGGTAAACAGCTCGCGAAAGCTGCGGTAGATCGCGGTGCGGCGCCGCTCGGCGTCGAGATAGTCCTGCGCGGACAGGTTTGCGCCGGCTTCGATATTCCAGATCACCGTCGGCGTCAGCTCCGCACGCCGCGTCCTCAGCAACACGCCGTAAGCGTTGGCGATGTGCGCGGCACGGAGCGTGCGGAAGGCTTCGATCGCCCCGCCGCAGTCGGGCGAGGACGGCACGACATCGGCAACAGGCGCGAACGCCTCGCACGCCGCAGCGAAACGCGCACGAGCCTCGCGCGCAACGGGCGCCACACCGAAATCGGGCGTGACGGCAATCCGAGGATGGCCGGCGATGAGGCGGTCATCATCGGCATTACCGAGCGAGAGCGGATCATTCGCATCGCTTCCGGCGCAGACCGACAACGCGAGTTCGAGATCATCGACATTGCGGGCGAGGAAGCCGTGGGTCGCCAGCATGTCCCAGCCGAGCGGCCGGCGCGGCGACGGGATGCGGCCGGGTGTCGGCCGGATCGAAGCGACGTCACAGAAGCTGGCGGGCGTGCGCACCGAGCCACCGAAATCGGTGCCCTGCGCCAGCGGCACCATGCCGGATGCGACCGCGACAGCAGAGCCGCCGGACGATCCGCCGGAGGTCAGCGCCGGATCGAACGGATTGCGTGTCGGCCCGCGCAATCTGTTGATGCAGACCGCGCCGAAGCCGAACTCCGGCGTGTTGGTTTTGCCCAGAATGATCGCGCCGGTGCGCCGCAGCCGCGCCACGACGAGATCATCCTCGGCCGGCACGTGATCGCGGAACAGCACCGATCCGTAAGTCGTCGCCAGTCCCGCAGTGTCGGTGAGGTCCTTGATCGCGATCGGCACGCCGTGCAGCGGGCCGATCGGCGCAGCGGCGGCATCGCACACCTGCGCGGCGCGGCGGGCGCCGTCCGTATCCACAGTCACGAATGCCGCCAATTGGCTGTCGAGGCTCGCAATCCGCGCAAGATGCGCTTCGACGGCCTCGCGGGAGGACACTTCGCCCCTCGCAATGGCGCGCGCGAGCTCTGTCGCGGTGAACTCGCATATCGATCGGTCCGATGTCATCGGACCACCATGCCAAAACGCTCGCCGAAAAGCGACAGGTGCGGGGCACAAGACTTGCTTTCTCCTCTGGGGCAACGGGAGGCAACACCATGGTTGATGCGCCAAGCGGCCGATCGCTCGTCGTCGACGCGGTCACCCACCGGTATCCGAGTGGCGCGCTTGCGGTCGAGAACATCAATCTCGACATCAAGGGCGGCGAGATCATCGCCCTGCTCGGCCCGTCCGGCTGCGGCAAGACAACGCTGCTGCGCATCATCGCCGGCTTCATCGCGCAGACGCAAGGGAGGATCATCATCGGCGACGACATCGTCGATGCGCTGCCGCCGAACAAGCGCGCCGTCGGCATCGTATTCCAGAACTACGCGCTGTTCCCGCACCTGTCGATCAGCGAGAACGTCGCCTACGGCCTCGCCGCCCGCGGCATCGACAAGGCGACGCGCCAGCGCGAAGCGCAGCGCCTGCTGGAGCTGGTGCAGCTGCCTGCCATGGCCGAGCGGCTGCCGCGGCAGCTCTCTGGCGGCCAGCAGCAACGCGTTGCGCTTGCCCGCGCGCTCGCGATCAAGCCGTCGATCCTGCTGCTCGACGAGCCCTTCGCTGCGCTCGACAAGAATCTGCGGCTGGACATGCAGATCGAGGTCAAGCGGCTGCAGCGCGTCTCCGGCATCACCACGCTGATCGTGACGCACGACCAGGAAGAAGCGCTGTCGATGGCCGATCGTGTCGCGGTGCTGAGCCATGGCAAGCTCGAGCAGTTCGGCTCGCCGTCGGACGTTTACGACCGCCCCCAGACGCTGTTCGTCAACACCTTCGTCGGCTCCACTAATCGCATGCCCGGTGTCGTGGTCTCGGCGGACCGCACGGCAGCGAAGGTGCGCCTCGATGCCGGCGCGGAGATCATCGCGCGTCCCGCAGGCGGTGCGCTCAGCGAGGGCGGCCGCGTCACCGTCTGCATCCGCCCCGAGCACCTGCAATTCGTCGGCGACGAGACCGGCTTTGCCGGCGTCGTCGGCATGTCGCTGCCGCTGGGCGCCACCGTCGTGCACGAGGTCACCACCGCCGACGGCTCCGGCGTCAAAGTTTCTCAGGCGCGCATCGGCGAGACGCGCGCCCTGGAGAACGGAGCTGCGGTGCGCCTCGCGCCGCTCGCCCCATCGCTCGCCAACGCCTTTCCCGCAACACTTTAGATCCAGCCTTTGTCCAGAGGGGAGTTTGTTATGATCATGAACCGCAGAAGCCTGCTGACCACGGCGCTCACGCTCGGGGCCACGAAGGCGTTTCCAGGCCTGAGCTACGCCCAGGCGCGTCCGCTGGTGTTTGCGACCTTTACCGGCAGCTGGGAGGAAGCGCACAAGGCCGTGCTGGTGCCGGCGTTCCGCAAAGCCAATGCGGACGCCGCGATGGTGCTCGATCCCATGCTCTCTGTCGACCAGATCGCCAAGGTCAACGCAGCGAAAGCAAATCCGCCGATCGACGTCATGCTGCACGATCCGGGTCCTGCCCTCGTCGCCGTCGGCCAGGATCTGGTCGAGCCCTATCCGGTCGAGAAGAGCGCCTATTACAAGGACCTGATTGCCGAGGCGCAGGAGCCGACGGGTCCCGCCCCGTTCTTCCAGGTCGTCGGCCTCACCTACAATCCGGAAGCGGTCAAGACGCCGCCGACATCGTGGACCGATCTCTGGAAGCCGGAGTTCAAGGGCCGCGTCGGCATCACCAACCTCAACTCGACGCTCGGCACCGGCTGGCTGGTCGAGATCGCCAAGATGCGCGGCGGCTCGGAGGCCAACGTCGATCCGGGCTTCAAGGCGCTGGAGGAGCTCAAGCCGAACCTCGCCGCGGTCGCCGCCAATCCCGGCGCGCTCGCGACCCTGTTCCAGCAGGGCCAGATCGACATCTCGCCCGGCAATTTCAACGCCATCCAGATCCTCAAAGCGCGTGGCGTGCCAGTCGAGTTCGTGGCACCGAAGGAAGGCGCCATCGCCTTCAAGACCACGATCCACATCGTCAAGAACTCGCCGAACCGCGAGCTCGCCTTCAAGCTGATCGAGGCGGCCTTGATGCCGGAGGTGCAGACCACGCTGATGAATCCGCCCTACCTGATTGTGCCGACCAACTCCAAGGTGACGATGGGCGGCGAGATCGCACGTGTGCTCGCCAAGGACACCGCCGAGCTGAAGAAGAAGTTCGTGTTCCAGGACTGGAAGAAGATCAACGAGCAGCGCTCGGCCTGGATCGAACGCTTCAACCGCGAGATCAAGATCTAAAACCTCGAGGTTCAAGCCATGGGCGCAGCGCCGGCAGCACGGGACGTGACGTCCTACGGAATGGGATTGGCAGCGCCGCTGGCGCTGTTCTTCCTGGCCTTCTTCGTCGCGCCGCTGCTGCAATTGCTCTGGCTCTCGCTGCACAACGACACGGCCGGGCTCCATTGGGGGCTCGGCCAGTACCTGCACTTCCTCACCGATCCCTTCAGCCTCGGCGTGCTCGGCTCGACGCTGCTGCTGGGGGCCGAGGTGACCGCCGTCTGCCTCGTGCTCGGCTTTCCCATCGCCTGGCTGTATCAGCGGGTCGGGCCAAAGCTTCAGACCGTCATCATCCTGATCGTGCTGCTGCCGCTTCTGACCAGCGTCGTGGTCCGCACCTTCGCCTGGATCGTCATCCTGGGGCGCCAGGGCATCATCAACGCGACGCTGCAATCGCTCGGCCTGATCGACACCCCGCTCAAGCTGCTCTACACCCAGTTCGGCGTGGTGATCGCGCTGGCACAGGTGCAGATGCCCTTGATGACGCTGCCGCTGATCACCGCGCTCAGCCGCATCGATCCCAATCTCGACGATGCCTCCTGCTCGCTCGGCGCCGGCAGCTGGCGCACCTTCTTCCGGATCGTGCTGCCGCTCTCGCTGCCGGGCGTCATCGCCGGCTGCACGCTGACCTATGCCGCCGCGATCACCGCCTTCATCACCCAGTCGCTGATCGGCGGCGGGCAGATGCTGTTCATGCCGATGTATCTCTACCAGCAGGCTTCGACGCTGCAGAACTGGCCGTTTGCGGCCGCGATCTCGATCATCTTCCTGCTCGCCGTGCTCGCGGTCGTCTCGGTCTTCACCACGCTCGGCCGCATGTCGCGCGGCTATGGAGGCGCATGATGAGCGGCCGCAAGCGCACGCTCGAGGCGATCAGCTTCGAGCTCGTCATGGGCGTGATCGCGGTGATCGCGCTTCTCATCATCATTGCCCCCTCGCTCGTGGTGCTGATCGTCTCCTTCACCAGCGGCTTCTCGCTGCGATTCCCGCCGCCGGGTTATTCGCTGCGCTGGTACGTCGAGCTGTGGAATGCCTGGCAGTTGCACTTCGCCGCCAAGAACAGCCTGATCGTGGCGATGTGGGCGACCGGCCTGTCCGTCGTGCTCGGCGTCGCCGCGGCGCTTGCGATCTCGCGGTCACGGACGCTGTCGGCGCGGCTGCTCGATTCGCTGTTCATGTCGCCGCTGGTGCTGCCGGCGCTCGCCTTCGGCCTCGCCGCCCTGATGCTGTTCTCGCTGGTGGGCCTGCCGGTGTCGCCGCTGACGCTGGTGATCGGCCACACCGTGGTCTGCGTGCCCTATGTCGTGCGCAATACAATCGCAGCCCTGGCCCAGCTCGAGCCGACCCTGCTCGAAAGCTCGGCCGTGCTCGGCGCGAGCCGGCTTTACACCTTTCGCCGCATCGTGCTGCCGCTGATCCGGCCGGGCATCATCGCGGGCGCCTTCATTGCCTTCATGTCCTCCTTCGACAACGTGCCGGTCTCGCTGTTCCTGCGCGATGCCGCCACCGATATGCTGCCGATCCGGATGTGGCAGGATCTCGAAGGCAAGCTGGATGTCACCATCGCCGCGTTGTCGGGCGTGCTGATCATCGCCACCGTCGCGCTGGTCGCGGTCATGGAGCGCGTCACCGGCCTGTCGCGGCGGCTGACCAACTGATCAGGCGCCGCGGAACAACGAATAGCCCCAGCGCGTAAATTTCAGCGGCAAATGAAAATGCTCGTCAACGTTCTTGATGCGAAAGCGGAACGGCGTCACGGTGAGGAAGCCGTCGCGCTCGCCAAAGAATTCGCCGAGATGAAACAGCACCTCGTACGCGCCCTCCGTCACACCGGCACCTTGCGCGACGGCATGATCGAGCACGCCGTTGGCGCCGAGCCGCCCGTCGGCGATGCACTGCGAATCCGGATCGATCCGCCAGATCTCGACGCGCAGCCCCTGCGCCGGGCGCCCGCTCGCTACATCGACCGCGTGAATGGAAATACCGCCTGCCACAATGTTCCTCCCATGAGCACGTTGCCATGGTAGACGGAAACACGGCCGCTCGGCCAGCGCCCGCGCTGCTGCCGGCCTTGTTGCCGGCCCTGGGCGCGATGACCGGGCTTCAGGCCCTAGTCGCGCTGGCCTTGTTCGCGCCCGGCGTGGTCGCCCCGCGCGCCCATATCGAGGTCTGGCAGCTCTCGATGTTCTCCGCCGCGGTGTTCGCGGTCGGCATCCCCGCCTCGTTCTGGGGCGGCGGCTTCATCGCGCGCCTGGGCTCGCTGCGGATCGCGAGCCTGTGCGCGGCGGCCATCGTCGTCGGCATGGCCCTGGCTTCGCTCGGAACGAGCGCCGCGCTGCTGGCAGCGGGCCTCTGCATCGGCCTGGCCATGGGGCCGGAGACGCCGGCGAGCGCGGCGCTGCTGGCGCGCCTCGTGACCGCCGAGCGGCGCGCCTTCGTGTTCTCGGTGCGCCAGACCGGTAACCAGATCGGCGCGGTCTGCGGCTCGCTGGCCCTGCCCGCGATCGCCATCGCGTTCGGGCCGGTCTGGTGCTATGCCGCCGTTGCTGCCTTGGCGCTACTGGCGATCGCGCTGTTCGAACGGTTGCGGCCGGCCTATGCCGGCAAGGTCGCCCCCCCGCCGAAGCTCGATCTCCGCGCGCGACTGGCGCTGGTGATCGCGGACCGGCGGATCGCGATGCTGGCGCTGGCCTCGATGCCGTTCAGCGCGATGCAGGTGTCGCTCAACACGGTCTTCGTCACGCTCGGCACGCGCGAGCTCGGCCTCAGCCATATCGAAGCCGGCATGGCGCTCGCCTGCGCGCAAGCCGGCGGCCTCGTCGGCCGTCTCGGCTGGGGCTATGTCGCCATGCGGCTCGATGCCTCGCGCGCCGTCCTCGTCGTCATCGGCCTCGGCATGGCCTTCTGCGCCGCGCTGCTCGGCCTGAACGGCGCTTCGCTCGGCCGCAGCGGACAATTCATCATCGCCGCATTATTCGGCCTGACGGCGTCGGGCTGGAACGGCGTCTTCGTCGCCGAGATCGCCCGCCTCGCCCCGCAGGATCGGATCGGCGAGACCACCGGCGCGGTGCTGACCGCATCCTATGCCGGTCTCCTTGCCGCGCCCGCGCTGGTGTCGATCCTCGATGGCGTGGCCAGCCTCGGCATGGCCTTCTTCGCCCTGGCGTGCCTTGCCCTTGGCGGCACATTGGCATTGATGTGGGGAGGCCATGATAACGCGAACAAATAGCGCGCGCGAGATCGCTGCCAAGGTCAGCGCCCGGCGGACCAATGCCGTCGAGACCGCGAAAGCCGCGCTCGGCCGCATCGAGGCCGCCAAGGCCTTGAACGCGGTCGTCACGATCGATCCTGCACGCACACTGGCGGATGCGGCGGCGATCGATGACCGCCTGCGTCTGGGCGAGATCATGCCGCTCGCCGGTGTTCCCGTGATCGCTAAGGACAACATCTGGGTCGGCGGCTGGCGCGTGACGCAGGGCTCGCGCCTGTTCGCTGATTTCATCGCGCCGCGCGATGCCGTCGCGGTCGAGCGGCTGCGCAAGGCCGGCGCCGTCGTCGTCGGCATCGGCGCGACCTCCGAGTTCGCCTGCAAGGGCGTGACGACCTCGCAGCTATATGGGCCGACGCGGCATCCGCTCGATCCCGCTTTGACGCCCGGCGGCTCATCCGGGGGCCCGGCCGCAGCGGTTGCGGCCGGCCTGGTGCCGCTCGCGATCGGTACCGATGCGGGCGGCTCCAGCCGCAGGCCGCCGGCGCATGTCGGGGTCGCCGGCTTCAAGCCGTCCTATGGCGCGATCCCCTATGGGCCAGGTTTCGCCGAACCGTTCTTCGGCCTCTCCGTCATCGCGCCGATCGCATCGGACGCGGCCGATATCGCGCTGGCGTTTGAAGCCATGGTCGGCGCCGATCCGCGCGATCCGGAGTCTGCCGTCGTTGCGCAGCAGGCCAGAGAGATCGGCAGCCAGCGCATCGCGTTCTCGCCGCGCCTTGGTCTCGGCGTCGCGATCGACGACGTCGTCGCGAGTGGCCTCGCCGCCGCGGTCGACCGGCTTTCCGCAGCAGGTTTGCACATTACACGACGCGATCCCATCTGGCCGGCAGGCGCCACGGAGGATGCGATCATGCCGCTGCAGCATGCGGGCCTCGCGGCGCTCCATGGCGATAGCTTTCGCAAGGATCAGACTGTCTTCGATCCTGACGTTGCCAAGCAGATCGAGCGAGGTCTCTCCTGGTCGGGTGCGGAGGTCGCTGCAGCGCTGCTTGCGAGCACCGCGATCGCCAACGCCTTCGCCGCCTTCTTCACCGAAATTGACGTGCTGCTGGCGCCGACCGTCCCCTGCGTCGCCTGGCCGTTGACGCAGCTTGGCCCTGATATGATCGGCGGAAAGCCCGCAAGCCCGCGGGCCCACGCGGTGTTCACGCCGTTCGTCAATCATGCCCGCCTGCCGGCGATCTCGATTCCGTGCGGAACGGATCGGCGCGGGCTTCCCTTCGGCCTTCAGATCATCGCGGCGCGCGGGCAAGACCGCTCGCTGCTCGCAGCAGCGCAAGAGATCGAAGCGATCTTGCGCAGTGCCTGACGCAAACGGAGACTCCCATGGTTGAGAACGCTTATTCGACAATTCGGCCGCTCGATCCCCGCGACCGCTGGTCCGAACTGTCCCGGGCGGAGCGCAGCGCGGCCTATGACAACAACACGGCGGTCAAGAACAGCCCGGCCCTGATCGCCGAGCGCAACGAGGCCTCAAGCCGCCTGCGGGGCACGCTCAAGTCGCATCTCGACTTGCCCTATGGCGAGCGGGCCAACAACAAGATCGACCTCTACCCGGCCGCGAAGCCTGATGCGCCTTGCCTGGTGTTCCTGCATGGCGGCTACTGGCAGCGCAATTCGCGCGAGCTGTTCGCCATGCTGGTCGAAGGCGTCGCCGCGCATGGCTGGTCGGTTGCGATCCCCGGCTATTCGCTGGCGCCCGAGGTGTCCCTCAGCGAGATCGTCGCCGAGATCCCGCGCGCGCTCGACTGGCTCGCGGCGCACGGCGCGTCCTACGGCGTTGCCGGGCCGGTCGTGCTGTCGGGCTGGTCCGCCGGCGCCCATCTCGTCGCAATGGCGCTGGATCATCCGCGCGTCCATGCGGGGCTCGCGCTCTCGGGCGTCTACGATCTCGCGCCGATCCGCGATACGGGGCTGAACGACGCTCTGAAGCTGACGGACGAGGAGATCGCCACGCTGTCGCCACTGCGCTTGCCCGTCACCCGGAAGCGCCTCGACATCGCCTATGGCAGCAGCGAGCTGCCGGCGCTCGTCTGCGATTCGATCAATCTCTACGACAGGCGCGTGGCGGCGGGAGCGCCGGGCAAGCTCATCTCGGTCGAAGGCGCCGACCATTTCACCATTCTCGAGGCTTTGCGCCGTCCGGACGGAGTCCTGGTGGAGGCCGCGCGGCGGCTGCTAGACTAAAAGTGCGAAAAACAACCCCATGCACAGTAGCGATGTCGTTGTTTGCAAAGGCGAACTGTTTGAGGGCCGATCGACACCGCCGCCGCCGCTTTGACTCGTCGGGCAAAACAGGGGCATGATGGCATCATCGCCCAGGCTGCCGCTCCTGCAGCTCAATCCAGATTCGCTCGTCCATGATCCGCGCCGGATAAAGCCGAAGCGGCCGGCTCGGCCATCCCGCACTGATTTCGCCATCGCGCAAATCGAATGATGCCGCATGGCGGGGACAATTGAGGCGCCCGGCCGTCACCTGCCCCAAGGCCAGATCCGCCTGCTCGTGCGGGCATGCACGTTCGCAGGCGACGACGTTGCCCTCGTTCCAGATCACGAGCAGGTCGCGCCCGGCGACGCGGACGACGGTCTCCGCCTTCAGCCGGTCGAGATCGCAGACGTCAATCCATCCGGCGTCGTCACCCACCGAGATAGGCCTTGCGCACGTGCTCGTTCGCGATCAGCTCGCTGCCGGCGCCCGATAGCACGATGCGGCCGTTCTCGAGCAGATAGGCGTGGTCGCACATCTCGAGCGCGGCGAAGGCGTTCTGCTCGACCAGCAGCACCGTGGTGCCGGCATCGCGAATGCCGCGGATGATCGCAAAGGTGCGCTCGACGATATTGGGGGCGAGCCCGAGCGAGGGCTCGTCGAACATGATCAGGCGCGGCCGCGACATCAGCGCGCGGCCGATCGCGAGCATCTGCTGCTCGCCGCCCGACAGCGTGCCCGCGGCCTGCCTGCGCCGCTCGGCGAGCCGCGGGAATTCCGAGTAGATGCGATCGCGGTCGGCCGCGATCTCACCCGAACCGCGACGGAGGTAAGCCCCCATGTCGAGATTTTCCTCGACGCTCATATGCGGAAACACGCGCCGCCCTTCCGGGCAATGGGCGATGCCGCTCGCCAGCACGCGCGGCGGCCTCGCACCGGTGATGTCGATGCCCTCGAACTTCATCTGGCCCGAGCGCGGCGGCACCAGGCCGGAAATCGCACGCAGCGTCGTGCTCTTGCCGGCTCCGTTGGCGCCAATCAGGGCGACCAGCTGGCCGGCCTTCACGTCGAGCGAGATGCCGCGCAGCGCGGTGACGCCACCGTAGCCGCAGACCATGTCGCGGATCTCAAGCACGTCCTGCTCCATGTCCAAGATAGGCTTCGATGACAGCAGGATCGTTGCGGATCACATCCGGCGTCCCTTCGGCGATGATGCGGCCATAGTTGAGCACCACGATACGGTCCGAGACGGTCATCACCATCGGCATGTCGTGCTCGACCAGCAAAATCGTGATGCCGCGGTCGCGGATGCTGCGGATCAGCTCGACGAAACGGTGCGTCTCCGAGGCGTTCATGCCGGAGACGGGCTCGTCGAGCAGCAGCATCGACGGCTCGGCCGCCAGCGCCAGCGCGACGCCGACCAAGCGCTGCTCGCCGTAGGAGAGCGAGCCTGCCGCATCGTGGGCGCGGCGTTCGAGCCCGACCCATTCGAGCAGCTCGCTCGCGCGCTGCCGCAGCTTGCGCTCCGAGGCGCGCGCGCCTGGCAGGCCGAGGATGGCGTCGAGCAGCCGGACCCGGCCCTGCCGGTGCAGGCCGATCAGGAGGTTGTCATAGACGGTGTCGTTCGGGAAGACGCTGGTGCGCTGGAAGGTGCGGATCAGGCCGAGATCGGCGATCTCATGCGGCTTCAATCCGGCGAGTGCAGTGTTGCGATAGGTCACTCGGCCTGCGCTCGGCGTCAGGAAACCGGTCATGACGTTGAAGGCGGTGGTCTTGCCGGCGCCGTTCGGCCCGATCAGGCTGACGATCTCGCCCTCGCCGACCTCAAAGCTCATGTCGGAGATCGCGACCAGCCCGCCGAAGCGGACCGCGACCTGATCGATGGTCATGGCGATGCTGCGCGCAGTCATCACGCCGGCTCCTTGGCGCCGGTTTCAGTGAGCGTCACCGGTGCCAGCGCCGTCGTCCCGCGCCGTCGCCGGGTCAACCGCTGCGCCAGCGACGGCACGATGCCGCGCGGCAACACGAATAGGATGGCGATCAGCACGCCGCCATAGGCGATCCACTGCGCTTCCGGTGCCATCACCGGACGTAGCGCCACCGGCAGCAGGCCGAAGATCAGGCCGCCGACCACGGGACCCGCCAGCGAGCCCTTGCCGCCGCTGATGACCATGATCACCATGGTGACGGTGTTGATGAAGGCGAAGACTTCGGGATCGATGATCCGGATGTAGTGCGCATAGAGGCTCCCGGCCGCGCCGGCGATCGCGGCGGAGATCACCGCAGCGATCGTCAGCGTCCTGGTCACGTCGATGCCGACCGAGACGGCCAGCGTTTCGTTCTCCATCAGGCCACGCATGGAGCGGCCGAAATGGGAATGAACGAGGCGCGCGATCAGGAGATAGGCGATGAGCGCAACGACCAGGACGAGATAATAGTTGTGGAATTTCGTGCGCAGCGTCAGCTCGCCAAAGCCGGGCAAGGGCAACGCGATGGACGGGATATTGGTCAGCGCCAACGGGCCCTGCGTCAGCTCGACCCAGTTCAGCGCGACCAGCCGGACCACCTCGGCAAAGGAGATCGTCACAATGACGAAATAGGCGCCGCGGACGCGGAACGACAACAGACCGACGAAATAGCCGCACAATCCTGCAATCAGGATCGCCAGCACGAAGCCTATGATCGGCGGCCAGGGCGTGTGAACCAGCCGAAAGCCTCCGGGCAGGCCGATGTCGAAACCGAGCGAAGTCAGCGCGCTGACATAGGCGCCGATGCCGAAAAAGGCGATATGACCGAGGCTGAGCTGGCCGGTGAAGCCGAGCAGCAGATTGAGGCTCATCGCGCCGATGACGAAGATGCCGGTCGTGATCAGCGCGTTGAGCAGATAGGGATCGCGCAGCCAGAGCGGCACCGAGGCCAGCGCCGCAACGGCGAGAATCGTGACGATCGTCTTCATCCGACGCGCTCCGCGCGCGCGAACAGGCCTGTCGGCCGGAAGATCAGCACCGCGATGATGATGAGAAAGCCCATGGCATCGCGGTAACCTGACGAGACGTAGCCGGCGCCGAGCTCCTCGGCCAGCGCCAGGATGAAGCCGCCGATCACCGCGCCCGTGATGTTGCCGAGGCCGCCGAGGATGACGATGGCGAAAGCCTTGACCGCGGCGAGATCGCCCATCTGCGGAAAGATCACGTAGACCGGCCCGAGCAGCGCGCCCGCGGCGGCGGCGAGGCTGGAGCCGATCGCGAAGGTCGAGGTGTAGATCATGTCGACGTTCACGCCCATCAGCGACGCCGTGTCGTGATCCTGGAAGGTCGCCCGCATCGCGCGGCCGAGGCTGGTCTTGTTGATGAGCAGATAAGTCACCAGGATCAACATGGCCGCCGCGGCGAGCACGAACAGGCGCAGCCATGAAACGGAGACCGGCCCCAGCACCAGCGGCGCCTCCGGGAATGGCGTCGCCACCGCTTTTGCGACTCCGCCCCAGATCCACAGCGTGCCCGACTGCATCGCGATCCAGGCGCCGATCATCACCAGCATGGTGGTGTCGATGTCGGAGCCGCGCAGCGGACGCAGCAAGGTCAATTCAATGGCCGCACCCAGCAGCCATCCGGCCAGCACGGCCACGGGCAGCGCGAGAAAGAAGTTCAGCCCGAGCTGCTGCACCACGATGAACATGATGTAGGCGCCGAACGTGTAGAGCACGCCATGCGTGAAGTTCACGACGTTCATGATGCCGAAGATCAAGGTCAGTCCGATACCCAGCAGCGCATAGGTGCCGCCGAGCACGAGCATGTTGATCAGATGCTGGAGGAATTCGCTCAAGATTGTTCCCGGATGTTCTGCATTACCTCTCCCGCTTGCGGGAGAGGTCGGCGCGAAGCGCCGGGTGAGGGTTCTATCCTCTTGGGGAATCCCACCGCGGAGACACCCTCTCCCCAACCCTCTCCCGCAAGCGGGAGAGGGAGCGCACCTCCTCGTTGCTGCATCGAATCTGATCTCATCGCGCGTTAGAGCGTCTTCATCTCAATCTTGCCGTCGGCGATCTCGATGAGATAGACGTTCGGCTGGCTCTGACCGCTTTCCTTGCCCTCGGGCCCGGACTTGCGGAACACGATGTCACCGTTCAGCCCCTTGATGTTGATATTCCAGAGCGCCGCCTTGATCGCGGCCGGCTCGGCCTTGCCGGCCTTCTCGATCGCGGCGGCGACGGTGCGGATGCCGTCATAGCCGCGGAAACTCTCGGTGCAGCCCGCGAAGTCGAAGCCGCGCTTCTTCCATTCCGCGATGAAATAGTTGGTGGCTTCCGGGTTCGGCGTCTTGTCCGGGAACCAGGGCAGGAACGTCGTCAGATGCATGGTGCCGTTGGCGGCAGCGCCAGCTTGCGCGATGATCTGGTCCGGGTTCTGCGAGCCCCCGGTGGTGATGATGCGCTTCTTCAAGCCCAATGCCGCGGCTTGCTTGAAGATCAGCGTGAGCTGATCGACTGCGGTGGTGACGATGACGGTCTCTGAATCCGAGCTCTTGATCTTGGAGAGCTGCGCGCTCATGTCCTGCGCGCCCTGATCCATGGTTTCCACCAGGCCGATGCCGATGCCCTTCTCCTTCATCATCTTGCTGAAGTCCTCGGCGGTGCCGCGGCCCCAGTCATTGTTGATGACGAGGAAGTCGACCTTCTTGAGCGCGAGCTTGTCGACGATGCCCTTGAACGCCGCGGCCTCGATCGCCGAGGGCGGCGAGATGCGGAAGATGAAGGGATTGCCCGTCGTCGTGATCTTGCCGGAGGACGAGGTCTCCACCACCATCGGCGTCTCGTATTCCATCAGCTTCGGCATCACCGCGAGCGTCAGGCTCGAGCCCCAGGCGCCCATCAGGACCGGCACCTTGTCGCTGGTGATGAGCTTCTCGGCGACGGCGGCGGCCTCCGTCGGGTTGCTCTTGTTGTCCTCGATGACGAGCTCGATCTTCTTGCCGAGGATGCCGCCCTTGGCATTTATCTCGTCGGCGGCGATCTTGGCCCCGTTGACGACGTAAGTGCCTGAGGCCGCGAACGCGCCGGTGAGCGGCTCGTTGACGCCGATCTTGATGGTCTGCGCCCCCGCGGCGCCGCCGAACAAGGCCGTCGCCAATGCGATTGCCGGAACCAGTCCGAGTGTTCGTGTCATGTTTGTCTCTCCAAATCCCACGCTGTTGATGTCAGGGCAGTCTAGGCTTCGTCACTCCGCGGCGCCGGCGCGCCGATCATTCCGCGCCACCTCTTCCGAAGGCGCGGCGAAACATTTGCGCGAGCCGGGCTCGCAAGACGTCCGATGCAATCGACCAGAAGCTGAGCTCCGCCGGAGCTGCCTGCCCCGACGAGGCGCCGGACATATGGCGGTCGAGATTGGCGGCGAACTCCGCAACGAGACGTTTTGCAAGGTCTCGCACCAGGCCGGGACGACCGACCTGAGCCAGCATTCCCGTGAGCGTGTAGCCGATCGACAGTTCGACCGCGGTCGCCGCGCCGCCTTCCAGCGGCAGCAGGCGGTAACGGATCTCGCCCTGCGTCGCGGAATGGCTGCGCTGGTCGGTGCCGATGCCGACGATGCGCCCCGAGAGTGTCGCGGGATCCCGCTCGACGCGTGCGGCCCCCTCGAAGCTTGCTCCGATCGGTCCGAGCCGGACGCGGATCGATCCTTCCACGCGCTCCGGCCTTGGCGGCGACTTCAGTGATACACCGGGAAGGCAGGCGGCGATGCCTGCGATATCCTCGAACATCGCGAACACCTTTGCCGGCGGATAAAGCAGCGTGAAGCGCTGATCGAGCACGGTTGCCGGCGTGAAGTCGGGGATGCTGCCGGGTGCAATCTTCTCTGAGGCAGGGGCCAATGCTTGCTGCGCAAGCGGTGGGTCGCTGCGGCTGGGTGCAGCGCGCCCCGACCCGACCGGACCGAGGCTGGTCCGGCCGCCGCCTGCCTGCGGCGCGATACTGCGCGCGCGCCTCGCCTCGATCACGGACTGCACCGCGCGCACGATGCCGACATAGCCGGTGCAGCGGCAGAGATTGCCGCTGAGGCCGACGCGGATGCGGCGCTCGTCGGCGTCGGGCAGACGCAGCACGAGGTCGCGCGCCGAGACCAGCATGCCCGGCGTGCAATAGCCGCACTGAAGCGCATGCTCGCGGGTGAAGGCGGCGCGCAACTCGGTCGTGATCTCGTCCTCGTCGAGGCCTTCGATCGTGGTGACGTCGGCGCCCTCGCAGGCTGCCGCATAGGTGATGCAGGAGCGCGCCGGCACGCCGTCGAGCAGCACGGTGCAGGCGCCGCAGACCCCATGCTCGCAGCCGAGATGCGTGCCGGTGAGATCGAGCTTGTCGCGGACGAAATCGGCAAGGCTGGTGCGCGGCTCGGCGGGCAGCTCCACCGCGCGGCGATTGACCTGAAGCGCGATCGTGGTCATGCCGCGGCCTCCAGAACGGCGCGCTTCAGCACGCTGACATGGATATGGCGCTGCGCGGCATCGTCGATGCCGGCGCTTGCGAGCAGGGCATCGGCGGCACGGACATCGAAGCGCTGCTTGTAATCGGCGGCAATCCGGCCGCCGAACAGCTCTGCGGCATCGGTGATGACGATCGGCGTCGTATCGATTGCACCGATCACGACGCGCGCCGAGGCGGCAGCGGGATCGACCAATATCGCGCCGATCGCATGGGCGAATTCGCCGGTCTTGCGGCAGCTCTTGGCATAACCCCAATGCGCCGTCGCCGATCGCGCCGGCACGTGGACCGCCTCGACGATCTCGCCGGCATGCAGCGCGGATTCCAGCGCACCGACCACAAACGCTTCGACCGCCATCGATCGCGCACCGGCAAGACTGCGCAATGTCACGCGCGCACCCAGGGCCGCCAGCGCCGAGATCCAGTCCGCGGCGGGATCGGCATGGCTGAGCGAGCCGCCGATGGTGCCGCGGTTGCGCACCGCGCGGTACGCGATATTGGCGGCGACGCCGCGCATGGCGCCGCGGGTCACGTCGGCGGTGCGGCCGTCCTCGATGTCGGCATGGGTGACGAGGGCGCCCAGCACCAGCTCGTCGCCGGAGACCTCTGCGCGCTTGAGCTCGGCAAGGCCCGAAATGTCGACGATCAGCTCCGGCTGCGCCAGCCGCAGATTGAGCATGGGACCGAGCGACTGGCCGCCGGCGATGATCTTCGCCGATCCGCCGCTTGCGGCCAGCATCGATAGGGCCGCATCGAGGTCGCGCGGGCGCTCGTAAGCAAAGGGCGCGGGTTTCATGCCGCACTCCTCTCGGCCGCACGCGCAGCCAGCACCGCCGCGACGACGCGATGCGGCGTGATCGGCGACTGCATCAGCTCGACGCCGAGCGGGCGCAGCGCGTCGTTGACGGCATTGGCGATCGCGGCGGGCGGTGCGATGGCGCCGCCCTCGCCGATGCCTTTCACCCCGAATTGCGTATAGGGCGACGGCGTCTCCATGTGGTCGAGGCGCGCGGTCGGGATCTCGGTCGGGCCGGGCAGCAGGTAATCCGCGAGCGTCGTCGCCAGCGGCTGGCCGGAGGCGTCGAACGGCATTTCCTCGTAGAGCGCGGTGCCGATGCCTTGCGCGAGGCCGCCATAGATCTGGCCGTCGACGACGAGCGGATTGACCAGCACGCCGCCGTCCTCGACGATCACATAGTCGAGGATCTCGACCTCGCCGATATCAGGATCGACCGCGACCACGGCTGCATGCGCGGCATAGCTGAAGGTGCCGCTGTCGCGCACGGGCTTGTAGCCTTGGGTGACCTCGAGCCCGCCGGGATCGACGTCTGGCGGCAAATCCTGCGGGCGGCGATACCAGGTGTGGGCGATCGCCTTCAGGCCGACGCTGCCGTTGACGCCGCGCACCTCGCCGTTCTGCAACACCACGGAGGCCGGATCGTGCTGCAACAGTTTCGCACCGATGCGGCGCGCACGTTCGCCGAGCTCGCGGCAGGCGGTCGCGACCGCACCACCCGCCATCACCATTGAGCGCGAGCCCCAGGTGCCGGTCGAATACGGCGTCATCGCGGTGTCGCCGAGGAGGATCCGGATGTTCGCGACATCCACACCGAGGATTTCGTGTGCGACCTGGGCGAGCGTCGTCTCCATGCCCTGCCCGTGCGAGTGCACGCCGACGCGCAGTTCAAGGCCACCGTCCGGCGTCAGGCGCGCCGAGGCCTGCTCATGGCCCGGCACCATCGGGATGCCCCAGCCGGAATAGACCGAGGTGCCGTGCGCGGCCTGCTCGCAATAGATGGAGATGCCGACGCCGATGCGGCGGCCGTCGGCCTCGCCCTGCTTTTGCCTGGCGCGGATGGCGTCGATGTCGATGGCCGCGAGCGCGCGGCGCATCGCTTCCGGATAATCGCCGCTGTCGAAATGCTTCTTGGTGATGTTGTCGAACGGCATCTGTTCGGGGCGCACCAGATTGCGCAGCCGCACCTCGCCGGGCTCGAGGCCGGCTTCCGCCGCCACGAGGTCGAGCATCAATTCCAGCGCAAAGCAGACGCCGGTGCGCGCGACGCCGCGATAGGGCAGGATCGGGCATTTGTTGGTGGCGACCGAGAAGGTGCGGCAGCGATAGGCCGGCATCTTGTAGGGACCGGGCAGGATGCTGGCGACCTGCGCGGCCTCCAAGCAGGCCGAGAACGGATAGGACGAGTAGGCGCCGGAATCGACCGTCGCTTCGCAGTCGATGCCGCGCAGCGTGCCGTCACGGTCAGCATAGACAGTGATTTTGTAATGATGTTCGCGGCAATTGGAGCTGGCGACGAGATGCTCGCGGCGGTCTTCGAGCCAGCGCACGGGATGGCCGCAGCGCATCGTCAGCCAGGACAGGCAGACCTCTTCGGGCAACAGAATGCCCTTGTGACCGAAACCGCCGCCGACGTCGGGCGAGATCACGCGGATCTGCCCCTCCTCCATGCCGAGGCATTCGGCGAGGCCGCTGCGCGTGATGTGCGGCATCTGCGCCGCCGAATGCAGCGTGAGCTGGTCGAGCCTCTTGTCGAAGGTCGCGACCACGCCGCGGCCTTCCAGCGGCGACATGCATTGCCGCGCCGTCGAGATCTCGCGCGTCACCTTGATCGGCGCGTCGAGCGCTGCGGAGATGTCCACCTCGTAATTGGTCTCCAGGAAGACGTTGTCGCCCCAATGTTCGTGCACCAGCGCCGAGCCGGGCTCGCGCGCCTTCAACATGTCATGGATCGCCGGCAGCTCCTCCAGATCGAGCGTCACGGCGGCCGCGATGTCCTCGGCCTCGGCGCGGGTCGGCGCGAGGCACATCGCCACGAGCTCACCGACCTGACGCACCTTGCCGGTCGCCAGCACCGGCTGCTCAGAGATCTTGAAGCCCGGCAGCCCCGACACCGCCCTTATCGGCTTGATGCCGACGAGATCGGCTGCCGTGAACACGCTGCCGCGATGGCGTTCGGGCACATGGATGCCGCGGATGCGCGCATGCGCCAGCGGGCTGCGCACGAAGGCGACGTCCTGAAGACCGGCGAGCCTGACGTCGCCGACATATTGGCCGCGGCCGCGCATCAGACGGTCGTCTTCCTTGCGCGGCAGCCGCGCGCCAACGCCCTGCCCCGTTCTGCCCGATCGAAATTCTCGCTCGTTGCGCAACTTCGCGTTCTCCTCCACCGCCCGGCCTTATGCCGCGACGGCTTGCGGCAGGATCGGCGCGACCGCGTCGAAGCGGGTGCCGGCGCGCAGGCAGAACGCCGGCTGCAGCAGGCGCTCGGCAATCACCTCGTTGTTCTCGTTGTCCTTGAGGACGAAGCGGCCGTTTCTCTCCGTGAGCACGGAGACGTCGGCGTCCATGCCGATCTTGAGCGCACCGATCTCCTCGCTGCGGCCAAGCATTTTTGCGGGATTGGAGGTGACCATCGGCACCACCTGCTCCAGCGACAGGCCGAGCGCCATCATCGAGCTCATCGCCTGGACCAGGCTGAACTTGGCTTGTCCCGCGAAGGGATGGTTCTCATCGTCCTCGTGCTGGTCGGGCGTTCCCGCCGGCGCGGGCACATGGGTGTTGTAGCCGTGGATGTCGGCGCCGAGCGTGGTCGGAATGACGCCGGCGGCGATCGCCTTTTTCGCGAGCCGATAGGAGAAATGGCTGCCGTGACCGACGTCGACCTTGAGGCCGCGGTCGAGCGCGGCCTGGATCACCGGATGCACCTCGCCCTCGCGGTTGACGAATCCGCCGGGATGGCGCGTGAAGGGATGGGCGAGGATGTCACCCTCGCGCAAGAGCGGGATCACGCGCGTGAGGATGGTGTCGGCGTCCTCGCCGTTGGCGCCGCTCTCGGGCAGGCCCCAGAGCTGGCCGAAATGCACATAGACCGGCAGGTCGGCGCGCTTGCCGATCTCGGCCGCCATCTCGATGACGCGAATGCCCCAGCGCGCGAAGCCGCCGATCTCGGCATGAGCCTTGATGCCGCGCACGAGATCCAGATTGGCGGTTGCCGCCTTGACGGTCGCATCGATGTCGACGCCGTCGGGGCTGTAGAGCTGCGGATAGAAATGGCCCTCGAGACCGCCGACGAGATAGGCGGAGATAAACGCATAGACGCGCGAGGCCGAGGCTTCCGCGATGAAATGGCGGAAGCCCGGCAGCGTCATGCAGGACGGACCGCCCTGGTCGACCAGCGTCGTCACGCCGGACTGCACGCCCACCATGTCGGGGTTCATGCCGAAACGGCCGGAGACATATTGATAGACGTGCGCGTGGGTGTCGATCAGCCCGGGCAGCACCAGCTTGCCGCTGACATCGACGACCTCCTTCGCGCTGGTCGGTAGAATGTCGGATGCGACCGCCGCGATCTTGCCATTGCGGATGGCGACGTCCTTGAGGCCATCGATGCCGGAGGCCGGACAGATCACGCGGCCACCCCGGAGCAGAAGATCGAAGCTGGCAGTGACGGACATGGCGCTCTCCTTGACTGTTGCGCAGGCGGTTGCCCCGCTCTCGAATTACGAAGCATGCTTCGCATTTCGATAAAAGCAAGCTTCGTGCCATGATCCTGTTGTGGCGAGCGCGTTCGAATCGAGCTAAGCGCGAACGGTCTGGGGTTGGGAGAGCGTGCATTGCGGCAAGCCAGGAAAAGTCGCAGCGGGGGCAAGCACCGCCCCTGGCCATTGTCGGAACGGCCCGGCTATTTGATCCGCCGGCTGCACCAGATTCACGTCGCGCTGTTTCAGGAAGCCTGCGGCGAATTCGAGGTCACGCCGCTGCAATACAGCCTGCTCTCGGCGCTGGCGGTGCGAGAAACCGCCGATCAGACCACTTTGGCGGGCGATATCGCGCTCGATCGCACCACGACAACAGGCGCCTTGAAGCGCCTCGCTGCGCGCAACCTGGTCGAGCGCGCGGTGAACAAGGACGATCGGCGCGCGCGATTGTGCCGCCTGACGCCGGCCGGCGCCGCGCTGCTGGTTAAAATCGAGGGCGCAGCACGGCGGGCGCATCGCGCAACGCTCGGCGATTTGAGCCAGCGGGAACAGGCGCTCTTCATCGAGATGATGCAGCGCATCGTGGCCGGCCATCCCAGTCGCGACAGCGCCGCTGCCCTATTCGACTAGAGGCGAGTGCTGCGCTTTTGAGTTGGGCTGCTTAATTTATCATCGTACCGCTGCCCGGCCGTGCATCGATCGCCACTATCCGGCGGGTCCGGCGTGCCGCGGCAGGCCGACGCGTCAGCATGCCCCGCGCTCGAAAACGCAATTGCATCCGAGGCGAGCCTCGCTGCGTCCGGCATCGAAACGCACCCTGCCCGGCCGCTCCGCGACCCATGGCACGATTTATGCTGCGATGATGCGAAGCGTGCTTCGTATTGGGGGATGTCATGACGGATTCCGAACTTCGCGCTGATATTCACAGCATCGAGCCAATTCCCGACGCGGACCGGGACTCCTCCGGGCCGCAGCAGATGTGGATCTGGGCCGGCGCCAACATCGCGCCGGTGAATTGGGCGCTCGGCGCGCTCGGCATCATCCTCAAGCTCGGCCTGATGGAGACGATCGCAGTCATCGTGCTCGGCAACATCGTGGGCTGCGCGATCTTCGCGACCTTCACGGTGATGGGGCACAAGACCGGCGTCAACCAGATGGTGCTGAGCCGGTCCGCCTTCGGCGTCCGTGGCGCCTATCTGCCGAGCATCCTGATGTTCCTGATGACGCTGGGCTGGATCGGCGTGAACACCTATTTCCCGGTCAAGGTCTCGATGGGCATCCTCGGCCAGTTCGGCGTGCCCGACACCTGGCTGGTCGAGATGATCGTCATCACGCTGGTGATGGCGGTGCAGGTGATGATCGGCGTCTACGGCTTCTACGCGATCCGCACCTTCGAGAAGTACACGGTGCCGCCGACCATCGCCATCATGGTGCTGATGAGCGTGCTGGCCTGGACGCGGCCCGGCGTCGTCAACTGGAACCTGACCACCTCGCTGCCGCCAGGCGCGCATCTGGCGATGCTGACGATGCTGATGACCGCAATCGGCGTCGGCTGGGGCATTTCCTGGGTCACCTGGGCCTCCGACTATTCGCGCTTCGTGCCGCGCTCCACGCCGTCGAAAGCCGTGTTCTGGTACAGCTATGTCGGCATGTTCGTGCCGACGGTCTGGCTCGGCATTCTCGGCGCGACCATTGCCTCGACGACGCTGGACACGGACCCCGCCAAGATGGTGAGCGCGGTGTTCGGCGGTCCCGTCAGCATCCTTGTCCTCCTGATGGTGCTGCACGGCCCGATCGCCACCAACATCCTCAACGTCTATTCGGCGGCGCTGGCGGCCTTAAGCGCCGGGCTGAAACTCTCGCGCTTCTGGCTCACCGTCATCGTGGGCGTCGCCGGCTATCTGGTCACCCTCTACTTCATCTTCGCGCCGTCGTTCGCGAAGGCATTCGACCATTGGATGATCAGCCTGCTGTTGTGGATGAGCCCGTGGGCCGGCGTGGTGCTCGCCGACTTCTTCATCAAGCGCAAGGGCAAGATCGAGGTGGCCGAGCTCTATCGCTCGCCGGAGAGCAGCGCCTATGGCGACATCAACTGGGCCGGCATGATCGCGTTCTTCGCCGGCCTCGTTGCCGGATGGCTGGTGCAGGACGGCCTCGTCAGCGCGCTGCAGGGGCCGATCTCGATCTATCTGCTCGGCGGCGCCGATCTGAGCTGGTTGTTCGGAATCGGCGTGGCGGGCCTCGTCTACCTCGGGCTCGGCAAGTTCGCGACCTCGCCCTCACCGGCCGTCGCGAGCCGTGCCGGCAGTTAGCCTGAGAGCGCTGACCTCGTCTCGCGTCAGCGCGTGCGGCCAAGCCGCACGATCATATCGCCGGGCCCAAGTGCTCCGGCGGCATGACGGCGCAATCGCCACAGGCTCTCGCCGTCGACCAGCGACGGCATCGGCAGTTCGTGGTCGGCGAAATTGGCGACGATCTGCAGAACGTCGCCCTGCTCCGTCTGCCAGCGCACATCCACGCCGCCCATCCGAGGATCCGCGCCGAGCAATTGTCGCTGCGCCGAGACGAACCCGCGTTTGATGAGCGGCACGATCTTCTCATGCCGCATCTTCAATAGCTGCGTCGTCAATGCCCGGAACCTGGTGCCGGAAGGCGATTGCTCAATGCTGGTCCAGTCCAGCTTGGAGGCGCGGAAGGTTCTTTCGTCGCACGGGTCCGGGATCCCGGCGCGCGTTTCGGGCGTCGCGAACGCCTTGAAGTGCGAAAACTCCTTGCGGCGGCCTTCCCGTGTCAGTTCGGCGGCTTCGCCGGTCCAGTCGGCGAAGAACAGGAAGGGCGTTTCGGCTGCCGCTTCCTCGCCCATGAACAGCATTGGAATATGCGGGCTGAGCAGAACCAGTGCGAGGGCCAGCTCCAGCTTGTCCGGACCGACCAGCCGGGACAGACGTTCCCCCAAGGCGCGGTTGCCGACCTGGTCGTGATTCTGGGCAAAGAAGATGGTCGCTTCGGGCGGCAGATGAGCACTCGGCTCGCCGCGCGGCGCCTCGTGCAGGGGAAACACCTCGCCCTGATAGGCAAAGCCCTCGGTCAGGGATCGCGCCAAATGCTCGAGCGGCTTGTCCGCAAACGCCCGGTAATAACCTTCGTCCTCGCCCGTGAGCAGGACATGGAGCGCGTTGTGGAAGTCGTCGCCCCATTGCGCATCGTAGTACGTCGCTCGTCCCTGCGAACGCGCGAGCAGGTGCGCCTGATTGGCCTCGTTCTCCAGCATCAGATGGATGCGCCGGCCCGCCAGCTGGCTGCGCAGGGTCTCGGCGAGCTCGACCAGGAAATGACGTTTCGAGTCGTCCTTCAGCGCATGAACGGCATCGAAGCGCAGGCCGTCGAACCCATAATCGCGTAGCCACATCAGGGCATTCTCGATCAGAAACCCGCGCACGAACGCGCCGTCGGCTCCTTCGAGGTTGACAGCGGGCCCCCAGCCGGTGGTGTGGCGCGGGTTGAAGAAGTTCTCCGCATAGAGATGCAGATAGTTCAGCTGCGGCCCGAAATGGTTATAGACGACGTCGAGATAGACCATGATGTCGAGGGCGTGCGCGGCCCGCAGCAGCCGCTTGAGATCCTCCGGCCGGCCGTAGCGGGCATTCGGCGCGTTCAGGAGCACGCCGTCGTAGCCCCAATTGTGCCGCCCGGGCACGTCGTTGAGCGGCATCAGCTCGATGGCGGTGATGCCGAGATCGCGGAGATAAGGCAGCTTCTTCTCGACGCCGGCATAGGTCCCCTCTTCGCTGAAGGTGCCGACATGCAGCTCGTAGATCACCGCTTCCGCCCAGGGACGGCCCGGATAGAGCACCGGGTCCCTCAACGCGGCCGTATCGACCACCTCGCTCGGCGCGCCGACGTCGTCCGGCTGGAAGCATGAGGCGGGATCGGGCACGACGAGGTCTTGGTTGATCCTGAACTGATAGCGCGTGCCGGCGCGCGCAGTTTGGCTCAACAGCTGATACCAGCCGTCCGCATCGCGCGGCATCTTCCGTGGCGGCTGGCCGATTTCGAGCAGCTCGACCGATCGCGCCGTCGGCGCCCACAGGTTGAACGAGACCCCATGATCGACGATCTGAGGACCATGGCGCCGACTTTGCTCGGCCATTCCCAGTCTTTGACTCAAGCCCATCCCCTTTCGCGGCATGCCCACCTCGGCATGCAATTGCGCGCGTCGGAGCGACAAAGCGGAGCCGTGTGCGTTCGTTCCTCCACGGCGCCGACGCCGGACATTTGCAGCGCAACGGGAACGGAATCAGCAGCGCGGCGGTTACCACCCCAGACAGGAGCCGTGGCCATGCGCCGCCCGAAGCCGCAACTGATCCGCAACAAGCTCGACCTGACCGACCGCGCCCAGGTGCGCCTCGTCAAGAAACGGCTCGGACTTTCGGACGCTGAGCTGATCGCGATCGTCGGGCGGATCGGCAACTCCATTCCGGCCATCAGCAAGGAGGCGGCTCTGCAAAAAGCCAACGCGCCGTCTAAGCCGGCCGACGTGGAGCCCATTACCGCGACTGCGCCGACATCCTGACGGGCAACTCGGGGGCAGAGATGGACCAGCCAGCACATTCGGACGAGGCCCTGACGCGGACGGCCTCACGCCTGCGCCGCACCCGGATCACCGAAGGCAGACCTTTCCCGCTCGGCGCCACCTGGGATGGGCTCGGCGTCAATTTCGCTCTGTTCTCCGCCCACGCCACCAAGGTCGAGCTCTGCCTGTTCGACGATACCGGCGAAGCCGAGCTCGAGCGCATCGAGCTGCCCGAATATACCGACGAGGTCTGGCACGGCTATCTGCCCTCCGCTCGCCCCGGCACCGTCTACGGCTATCGCGTCCATGGTCCTTACCAACCCGACGCCGGCCACCGCTTCAATCCCAACAAGCTCGTGCTCGATCCCTATGCCAGGCAGCTGGTCGGCCAGCTCCGCTGGGGGCCGGAGCTGTTCGGCTATCGGCTCGACCACGCCGACAAGGACCTGTCCTATGACGAGCGCGATAGCGCGCCCTTGATGCAAAAATGCCGCGTCATCGATCCCGCCTTCACCTGGGGCGTGGCGCGCAAGCCGGAAGTGCCGTGGGAGCGCACGATCGTCTACGAGATGCACGTCAAGGGCTTCACCCAGCTGCATCCGCTGGTGCCGGAAGCCGACCGCGGCACGTTCTCGGGCCTCGCACATTCGGAAATCCCGGCCTACTTGCGCTCGCTCGGCATCACCAGCGCCGAGCTATTGCCGATCCATGCCTTCGTCGACGACAGCTATCTGGTCGAGAAAGGCCTGCGCAATTACTGGGGCTACAACTCCATTGCCTTCTTCGCGCCGGAGCCGCGTTATCTGAAGGCGACGTCGGCCAACGAATTCAAGGCCATGGTCAACCAGTTTCACGCCCATGGCATCGAGGTCATTCTTGACGTCGTCTACAATCACACCGCCGAAGGCAACGAGCTCGGCCCGACCCTGTCGTTCAAGGGCATCGACAATGCCAGCTATTACCGCCTGCTGCCGGACGAGAAGCGCTACTACATCAACGACACCGGCACCGGAAACACCGTCAATCTTTCGCATCAGCGTGTGCTGCAACTCGTCGCCGATTCCTTGCGCTACTGGGCGACCGAGATGCGGGTCGACGGCTTCCGTTTCGATCTCGCCACCATCCTGGCGCGCGAACCCTATGGCTTCGATGAAGGCGGCGGCTTCCTCGACGCCTGCCGCCAGGATCCCGTGCTCTCCAGCGTCAAGTTGATCGCAGAACCCTGGGACATCGGGCCCGGTGGCTACCAGGTCGGTCAGTTCCCGCCGGGCTGGGCCGAGTGGAACGACAAGTTCAGGGACACGGTGCGCGCCTTCTGGAAGGGCGATCCGGGGACGCTGGCCGACTTCGCCAAGCGTGTCTCGGGCTCCGGCGACCTCTTCAACAAGCGCGGACGCCGGCCCTGGGCCAGCGTCAATTTCGTCACCGCGCATGACGGCTTCAACCTCAACGATCTCGTCTCCTACAACGACAAGCACAACGAGGCGAATGGCGAGGACAATCGCGACGGTCACAGCAACAACCATTCCTGGAATTGCGGCGCCGAAGGGCCGACCAACGACCCCGAGATCACCGCCTTGCGTGAGCGCCAGAAGCGGAATCTGCTGGCGACGATGCTGCTGTCCCACGGCACGCCGATGCTGCTCGCAGGCGACGAGTTCGGGCACACCCAGAACGGCAACAACAACGCTTACGCCCAGGACAACGAGACCACCTGGCTCAATTGGATGGGCATCACCGCGAACGGCCGCAGCCTGCGCGAGTTCGTGCGCAAGCTGATCGCCACCCGCAAGGCGTTTCCGATCCTATATCGCAGCCGCTTCCTGGTCGGCTCGCACAACGAGGAGCTCGACGTCAAGGATGTCACCTGGCTGTCGCCGTCCGGCGAGGAGATGACGATGGAGCAATGGCAGGACGGCAACGCCAAATGCTTCGGCATGCTGCTCGACGGCCGCGCGCAGGAGACCGGGATCAAGCGGCGCGGCTCGGACGCGACCATGCTGCTGGTCTACAACGCGCACCACGACGTCGTGAACTTCACCCTGCCGGAGGTCACCGAAGGACACAGCTGGCTGGGTTTGATCGATACCAATCGGCCCGACGCACCGATGGCCGAGTTCGAGTTCGGGCATGCTTACGCGGTGACCGCGCGCTCGCTCGTGGTGTTCGGCCTTGCCAACGACAGCATCGCGACGCGGCGCCTCCGCCAAGGCCTCGGCGCGCTGCTGGACATCGCCGATACGCCTCTGCCCGAGTAGCCGCGTTGCCGAGGCTCGGAGATTGTTTTGGATGCGTGTCGTTCGAAGCCCTTGGAACACCGCATCAAGAGCCGCGTTCATTGTCGGCATTGGAGCTTTGAAATGAATGTCGATTGCTCGCCGCCGCTCCCGCGATCAATCTCCGCTACGGCCGTGCGCGCCATTGCAGGAGGTACCGGTGATCGGCGCGACCACCTGACCGGCAACTGGCGCCCGTCTTGACCGACCGTGCAGCTGAGCCAGGCGGCGTATCCGCAGCCGAGCGTCCTCTCACCGCCATCGCGTTCTCCGGCGGTCTCGGCCTCGGCGCCTATCATGGTGGTGTGTTCGAAGCACTCACCTCTCTTCGGCTGCCGATCGACTGGGTGACCGGTTCGTCGGCCGGGGCCATCACGGCCGCGCTGATCGCGGGGAGCCCGCGCGACGATCGGCTGCGAAATTTACGCAGCTATTGGCATGCACCAAGCAGTCCATCCGACGTGCCGAACGCGGGCCGCCATACCTTCGCGTGGCTGAGCTCGATCAATACGCGCGTGCTTGGTCATTACGGTTTCTTCCACCCCCGCCTCCCCATTCCGGCGTCTCACTACGGCGGCCTCTACGATCTCGGCCCGACCCGGCAACGCCTGCAGCGCTTGATCGATTTCGGACGTCTGAACGGCGGCGATCTGCGGATCACGATCTGCGCCACGGACGTCGAGAGCGGCGATGCCGTGTTCTTCGACTCCGCGTCGGAGCGGATCGAGATGGACCATATCCTGGCCAGCTGCGGGTATCTCCCCGAATTCGCTCCGGTGCAGATCGCCGGCCGCTGGCTTTGCGACGGCGGGTTCTCGCTGAACGCACCGTTCGATCCGATCCTGGAGACTGCAGGCCCGCTCCGCCTCTATGTGATCGATCTGTTTCCCCGTGATGGCAAGGTCCCTAACGGACTCGAGGCCGCCTCCGAGCGCAAGAGCGACCTGACCTTCGGCAACCAGACCTTCCAGCGCCTTGGCTACGCGCTGGAGGCCCGTCAGCTTCGCGCCGAGCTTCAGGACCTCCACTACGACGACGAGGTCTATCTCCTGAGCTACCGCCCGGGCCGCGAGGAAGCCGGGCCGGAAAAATCCTTCGACCTGTCGGAGACGGCCATGGCGCAGCGCTGGCGCGCCGGCTTTCTGGACATGCAATATGCCGCAAGCCTCACTCCAGCCCCGAACGAGATCTGCAGCGTGCGGCGGCCCTAAAGCGGAATGGCTTTAGGTTGAATCGATTGCCACGGGCTCGGTGCAACCTCTCCCGCTTGCGGGAGAGGTCGCGCCGAAGGCGCGGGTGAGGGCGTTCTCCTCTAGGCGGCCATCCCATTGCGGAAACACCCTCTCCCCAGCCCTCTCCCGCAAGCGGGAGAGGGAGTGCACTTACCTTGTCGTAATCAAACCTGATCTCATCACGCTTTAACGATGTCTCTCGGTGTCGGGACCCGAGCTAGGCGCTGTCCTGCCGTCACGCCGCTCGCGAATGTCGCGCAGCAACCGCCTGAGACCGTCATCGGCAGCCATGCCGTCGGGCGGGGCGATCGTGGTTATGCCCCAGTTCGCGAGCACGGCCTCCTGCACCGGATTGCGCTGCGCGACGAACACGAAGGATCTCGGCCGGTCCTGGCTGTGCCCGGACTCGTCCCAGATCTGCCAGATCCGGTGCAGCAACAGCCGAATGTTCGGGTCGGACATGCTGTATCCGACGAAGAGCAGCGTGCTGCCCAGCGCATCGGCGCGAAAGCGGATATCGAGCGGGGAATTGAAGGCGAGCCGGTTGAGAAAGTCGGTCTCGGTCAGAACCAGCGAAGCATCGTCGTCGAAGTCGCCGTGGAATTTGATGATGTGGGTGACACCGGCACGAGCGCTCGCGATCTCCTTCGCGTTGCTGATCTTCGCAAAGGGCTTGTTCAGCACGTCGAACGCGGTTTCGAGATTGCGGTCGTAATTGGTGGTGTAGATGACCGGAAAGTCCAGCTCGACGATCATCCGGTGCAGCTCTGAAGCGGCGATCTTCTCAGGGTCGACACGCCAATTGCGGTCGAGCCAGCTGCGCAGCGGGCCGATCCCGCCGCGCTTGATCCGATAATATTCCGCGAGCATCTGATAGCCGCCATGCATTCCATCGATGACGTTGCGATCGAGGCCGAGATCGTCAAGGAGATGATCGATCAGGGACTGCCAGGACGGCAGGCCGACGGCCATCGAGACACCGGCGCCCACAAACAGGACAGCGCGGCGTCGCTCGATCGCCGCTGCCAGGATGTCGTGAGGCGGCCGCTCCTCCGATATGAGCCCCGTGGTTTGTTGGTCCATCAACCTTGAATGATCGGGCGCGCGACGCGTTCCTAATCCCGGACCACCCCTCACCGGCCGAGCGGCGAGGATGTCTCGCGCGCCGTCTGCGCCGCGAACCGGGCGATCAGGCGCCGGAGCTGCGCCTTGTGCACCAGGCGCGCCGCCGTCTTCGGCGAGACCCAGATCGCCTCCCGCTCGCCCTTCTCGGGCCACCAGCGCTCCCGCCCGTGCACCTTCATGGGGAAGACGGCAACGCTCATGGTCCGCTTGCGATCACCTTTTCGCTTGCGATGCTTGAAGCTGCCCAGTGCGCGCGTGGCCACGATACCGACCAGGCCCGCCTCCTCATAGGCTTCGAACGCAGCCGTCAGGTGCGGCTCCTTGTTGCGCATCGGCGATCCCTTTGGGACGCTCCACCTGCGCTTGCGCCTGGTCGTGATCAGCATCACCCGCAGCTCCGACTTGTCCAGACGAAACGGCAGAGCGGCAAATTGCTTCTTTCCCATCAGGCGCCTCCAACTCGCGTCTGATAAGCGAGCGCCGCAGCCATGGTTCCTTTTTGCGAAGTGGCGCCTCGCGAGGTGGCGCCTCGCGTGGGGGCGCGGGAATTTCTAGGAAGCCTGAACTCCACCATGGTCACCTCCGCGCTCAGACCGGCGAAAAACAGCGCAACTGCAAGAGATCGTCGATGGAGAGGCCGAACAGCACTGGTCGAAACGCTGGTGCCGTTGCGAGCACGAGCAGCAGCAGAAAGATCACGTAGACCAGAGCCGGCGGCGTGTTTCTAACGACCCTGTAGGCTGCCTTTCGCATGCACTCCCTCCTGCGCCCCCACGCGTGCCATGGCAACGCCCATGAAGATCATCGCAGCCCCCCACAGCAGGAAGCCGATATCCCAGAAAATGCGCTGGCCGTCGGGCACGGTCTCGTTCACCTGATGCAATCTCAGGATCTGGTGATCGACCACGCCTTCAGCGAG
The DNA here is from genome assembly GCF_028128975.1 of Bradyrhizobium sp. CCBAU 45321. Lineage (NCBI taxonomy): Bacteria > Pseudomonadati > Pseudomonadota > Alphaproteobacteria > Hyphomicrobiales > Nitrobacteraceae > Bradyrhizobium > Bradyrhizobium sp. CCBAU 45321. The sequence goes on from NZ_LFKZ01000119.1 coordinate 38,996, forward strand.
ATTGAAGATGCCCCACCCGATCAGGATCGTCCCGAAACACTGCGAGCCGGACCACCGCGGCGCGCTTCGGCGTGTCCGCTGCCACAGCAGAAAAAGCCCGGCGAGCACTAGGACGTAGGCGGTACTGTGAAAGATGCCGTCCCAAGTCGTATTGAGGGTGATGTTCTCGATGGAATTGAGCGGATACCAGCCGCTTAACATATGATGCCATTGCAGCAGCTGATGAAAGACGATGCCGTCGAAGAATGCGCCGAGGCCAAGTCCGAGAAGGACGCCTGCGGACGTCGGGAAATTGCTTTGTCTGTCTTGCATGTGGTGAACTCGTGCGCGGCTCGGCACTTCCGATGCGGAATCAAGCCATGCCACACGCGCACGTTCCTATGGCGATCAGCATCTCACTGGGATCGAGCTTGCGATCGATCGTGCCAATTCATCGGGACTAACATGCGTTAAGGCGAGCCAGGCATTCGTCGGCACGCGTGCGCGATTGGTTATCGGCTTCATTCCCGATAGGAACGTTCGATATCACGCTCGTCTGTCGCTCACATGTTGGAGATGCACATGCCGAGAAGATCGTTCTTGCTTGCTTTGGGTGGCCTCGGATTGCCGACCCTGAGTAACCTCAGGGAAATCGCATAGTGCGTAGCGACGGAAGCCAGAGAGGCGATCATGGCATACGCCCTGTTCAAGGACGGAGACAAGATGAGCCGCACGTTTCCGACCAAGGAGGAAGCGCTGGAGAAAGCCGATGAGGCGGGGTTGGTCGAGCATGCCGAGGGCGAGGTGGTGCTCGAGGACGAGTTGAAGGTCAGGCCTTGCCCGGCCGACCCCGAGCCTCGCGATGATGCGGACCTGGACTGGACGCCGGTCAAGCCGGCGTCCTGATCAGAGGCAGGGCAATCGCATATGACTTGTGGCGGCGGACTGCGCGCACGCCTCGTCCTTCGAGACGGCGCTGACGCGCCTCCTCAGGATCAGGCTAATCGGTGTCAGTGCCCGTTGAAACTGTTGCCGCGCACCGACCTCATCCTGAGGAGCCCGCCTCAAGCGGGCGCCTCGAAGGATGGCCGCAGGGAAAATCTCAAATGCGATTGCCCTGCTGATCAAGGGGGCAGCATCATGGGCTCAGCATCCCCTGCAGATGCCTTTGATCTTTCGATCCGCCTCGGAATCGCGGGAGCTCTCCGAGCGAATCTGGTCGTCGCCCTGCAGCGAGGGTCCGGACGTGACCGTCCCGTCGATGCGTCCGACATTTGAGCCGCCTGCAGGATTGCCAGGTCGCCCGACCGTCGTCGATCCCCGTGGGCCTGCGCCGCCGCTCGATTGCGCTGTCCCGGCCGAGTTGGTCCCGGGCGCCGACGACGTGCTCCCGGCCGCCCCGCCACCGGCGCTTCCTCCCCCGCCGCCACCTCCCTGCCCGAATGCCGCTCCGGCGGAGGCGGTCGCCAGCACGGCGAGCAGCACCAGACCTGTCCTGCTCATCGACTGTCTCTTGGTGCATATGTTGAGGTCGAGCATCATCGATCCTGCTGGTAGCCCTGGTTGGTCGTGTTCTGCTTGATGTTGCCGTGGCGGCCCTGGGTATCGAAATTCTCGCGGCCCGGCTCCCGTTCTGTCGGCTCGACGGCCGGATCGGAACCGGGTCCCTTGTTGCTCCGCTGTTCTTCGGGGACTGGAGGCATCTTTGACATGTGCTGCTCCTGTGTCGATGGTTCGCAATGTCGAAATAGAACAATGAGTTGTCGCAGGGGTCGTTCCTGCGCCGATCGCCGCAGCGCGAGACAGGGAACACCGCGCTGCGTCCCGGGTTGATCAGAGGGTGCTGCCGCAGCGCCATCCTGCGAGCTCGACAGGGAAACACTCGACGGGGAAACACTCGACGGGGAAACACATGCCAAAGGCGACTGAACCTGAAACCGATCCGCGAGAGACACCGCTCGACGATCCACGCCGGAAGACCGATATGCCGACGCACCGGCAGACGAACAAGCCCTGGCAAGGCAATCCCGAGAAGGAACAGATCGATCCGGAACGGCCGCCGCTGGATCTGGAGCGGTGGCAGAAATCGAAGACGCACTAGGCGGCGGTCGCCGGCCTAGCGTCAGATCCTGTCGAGATCATGAATGACGGGCCGCAGCGGCCCGCCGGAATCGAGCTCCAGCGTTGCCAGCGTAATCGGCAGCTTGAAGCGTCGCTTCCCTGCGCTGCCTGGATTCAGATAAAGCACGCCGTTGACGGTTTCGATCCGCGCGCGGTGGGAATGCCCTGAGACCACGACGTCGATTTCGAGCTCGGCAGGATCGATCGTCAGCTCGTTGAGGTCGTGCAGGACGTGGAAGCTGCGGCCGCCGAGGCGCAGCGTTTGTGTTTCGGGAAAGCGTTCAGCCCACGTGCCCCGGTCGACATTTCCCCTGATCGCGGTGACGGGTGCGATGCGGCAAAGCCCGTCCATCACCGCCTGGGCGCCGATGTCGCCGGCGTGGATGATGTGCGAGACGCCGGCGAGGCAGCGCTCCGCCTCGGGCCTCAGCAGTCCATGCGTGTCGGCGATCACCCCAATCGTGAACGTCATGTCAGATCACGGCTTCAGTGCACTACATCCAGCGGCATCCGGCCGATTTCCTCACCATCCTCGTTCGTGACGAGGATCGAGAAGTGGCGGCCCTTGAGCTCGGGACGCTCCTCGAGCAGGCGCCGCGCAATCTCTTCGGCGACATCCAGAGCCTTGATGTCGTCCGGCAAATCGGCACCTCCCTCGTCGGCTACGGTTTCAGAATCCACCAAATCAAAATGATAGAGCGGCAACGTCTGGTCCTCGGATGTTTCCCGCAGGAACGCGCGGTTTCGGGGCTTCGTTCCGGCGCCGGAGCCATCTGCGGTCCGGCGGGGGGCATCGCCGTCGGGTCCTCGGCGCGAGATTGCCGCGGACTCACGCGCGGCGCCGCCGCGTCCTCGCGCGGGGCCTGGAACGGCCCGCCCTCGATGCCGCGAATGCCAGGCCGGCAGCGATCCCGAGCACCACGAGCCCCTTGCTGAGCACAGCGGCCGGCGGAACCTGCTTCCGCACCAGCCAGCCGCCGTCGACGGACGTGCCCTGCGGACCCGCTTCGAGCAAGGTGCCTTCGTTCCTTGCTGCGGGACGCGCGCGCGACAGTAGCCAGCGGAATGCAGCTCCTATGATATTCTCGGTGATCTCAGGGGCAATCGCATAGGCCAGTTGCCCGGCGCGCGCCGGCCACCCCACGGCCATCTCGTCACGCGGCGCGCGGACGAGGCTCAAGAGGGTCTGGGCTACATCTTCGGATTGATAAAGCAGCGGACCAGGATCGAGCCTTCGTCCGGAGACGTTGGCGCCGTGGACGAAGCCCGGCGTATCGACCATGGACGGAAAGACGCCACAGACGTGAATGTCGGGATGAGCCCGGAGCTCCTGACGCAAGCTTGCGGTGAAGCCGCGCAGGCCGAACTTGCTGGCGGTGTAGGCTGCGGCAAAGGGCGTCGGCGCCCAGCCGCCGAGCGAGATGTTGTTGATCAGGACACCGCGGTTCTGGCGGAGGAAGATCGGAAGCACCGCGAACGCGCCATGCATGGTGCCGAGCAGATTGACCTCGATGGTCCGGCGATGAAGCACGATGTCCGCGTCCTGATAGGCCCCGAACACGCCCGTGCCGGCGTTGTTGATCCAGACGTCGATGCCGCCGAAGGCCTCGTCCGCCGCACCGGCCAGACGCTGCACCGCCTCCGCGTCAGTGACGTCGGTTGGCACGGCCAGCGCGCGGCCTCCGAGCGCCTCGCACTCGGCAGCAAGCCGCATCAAGACCTCGCCGCGGCGTGCGGCGAGGACCACGCTTGCGCCCTCGCGCGCACACGCCAGCGCCGCGGCGCGGCCGATTCCACTGGAGGCGCCGGTGATGACGACGCGCGTGCCGACCATCTGCCTGTGCTCGCGTCCCGAGACCTTCGCCGGAAGCAGCCAGCGCAGGGATCGCCGCAGGCGTGCCGTTCCCTGTGTTTCGAACCAGTCACCATGCGCAAAGATCACCCGCTCCGGAGCCAGCTTCACGAGCCGCTCGGCCGCAGCTCGCGCCGAACGGCCGCCGAGGCGGAGCAGCAGCCGCAGATAGACCGGGGCCTTCCCGTCCGGCCTGGCAATGCCGAGCAGGTTCGCCGCAGCCGCATTCGAGGCGCTGAGGTGGTCGGGATCGAGGTTCTGCACGAGATCGGTCAGAACCAGCGTCCGGCTCCGTCTGTCGAACAGCTCGATCTCCGAGAACATCGGAGCATTCACCGACACCGTTTCGAGATCGGCGGCCCATTCCTCCGGCGTCGTATCCCCAAGCTCGCGATCGATACGCAGGCCCGCCGCCCGCACCTGCCCGCGCGCCGCAAGGCCGCGCGCGGCAAGGACCGCTGCCTGCGGCAACTGCCTCTGCCATTCAGGCAGGAACATCCAGTGCGCAATATTTGGCGCCAGCAGGCATCTGATCGTGCCCAGCCGCTCCAGCTCCTGGCGCAGAGCCGGCGAATATCTCACCGGCGAATGCAGCACGAGGTCGCCATTCGACAGGCGGATCACGGTCATCCGCACGGGCAGTTGCAGGCCGGCGGCGCTGATCGGCTTGTCGTTCACGATCCAGATATCGTCTGTCACGCGCGACAGGCTGGCGGTCGACACACCGGCGTCGGAACTTTGCATGAGCGTCTTTCCCTCGCGAAGACGTTGCTCCAAAGCGCGTGGGCGGCGCTCGTTCCTCAGCAATGTCTTGGAAAGAATGGCCTGGAAATCACATCGCTGCGGTCGCTCTACCTGCTTCGAGGCGGGCCTGCAGCCCGTTTCGGACCTCGGCAATGACAGGACCCCAGTCGTCCGGCCGTGTTTGATGAAACAGCCGCAGGCTCGGATACCAGAACGAACGCGCGCCGGATTGAGGCCAGCGCCAGTCGCAATCGGCATGCAGCAAGACCCAGGCCTCGCATCCCAGCGCGCCCGCAAGGTGCGCCACCATGGTGTCGACACATACGACGAGATCGAGCTGCCGCAGGCGGTGGCCGAGAGCTATGATGTCGGGCGTGCTGACGTCCCGCGCCCCGATCGCCGCGAGTTCATCGGCGCTGGCGCCGCGCTGGAGCGAATGGAGCGTCACGCCGGGACCCGCGAGATTGCGCAGCAAGACGGCCGGAACCTCCCGCCGCTTGTCCCACTCACCGACTTTCCAGACCAGGCCGACGGCCAGACTTTGTTCTCGCCGAAGCGGCGGAAGAGCAATTGGAGGCAGCGCCAGGTAAGGACCGCGCATCTCCACCTGATCCCGGCGCGCTCTGATGGCGTGCGGTACCTCCATGATCTCGATGTCGACCTCGAAAGCGCTCTCGGGCGCACCATCATGCAGCGGGACGGCGCGATCGACGCCCGCTGCGCCCTCGACCAGCGGCAGCACCTCGGGTTGACACCACAGGGTGACGCTGCGCGCAATCGCGCGAAGCGGCTTCATGAAGCGCAGGAACTGGATGGTGTCGCCGAGCCCGTGATAGCAGCGCACCAGCACGTGCTTATCCTTCAGGTCCTCGCCACGCCAGATCCGCTGGAGATGGCGCGGGCCGGTGTGCTTGGGCGGATGCGCGATCTCCAACAAATCTCGGTCGTTGATCGTCCAGGCGCGTGCGAAATCGCCCGCCCTGATTGCTTCCGCCCAGCCGCCCGCCATGTCGCGCGGTCGCTAGTGTCGCACGAACTTGTGGAATCGACTGAGCTTGCCGTCCTTGGTTCGATCCTGATGCAGGAACGCAATGCCGGCTTCATCGAACTTTTCGAAGAACTCGTCCCAGCTGATGCGATCCAGCGCTTCGTCCGGCGGATCAAAATCAATGCGCAGGATTCCTGCGTGGCCATCCTCCTCCGTCGCCTTCACGGTCGCCGGCCTCCCGCCGCGCTCCTCGGCCCATTTCTGGATGACGTTGTGATCGGTAGTCTCGTGAGCTTCGCTGTTTTGCGCCTTGGACGTCATGTCACACCTCGTTGACTAGCCGGGCGATGAACCCGCGCACTGCATCGAACCATTGGCCGACAAACGCGGGGCGGGGTGATTTGTTCTTCGCGATAGTACAAAGCGTTCGCGCGAGGCGAGCATCATCTTCTTCATCTTCATCATGAAAGTCGTTCGTTCCGAGCAGGCGGTACGGGATTTTATCCCATGTTAAGCGCGTCGCATTTTGTCGCGAGGAATCGGCCAAGGCGTGCCGCACGCCATCTCCTTTCCAGGAACGAACATACCTTCCACACGTTCGCCGACGTACTTACACCGACTCTTGCACCGACGCCGCGTGCTTCCGGAGGGCTTCATTCCATGCATTCTCGTCTCCAACACAGGCGCCGCGTGCGCGTCGGACTCGTCGGCGTCGGCAATTGCGCGAGCTCCTTCGTCCAGGGCCTCACCTACTACCGCAACGCCAAGTCGAACGAGCCGGTCCCGGGGCTGATGAACGCGGACCTCGGCGGTTACCATATCAGCGACATCCAGATCGCTTCGGCGTTCGACGTCAACGCCAACAAGGTCGGCCGCGACGTCGCCGATGCGATCTTCGCCCCGCCCAACAACACGCACCGCTTCTCCGACGTCGCGCCGACAGGCGTGATCGTCCAGCGCGGTCCGGTCCTGGATGGCATCGGACATTATCTCACCGACGACGTTCCGATTGCGGAGGTGCCGGAGGCCGACGTGTCCGAAGTGCTGGCGATGTCCCGCACCGACGTCCTGGTCTCCTATCTTCCGGTCGGCTCGCAGCGCGCCAGCGAGTGGTATGCGGCGCGCGCCATCGAGGCCGGCTGCGGCTACGTCAATTGCATTCCGGTCTTCATCGCCTCCAATCCGGATTGGCAGCGCCGCTTCGAGGAAGCGGGCCTGCCGATCGTCGGCGACGACATCAAGAGCCAGGTCGGTGCCACCATCCTGCATCGCGTGCTCGCCAATCTGTTCCGCGAGCGCGGGGTGCGGCTCGACCGCACTTACCAGCTCAATGTCGGCGGCAACACCGATTTCAAGAACATGCTCGAACGGGAGCGGCTGGCCTCGAAGAAGATCTCCAAGACCCAGGCCGTGACCAGCCAGTTCGACGTCCCCATGGACCCCGACAACATCCATGTCGGACCGAGCGACCACGTGCCGTGGCTCACCGACCGCAAGCTCGCTTTCATCCGCCTAGAGGGAACGACGTTCGGCGGCGTTCCCCTGAGCGCCGAGGTCAAGCTCGAGGTCTGGGACTCCCCGAATTCGGCGGGCGTCGTGATCGACGCGGTGCGCTGTGCCAAGCTCGCCATGGACCGCGGCCAGGCCGGAGCGCTGACCGGCCCTTCGAGCTATTTCATGAAATCGCCGCCGCAGCAGTTCACCGACGAGGAGGCCGGACGGCGAACGCGCGCCTTCATCGACGACAAGGCGTTTGCGTGATGGCTGGGATCATCCATCTCGTCCGCCACGGTCATCATGCCCTGCTCGGCCGTATCCTGTGCGGCCGGATGAAAGGCGTCGCGCTCGACGATCTCGGCTGTGAGGAAATGGCGCGCTGTGCCGGCACCATCGCGCCGCGGCCATCGCTCATTCAGTCCAGCCCGCAACGGCGCTGCATGCAGTCGGCCTGCATCCTCGCGGCGCAGTTCAGGCTGCCGGTCGAGATCGTTCCCGCTCTCGACGAACTCGATTATGGCGAATGGACCGGACGATCGTTCGACGACCTGGCGCCGGATCCCCGATGGTCACGCTGGAATGGGCGACGCGGCACCAGCCGCCCGCCCGGCGGCGAGAGCATGCGGTCGCTTCAGAGCCGCATGGTCGCTCATCTGGAGCAGCTGCGTGCCGATCGCAATCTCGACACCGTCGTCCTCGTCAGCCACGCCGAGCCGATCCGCGCCGCGCTGCTGCACTATTCGCGCACGCCGCTCGACCAGTTTCTTTCGATCGAGATCGATCCGGCCAGCATCAGCACGCTCCGCGCCGACAGAAGCGGCATGAAGATCACCGGGATCAACAAGCGGGTGCCGGCGTGAAGATCGTCATCTTCGGCCTGACAATCTCCTCGTCCTGGGGCAACGGTCACGCCACCTTGTGGCGCGGCCTCTGCAAGCATCTCGCGCGTTCGGGACACAGCGTCGTCTTCTTCGAGCGCGACGTGCCCTATTATGCCGGTGCCCGCGATCTCTACGAACTGCCGGGCGGCGCGCTCCGGCTGTTCGCGAACTGGGACGATGTGCGGCAGGCGGCAAGCGCCGAAGTCCGTGACGCCGACGTCGCGATCGTGACCTCCTATTGTCCCGATGCGATCGCCGCGACCGAGCTGATCCTCGCTGAGGGTAGTGCCGTTCCCGTGTTCTACGACCTCGATACGCCGGTCACGCTGGCAAGGCTCATCGCCGGCGAGGCTGTCCCTTATATCGGCCCGCGCGGCCTGCGGGACTTCGCGATGGTGCTCAGCTTCACCGGCGGGCCTCACGTTGCGGACGAATTCCGCAACAGGCTCGGCGCGCGCGACACGCGGCCGCTTTATGGGCATGTCGACACAGACATCCACCATCCGGTCGCGCCGCAGCCGCATTATCGCGCCGATTTGTCCTATCTCGGCACCTACTCCGAAGATCGCCAGCGCACGCTCGAGGCGCTCTTGGTCGCGCCCGCGCGGGCGCGCCAGGATCTCCGTTTCCTGATCGGCGGCGCGCAATATCCGGACGATTTCCCATGGTCGCCCAACATCTATTTCGTGCGGCACCTGCCGCCGTCCGAGCACGCGCCGTTCTTTGCCTCATCGCGGCTGACCCTCAATGTCACCCGCCGGGCCATGGCGGAGATGGGCTGGTGCCCGTCGGGCCGGCTGTTCGAGGCCGCGGCATGCGGTGCCCCGCTGCTGAGCGACGACTGGCCCGGAATAGCGGACTTCTTCGCGCCCGGAGAGGAGATCCTGATCGCACGCGATGAGCACGACGCGCTTGCCGCACTCGCGATGCCGGATGCCGAGCTCAGACGCATGGCCCTGCGCGCTTATGACCGCACCATGGACCAGCACACATCCGACAAGCGGGCGCGTGAACTGATCTCGATGCTCGAGCAGATTGCGTCGAGCCGCGTCAGCCGGCAACAAATCGAGGAGGCCTGATCATGTGGGGCATCGTTCCGGCCGCAGGCCGCGGCAGCCGTATCCAGCCGCTCGCCTTCTCGAAGGAATTGCTGCCGGTCGGCAGCCGGCATGACGACGGTACCGACCGTCCCTGCGCCGTGTCCGAATATCTGCTGGAGCGCCTCATCCTCGGCGGCGCCGACAAGATCTGCTTCGTGATCTCGCCCGGCAAGTCCGACATCCTCGAATATTTCGGCGACCATTACGGCAGCGCCGAGCTCGCCTATGTGGTGCAGCCCGAAGCCTCCGGACTGTGCGACGCGGTGTTCAGGGCAAGCACAGTCGTCGGGCAGCACGAGGACGTCATGGTCGGCTTGCCCGACACGGTCTGGTTTCCCAAGGCGGCCCTGCAATCCCTACCCGACGCAGACCTCTCGTTCCTGCTGTTCCCGGTCGAGCACCCCGAATTCTTCGATGCGGTGGTGCTGGACGGCGAGCAGGTGACGGAGATCCAGGTCAAGCAGCCGAATGCAGCCTCGCGCTGGATCTGGGGTGCTTTCAAGATGTCGGCGCACGGCTTCCGCCAGCTCCAGGCGCTGTGGCACGCACGCGAACGCCGCGACGAATATTTTGGGACGCTGGTCAATGCCTATCTTTCCGCCGGCGGCAACGGCATCGGGGTCAAGGCCGGCGAATCCTACGTCGATGTCGGCACCATCGACGGCTATCGCACGGCAATGGCCCTGCTCGCCGAGGGCGTCGAGGGCCGTTCCACGTTGCGGGCCCGCGCCTCATCGGACGGGGCCCGGCCGATCACAATGAATAACGGAGCGATTGCATGACCCGAGGGGCCCTCTCCCGCGAGGAAATCCGCCAGCGCGTCGATGCGCTGGGGCCATGGTTTCACAATCTCGACCTCAAGGGCGTGCCGACCGCGCCGTCGCACTTCCTCGGCGACTATCCCAATGTGAAGTGGCAGCGCTTCTCCGGCATCATCCCCGACCGGCTCGAAGGCAAGACCGTGCTCGATATCGGCTGCAATGCCGGCTTCTACGCCATGGAGATGAAGCGGCGCGGCGCCGAACGCGTGCTCGGCCTCGACACCGACGAAGAATATCTGGCCCAGGCCCGCTTCGCGGCCGAAGTGAACGGGCTCAGGATCGAATTCCGCAAGATGTCGGCCTATGATGTCGGGCAGCTCCGTGAGAAGTTCGACCTCGTGATCTTCATGGGCGTGCTCTACCATCTGCGACACCCGCTGCTGGCGCTGGACCTGATCCATGAGCACGTCGCCGGCGATCTCCTGCTGTTCCAGTCGATGCTGCGCGGCGATAGCCATGTCGATGCGATCGAAAAGAACTACGACTTCTGGACTACCGAGCAGTTCGATTCCTCCGGCTACCCGAAGCTGCACTTCATCGAGCACAAATATGCCGACGATCCCACCAATTGGTGGGTGCCCAATCGCGCCTGCGTCGAGGCCATGCTGCGCAGCGCCGGCTTTGCCATCGCGGCGCATCCGGAGGAGGAAGTCTATCTGTGCAGGCACACGGTACGGCCGCAGGCTGACGGACCGGTTTATCCATCACGGGAGGCGGGTCGATGATCGAGGCTGCCAAGATCTGGAACGAGCCGAACAACAAGTCGCATTGGGACCTGCTGATCGACCCGGACTGGACGATGTTCGCGAATCTTGCCCTCGCGGCGGGAAAAGCTATCCGCAGCGCGCATCCGACCTTGCCGCGCGTGCTCGGCGGCATCTCGCCGATCGACCCGTCCTTCATGCGCAGCATGCAGGCGCGCGGCGTACTCGACCACGTCGACGCCGTCGCCGTGCACGGGTTTCCGCTCGACTGGAATTTATGGCAGATCGGAGAATGGCCGGCCAAGATCGATGAAATCAGGGCTGTTACCTCGCTCCCGGTCTGGGTGACCGAGGTCGGCGTCTCCTCGTTCGGCGCCGAGGAGGTGCAAGCCTGGGGCCTGTCGCGCACCGCCGACCTTCTGATCGGCCGCGCGCCGCGCATTCACTGGTACAGCCTCTATGATCTCCCTTCGGCCTGGGAGGCGACCACGCGTCACAAGGAGGCCGAGGGGTCCTCCTATTACCGGCATTTCCACATGGGCCTGCTGCGCGAGGATGGAACGCCGAAAGCCGCGGCGGAGCTGTTCGGCCAATACGCCGCCGACATGGGCCTCTGCCAGTGGTTTCATTTCGAGGACCATCGTCTCGATGACGCCGTGCGCTGGATGCGCCGCTTCGGCGTCAGGCACTTGCGGACCGGCCTGTCATGGGCCGACAGCTTCCGTCCCAATGCGCTGGACTGGTTCGACCGCCAGATGGATGCGCTGGCCGAGTTCGAGGTCACCGTGACGTTCTGTTTCACGCCGGAACACCGCGGCCTCGAACCGCATCACACCAGCCCGCCGCTCGACGCGAACGAGTTCGCCGATTTCTGCGCGCAGATGGTCGAGCGCTATTGCACGAAGACCGGTCTCGCCTCTTCCATTGGCACCTCCCCGCCGATCAGGGAACCGACATGCGTGCCCTGATCCTGGTGATGGATTCCGTCGGCATTGGCGCGGCGCCGGACGCTGTCAATTACGGCGACGAGGGTGCCGACACCGTCGGGCACATCGCAGATGCGTGCATAGCCGGCCGTGCCAATAGTCCGCAGCGGGAGGGGCCGCTGTGCCTGCCCAATCTCGTGGGGCTTGGCCTTGGAGAGGCCTGCCGCCTTGCGACGGGGCGCGTCCCGCCCGGGCTCGACGGCCGCGTTCAAAATTCGCGTTATGGCTGCGCCAGCGAGATATCGAGGGGCAAGGACACGCCATCCGGCCATTGGGAGATCGCCGGCGTGCCTGTCGCGTTCGACTGGGGCTATTTTCCAAAGATCCAGCCCTGCTTCCCGCGCGATCTCGTAACGAAGCTGTGCGAACAAGCCGGACTGCCCGGCATCCTCGGCAACTGCCACGCCTCCGGCACCGACATCATCGCCGAATTCGGCGAGCGCCACATGCGCAGCGGCGAGCCGATCTGCTACACCTCGGCCGACAGTGTGTTCCAGATCGCGGCGCACGAAGAGACGTTCGGGCTCGATCGGCTCTACGACGTCTGCACGGTCGCGAGGCGGCTGGTCGATCCCCTCAACATCGGCCGCGTCATCGCGCGTCCGTTCGTCGGAACGGACGCAGGCAATTTCAAGCGCAGCTCGCACCGGCGCGATTTCTCGGTTCCGCCGCCCGAGCGAACCATCCTCGACCTTGCAGAAACTGCCGGCCGCGACATCGTCACGATCGGCAAGATCGACGACATCTTCGCCCATCGCGGCACCGGGCGAAACCTGCGCGGCGACGGCAATGCGGCGCTTTTCGATGCCGCGCTCGATGGGCTGAGAGGCCTTGCAGAAGGCGGGCTTTTGTTCGCGAACTTCATCGATTTCGACACGCTCTACGGCCACCGCCGTGACGTCGCCGGCTACGCAACGGCGCTCGAAGCTTTCGATGCCCGCCTCCCCGAGTTGCTGAGCCGGCTGCGAAGCGACGATCTTCTCATCATCACCGCCGATCATGGCTGCGATCCGACCTGGAGTGGCACCGATCATACGCGCGAGCAGGTCCCGATCCTGGCGTGGACCGCGCGGTCAACGGCTCCGATCGGCCGGCGCGCCGGCTTTGCCGACATCGGCGCGACCGTTGCAAGACATCTCGACCTGCCGGCGCCGCTTCATGGCGCGCATTTCTAGCCGGGATTCCACCCGGGATTCACTTGGGTTATTGATCCAGGTTAGAGAAATTTTCGTTTGTAGGTTTCGCAGGAACGAACATTCCTTGCACCGCTTCTAACTCCCAGACGTGACTGGCGCGCAGGTCGCCCGACCAAGCAAAGCGCGCTTCAACTCTCATCATCGGCTGGTCCGAATGGATCGGTCCCATGCGGCACGGAGCGGTGAATGACGCGAGTATTGATCACTGGGGGCGCGGGATTCATCGGTTCGCATACGGCCGACGCGCTGCTTGCGGCCGGCTATGATGTCCGCCTTCTCGACAATCTCTCTCCGCAAGTCCATGGCGGCAACCGTCAGCGGCCCGCCTATCTCTCCGACGACGCCGAGCTCGTGGTCGGCGACGTCACGGATAGCGTCGCCGTCGAACAGGCCTTGCGTGGCGCCGACATGGTCGTGCATCTCGCCTCCGCCGTCGGCGTCGGCCAGAGCATGTACGACATCGAGCCCTATGTCCGGACGAACGAGCTCGGCACCGCCGTGCTGCTGCAAGCGCTGGCGAAGCGACCGGTCGCACGGCTGGTGATGGCGTCCTCGATGAGCATCTATGGCGAAGGCCTCTATCGCGATGCCGTCGGCAACGTCGTCGCTTGCGATGAACGACCGATCGGGCAGCTTCGCCAAGGCGAGTGGGAACTGCGGGATCATGCAGGCCATGCGCTTGATCCCGTGCCTACGCCTGAGACCAAGCAGCCGTCTTTGAGCTCGATCTACGCGCTGAACAAATATGCGCAGGAGCGCATGTGCCTGATCACGGGCAAGGCCTACGGCATTCCGACCGTCGGCTTGCGTTTCTTCAACGTGTTCGGTCCGCGGCAAGCGCTGTCGAATCCCTATACCGGGGTGCTGGCCATCTTCGCCGCGCGGCTGCTCAATGGCCGGCCGCCGCTCGTCTTCGAAGACGGCCTGCAGCGGCGCGACTTCGTCCACGTGCACGATGTCGCCCGCGCCTGCCGCATGGCACTCGAATCCGACCACGCCCAGGACGTCTTCAACGTCGGCTCGGGCCAGAGCCGCACCATTCTGTCGGTAGCCGAGGATCTGGCGGAGGTGATGGGACGGTGCGAGATCGCTGCCGAAATCACACGGAAATACCGTGCCGGCGACATCCGCCACTGCTTTGCCGATATCGGCAAGTCACGCGACCTGCTCGGCTTCGAGCCGCATGTCGCGTTCAAGGACGGGCTTGAAGAGCTCGCCGGGTACCTCGCCGACCAGATCGCCGACGATCAGGCGGAGCGGGCGACCCGTGAGCTGCTGCAACGAGGGTTGGTCGCGTGATGAGTGAACAAGACAACAGACCCGTCCTTGTTACCGGCGGCTGCGGCTTCATCGGCAGCAATCTCGCCGACCGTCTCGCCGAACGCGGCGACCGTGTGCTGGTGCTGGACAATCTCGCCCGCGCCGGCGTGCGCGAGAACGCGCAATGGCTGAAATCCCGGCATGGCGACCGCGTTGCGATCACGGTGGCCGATATCCGCGAGCCCATTCCGGTGATCGACGCCGTGCGCGAGGCACGGGCCGTGCTGCACCTCGCGGCCCAGGTCGCCGTGACCGACAGCGTCAGCGATCCCTCGGCCGATTTCGAGATCAACGCGCGCGGCACGCTGAATGTGCTGGAAGCGGTCCGTTCGCACAATTCCTCGGCGCCGGTGATCTTCGCCTCGACCAACAAGGTTTACGGACGCCTGATCGAGGACGGCGAGATCGCGCTCGCCGGCCGCCGCTACACGCCGGTCAATGATCTGCTCGCTGACGGCATTTCGGAGAACACCCCGCTCGATTTCTACAGCCCCTATGGTTGCTCCAAGGGCACCGCCGATCAGTACGTCCACGATTATGCCCGGGTGTTCGGGCTGCAGACCGTGGTGATGCGCATGAGCTGCATCTACGGGCCGCGGCAATTCGGCACCGAGGACCAGGGCTGGATCGCACACTTCCTGCTCAGCGCCATAAGCGGCAATCCGCTGACGATCTATGGCGACGGCAAGCAGGTCCGCGACGCGCTGCACGTGTCGGACGCGGTGAGCGCCTGGCTCGCGGCGCTCGACCACATCGCACTGGCGCGCGGGCGCGTCTTCAATCTCGGCGGCGGTCCGGCCAATGCGGTCAGCCTGCTCGAGTTGATCGACCGCATCACCGAGCTGACGGGCCGCAAGGTCAGCTATCGCTTTGCGGACTGGCGGCCGGGCGATCAGCCCTGGTACGTGACCGACACGCGGGCGCTCGCCACCGCGCTCGGCTGGACGGCGCAAATGCCGCTCGCCGACGGCCTGCGCTCGCTCCACACCTGGCTCGACAGCCGCTTCGGGTCACAGGACAGAAGCGAGGCCCTGGCATGACGCGGGTCGCCCTCATCAATCCGAACTGGGATTTTTCAGGCAGCATCTATTTCGGCTGCCGCTCGCCTCACCTGCCGCTCGAGCTCGGCATCTCCCAGCACTATCTGAAGGCGGCGGGCCACGACACGCTGCTGCTCGATGCGCATATGTTCGATCTCTCCCTCCGCGACATCGAAGCCGAGCTGCGCGCCTTTGGACCGGACCAGATCGTCTTCACCACCGCACCGACCTACCTGTTCTGGCGCTGCGCGCCGCCCGAGCTGCGCGTGCCGCAGCAGCTCGCCATTGCGGTGCGGAACCTTGCGCCGACCCTGATCGCGGTCGGCCCGCATGGCTCGACTACGCCGAAGACCGCCCTGAGGAAGCTCGGCGTCGATATCGTCGTGATGGGCGAGTGCGAGGCGTCGCTGCTGCGTCTCGCCAATGGCGAACGGGACTTTCCCAGCCTGTGCTTCGCCGACGGTGCGTCGCTCCGGGTCAATGGCGGCCCGCAGGCGGTCGCGTTCAGCGATCAGCCCGCGCTCGACTGGCCTGACGAGATGATCCGGCGTCACCACCACCATCATCACCGCTTCGAGGCCGAGCCGACGGCGCCGGGCGCCGAGGTGGAGGCCTCGCGCGGCTGTCCGTACAATTGCACGTTCTGCGCCAAGGAGAATTTCCGCAACGCCTATCGCAAGCGGCCGCCCACGGTCATTCTCGACGAGATCGATCGTCTGCGCCGTCACGGCATCGAGTACGTCTACTTCATCGACGAGATCTTCCTTCCCAATCGCGAGCTCCTCGAGGGCTTGACGACGCGCGGGCTGAAGTTCGGCGTGCAGACGCGGATCGACCTCTGGAAGCCCGACATGCTCGCCCTGCTCGGGCGCGCCGGCTGCGTCTCGATCGAAGCCGGCATCGAGAGCCTCACCGTGGAAGGGCGCGCAGCCCTCGCCAAGAACTGCAAGATGACGACGGATCAGCTCGCGGACCGACTGGTCGAAGCCCGCCGTCACGTCCCCTTCGTGCAGGCCAATCTGATCGAGGTGCCCGAGGACGACGATCCCGTGGTGCAGCGCTGGCGCCGCACGATGCAGGATGCCGGCGTCTGGGCCAACGATCCGGTGCCGCTCTATCCCTATCCCGGCTCTCCCGACTACCGCAAGCTCTGGGGCGAGCCCGACGATGTCGCCTGGGAGCGCGCACACCGGCACTATCTCGCGATGTTCGACCAGTTCAGCGACGTGCAGAACGATCGCCCGGTGCCGCTCGACAGCCTCGAACTCCAGGTGGCCTCATGAACCGTGGGGCCGACATCAGGATCATGATGACGACCGACACGGTCGGCGGCGTCTGGACCTATTCCTGCGCCCTCGCCGCCAGTCTCGCTGCGTCCGGCGCCGACGTCACGCTCGTAACGCTGGGCCCGCGGGCACGGGTCGATCAGCGTCAGATGCTGCGTGAGACCAGCGTTCACCTGATCGAGACGGACGTCGCACTCGAATGGCAGGACCCGGAGGGCCAAAACGTTTCCGACGCAAGGCGCGTGCTTGCAAACCTGGAAGCCAGGTTGATGCCCGACGTTGTGCATCTCAACAGCTTTCGCGAGGCGACCTTTGCCTGGCAGGCCCCGACCGTGCTGGTGGCGCATTCCTGCGTGAACTCCTGGGCCTTGGCCTGCCGCGATACGGCCTGGCTTGGCGAGCCCAAATGGCGCCGCTACAGCGAGCGGGTCGCCGCTGCGCTCGACGCGGCGCAGGCCTGGGTCTGTCCGAGCCGGGCCTTCCACGACGACATCACGGCGATCTATCAGCCGCAATCGCGCGGCGCGGTGATCTGGAACGGAATGACGCCGCGCGCCCTCGCTGGACGGAAGCAAGACTTGATTTTCGCAGCAGGACGGCTGTGGGACCGAGCCAAGAACATCGAGACGCTCGCCGCCGCCGCGCCCGGGCTGGATTGGCCGGTCGAGGTGGCCGGTCCTATCGAAGCACGCCTGCCAGCTGGCGTCACCTGGCTCGGAGAGCTGCCGCATGAAGAGCTGGAGGCGCGCTTGCAGCATGCAGCGATCTTCGTCAGCCCCGCGCTCTATGAACCGTTCGGCCTCTCGGTGCTGGAAGCCGCGGCCGCGGGCTGTGCGCTGGTCCTCTCCGACATCCCGACGTTCCGGGAATTGTGGCGCGGCGCAGCCTTGTTCGTCGATCCCGCCGACAACGAGGCGCTGCATCGGGCCCTGGCAGAGCTTTGCGCCGACGATATGGGTCGAGCGCGGCTGCAGCGGGCCGCCTATGAGCAATCCCTGACCTATTCGCTGACGCGCATGACGAGCGCCTATCTGGGTCTCTACCGGGACCTGATCGCATCGCGCCGGACGAGCACGGCGGCCAGCCAAATCGAGGTGCGCGCATGAAATGCGTCCTGTTCTATCATGCCTTCACCTCGTGCTGGAACAACGGCAACGCACATTTCCTGCGAGGCTATGCGCGCGAGCTCCATGCGCTCGGGCACGAGGTCGTCGTGTTCGAACCCATCGACGGCTGGAGCCGGCTGAACGCGATCCGCGAAGGCGGCAGTCGTGCCATGGACGACATCCCGGCACTCTTCTCCGGCATCGACATCCGCCGCTACGATACCGGCCTCGATCTCGACCGGGCGCTAGAGGGCGCCGATCTCGTCATCGTGCATGAATGGAATTCGCCCGATCTCATCGCGCAGATCGGGCGCAGGCGGGCGCGAGGTGGGTCCTTCACCCTGCTCTTTCACGACACTCATCACCGTGCCGTCAGCGCGCCCGAGGAGCTTGCGCAATTCGACCTCGACGGCTTCGACGGTGTGCTCGCCTTCGGCGAGGTGCTTCGGCAGATCTATTTGAAGCTCGGCTGGGCCGACCGGGTCTTCACCTGGCACGAGGCCGCCGATATCGCGCTGTATCATCCACTGCCGCAAGTGGAGCGGACCGACGATCTGGTCTGGATCGGCAATTGGGGAGATGGCGAGCGCAGCGCCGAGCTGAACGAGTTCCTGGTCAAGCCCGCGGCGGAGCTGAAGCTCCGCGCCAGCGTCCATGGCGTCCGCTACTCGGATGACGCACTCCACACCATCAGGCGCGCAGGCATCCGTTATGGCGGCTGGCTGCCGGCGCACTGGGCGCCCATCGCCTTCGCCGGCGCGCGCGCGACCATCCATGTGCCGCGCGGGCCTTACGTCGCGCTGCTTCCGGGCATCCCGACCATCCGCGTCTTCGAGGCGCTGGCCTGCGGCATTCCCCTGGTTTCGGCACCCTGGTCGGATGAGGAAGGCCTGTTCCCCGAGGGCGCTTATCTCAGCGTTGGCGATGGCGAACAGATGAAGCATGCGCTTCGGTCCGTCATCGACGATCCGGAATTCTCTGCCGCGATGGTGGAGACCGGCCTGAGGGTCATCAGGGATCGCCATACGTGCCGCCACCGCGCCGAGCAGCTCATCGACATCGTCACCGACCTCAGGGATTCCAGCCGTTCGCCACGGCCTCAGCACGACATCGGAGCCGTTGCATGAAGATCTGTTTCTTCGGATCCAGCCTCGTCTCGTCCTATTGGAATGGCGCCGCCACCTATTACCGCGGCATGCTGAAGGAGATCGCGGCGCTCGGCCACGAGGTCACCTTCTACGAGCCCGACGCCTTCGACCGCCAGTCGCATCGCGACATCGACGAACCGGATTGGGCCAGGGTGATCGTCTATCCCGCGACCGCCGACGGCTGGCGCCGTGCGCTCGACACCGCCGCACAATCGGCCGACATGCTGGTCAAGGCCAGCGGCGTCGGCGTCTTCGATCTCGAGCTGGAGAACGCCGTCGCCGCCCTACCGTCGCGGCTGACGCGGGTCTATTGGGACGTCGATGCTCCCGCCACGCTCGAGGCGATCGAAAGCGATCCGCAGCATCATCTGCGTCGCGCGATCCCGTGCTACGATATGGTCCTGACCTATGGCGGCGGCGAGGGCGTCGTATCCGCGTATCGATCTGTGGGCGCGCGGGATTGTGTACCGATCTACAACGCGCTCGATCCGGCCACGCATTTTCCGTCGCCGCCCAATCCGCGCTTCGCCTGCGATCTCAGCCTGCTGGCGAACCGCCTGCCCGACCGCGAGAGGCGCATCGAGCATTTCTTCCTCGACGTTGCACGCCGCCTGCCCGAGAAGTCCTTCGTACTCGGCGGCTCCGGCTGGGACGACAAGGACGCCTCCGCCAATCTGCGCAAGGTCGGCCATGTCGGCACCGCCGATCACAACGCGTTCTTCGGCTCCGCGCTCGCCACGCTCAACGTCAATCGCGACAGCATGGCGCGCTACGGCTTCTCGCCGCCGACGCGGGTGTTCGAAGCGATCGGCGCCGGCGCCTGCCTGATCACCGATCAGTGGGCCGGCATCGATCATTTCCTCGAACCCGGCCGCGAGGTGCTGGTTGCCGCTGACGGAGCCGAGGTGGCCGAGCACCTCACCGCGCTCGATCCCGAGCGGGCCCGGTCGATCGCCCGGCGTGCCCGCGCACGCATCCTCAGCCAGCACACTTACCGGCAGCGCGCCCGCCAGTTCAACGATCTCTTCGTCGCCCCCAGCTCCCGAGTAGAGGCAGCAGAATGAACCTCTCCATCGTCGTCATCGGTCTTTCGGTCACTTCGTCCTGGGGCAACGGTCATGCCACGACCTACCGCGCCCTGATCGAAGCGCTGGCGCGACGAGGTCACCGCGTCACGTTCCTGGAGCGGGACGTGCCCTGGTATCGGGATCACCGTGACCTGACCAAGCCCTCTGCCTGGACTGTCGAGCTGTACAAGTCTTCGCAGGATGTTCCGCGCCAGTTCGGCAAGCTGATCCGCGATGCCGATCTGGTGATCATCGGCTCTTATGTCCCTGACGGCATCGCGCTCGCCGAGTGGACCACGACCCACGCGAGGGGCGTCACGGCGTTCTACGACATCGACACGCCGGTCACTCTGGCGCGGCTGGAGCAAGGCCTCGATTATCTCTCGGCGGCAATGATCCCGCGCTTCGATCTCTATCTCTCCTTCAGCGGCGGACCGGTGCCCGGCATGATCGAGCAGGGCTACGGCAGTCCGCTCGCGCGTGTGCTTTATTGCAGCGCAGATGCTGAGATCTACGCGCCGAAGCAGGCGCCGCCGAAATGGGCGCTCGGCTATCTCGGCACCTACAGCGAGGACCGGCAGCCCGTTCTCGAGGAGCTGTTGCTTGCACCAGCGCGCACGCTGCCGTCGGATCAATTCGTCGTCGCCGGTGCGCAATATCCGGACAATATCGCCTGGCCCGCCAACGTCACTCGGATCGAGCACCTCTCGCCAAAGCAGCATCCGGAGTTCTACGCGGCGCAGCGTTTCACGCTGAACGCCACCCGCGCCGACATGAAGGCGTTGGGCTTCTCCCCGTCCGTCCGGCTGTTCGAGGCGGCGGCCTGCGGCACGCCCGTGATCTCGGACCGCTGGCCGGGGATCGAGACGATCTTCGCGCCCTCGAAGGAAATCCTGCTGGCAGCCAGCCCGCGCGAGGTCGTCGAGATCCTGCGCGATATGCCGGAAGAACAACGGCGCACGATCGCACACAACGCGCGGCGGCGGGTTCTCGCCGACCACACGCCCGACCATCGCGCACGGCAGCTGGAGACCTATTATGCCGAGGCAGCCGCGCGGCGCCGCCGCAAGACGGCACCACTCCCTGTTGTTCGTCCCATGCAGGTCGCCCAACTCTGAAAGGCCACGTCATGACGCTCCAGACCCGCATCCACGCATCGCGCCGCTCGCCGACGGTCCTGGTCGCCGGCGGCGCCGGCTTCATCGGATCGCATCTCTGCGACGCGCTCCTGCAACGCGGCAGCATGGTGATCTGCCTGGACAATTTGTTCACGGGAACCACCGACAACATCCGGCCCCTGCTCAACCATCCGAACTTCCGCTTCATCGAGCATGACGTGCGCGATCCCATCGAGATCGAGGGCGGGATCGACCGGATCTACAGCCTCGCCTGCCCGGCATCGCCCCGCCACTATCAAGTCGATCCGGTCGGGACGATGAAAACCTGCGTGCTCGGCTCGATCAACCTGCTCGAACTGGCACGGCAGAAGGGCGCCCGGATCCTTCAGGCCTCCACCAGCGAGGTCTACGGCGACCCGGAGGTGCACCCGCAGCCGGAGTCCTATCTCGGCAACGTCAATCCGGTCGGGCCGCGGGCCTGTTACGACGAAGGCAAGCGGGCCGCGGAGACGCTGATGTTCGACTACCGGCGGATGCACGGGACGGAGATCAAGGTCGCGCGCATCTTCAACACCTACGGGCCGCGCATGCTCGAGAATGACGGCCGCGTCGTCTCCAACTTCATCGTGCAGGCCTTGCGCGGAGAGCCGATCACGATCTACGGCAAGGGCACGCAGACGCGCAGCTTCTGCTTCGTCGACGATCTCGTGCGGGGGCTTCAGCTCCTGATGGAGAGCCCCGCCTCGGTCACCGGCCCATGCAATCTCGGCAATCCGCACGAGGTCACGATCGAGGCCATCGCCCGTGAAGTGCTGGCATGCACCGAATCGGCGTCGCCGCTGCGCTTCGAGCCCCTGCCGAAGGACGATCCCAAGCGCCGCAAGCCCGTGATCGATGCCGCCGAGAAGATTCTGGGATGGCGTCCGCGGGTGGCATTGAAGGACGGCCTTCAAGCGACCATTGCCTATTTCGCGCTCCGTCTGGCCGGGGAAGCGCCCACGCTCGTGCCGGCCATCGCCGGGCGCAGGACCCGCCCTCCAGCCCGCAACCGGCTGACGATGTCCGACCAACGGTGAAGGTCATTGCTTTGGCAGGCTCGCCCGGTAAACCGCTCGCGCAATGAACCTAAAACGTACCGGCCACAGTGACGCGGAACGTCAGTGGCTCCACCGGATGCAGCACGTAGTCCATCACGCCGTTCTGACAAACGGCCGCCGGCGCGGTGCCTGATGTGCAGAGATTGTAGAGCGTGTCGGTCTTCAACAGCGAGCCATAGGCATAGGTGATCTGGTTCGCCTTGCTGTTGAAGAGGTTGAGCACGTCGAACTGGATTCGCCAGCCGTTCTCGCTGCGGTAGCCGAGCCGCGCGTTGACGATGCCGGTCGGTCGCGAGCGGAACGCATTGTCCTCGGTCAACGGGCTCGCGCCGATGTAGCGCCAGCGCGCGCTGCCGAACCAGCCGGTCTTCTCGCCGAGCGTTATTCCAGCCGATGCCACCATCGCGGGGGCATTGGGAATGTAGTTGCCGGGCGCATTGCCGATCTGCGCCTCGGGATAGCCGGCGAGCGAGGCATAGACCGCGGCCTGCTCGCCGTCATGGCCGCGGAAGCGCGCATGCGTCATTGCAAGATCCACATCGATGTCGATCCAGGACCGCGGCCGGTAATGATTGGTCCACTCGAAGCCGTAGCGGCGGCTGGCGCGGGTTGCCGAGGTATCGCCGGCATCGCCGGAGAACAGGATCTCGGAATCCTGATCCAGGATGAAGAGGCTGAGAGAGCTGTCGAGGCCGGGAATGATCCTGCTGCGAACCCCGACCTCCGCGCCTCTGGTGCGCACCAGGAGCGGCGACGGCGTGAGCCTTGTCGCGGGATCGGTGGGATCTTCCGTCGTGGTCGCACCGCGGGCGTCGTTCGAGTGCATGCCGTAGCCGGCGCCGAGGAAGAATTCGGTCCGTTCGAACGGACCAAGCACCATCCTGAATTTCGGGCTGCCGAGCGCGGCATCGGCGCGACCGGAATTTGCGGCGTTGAACAGAGAAGTAACGTCGGCGGCGTAATAATCGCCCCGCCAGCCCAACGTCGTCCTGAGCCAGTCGGTCCAGCGCACCGTGTTTTCGGCATATACCCCGACGCTGCCCTCGCCGACCTTGTCGCTGCGGATATTGCCGATGAAGCCGCGCCGGAACGTATTGGTGAGCGCGAGGTCGATCGCATCATAGCGCGATTGCAGACCGAAAATGGTCTGCATCGGCAGGCCGGCAAAGGAGCCGTTCAGCGTGCGCGAGAGGTTGGCGCCCGTCATCAAGCGGTCGTCGTGCTGGTGGAACTGGTCGCCGAGCACGGGATCGTCGAGGAAGTAAGTGAAATTGTTGAAGAGGTCGAGCTGGCTCTTCACCAGATAGGCGTTGGCCTTCCATGAACCGATGTCGTCGGTCTGCGCGATGCGCCCGGACAGCGCAAAGCGGTTGGCATGACCGCCGTCGCTCGGATCTTCCGAACCGTACCGGCCGAGCAGCCCGCTGGTGATGGCGCGCTGCGGCACCTGGTCGGTCGAATTCCATTTGTTGACGTAGGCCATGCCGGTGACCGACATGCCGTCGGTCGCGGTGCCCTGGCTGTAGCGCACGAGGCCGTTGAGCTTTCGCAATTTGTCCGCATCGTCCCACGGGCCGTCGTAGGTACCGATCTCGCCGGCCACCAGCAGCGAACCGTCGCCAACTTTCGCGGAATCCATGCCGAGCAGACGGCGGTAACCGAAGCCGCCGGCGCTCACCTGCGCCAGCCGCCTTGTGCTGTCGATCAGGCCGATGTGAACGCTTCCGACCGAGGCGAAGTCGCCTTCGTCGGCGAAGTAAGGTCCCTTGCGCACGTCCATTGCGGCGATGGTTTCCGGGATCAGCCAGTTGAGATCGGCATAGCCCTGGCCATGCGCGTGGGTGCGCATGTTGACGGGGACGCCGTCGACGATGATCGCCAGATCGGTGCCGTGGTCGAGATTGTACCCACGCAGGAAATACTGGTTGGCTTTGCCCTCGCCGGAATGCTGCGTCACGATCAGACCGGGCACGGCTTCGAGCGCCTCGCCCGGCCGTGTGAACGGGCGTGCGTTGATCTCGTCGCCGGAGACGGTGATCTCGCTGGCCATGCCGGCTGCGGCCCTTGCACCCGAGCCGGCGCTGCGCGGATCCGACGCCTGCGCCGTCGCGGAAGACACGAAGATGCGGCGGCCGGCCGCGGGCGGTCTGGCGGCACGGCGCGATGCGGCCGTCATCTTGCGCCCGGGCGCGGCGCCGCCACTGACCTCGACCGGCGGCAGTTCGCGTGAGGCGTCATTGCTCTGTGCGAGGGCGCGGCCGTCATCCGCGAGCAGCGCCAAGACCGAGAGTGCCGTCAAAGCGACGCCGTGACGACCGTGCTCAGGCCGCCTCGGTCGCATCGGTGCATTCCAAAACTTTCGTGCCGGCGCGGCGAGGCTCGTTCCCGAACATGCGGCGATAGAGCACGACCGAGACGAGCCATGCGACCGCAAACAGCGCGATCACGACAAAGCCGACATTGGCAAGCGACTCGTTGAGGTCCTCGACCAGCGCCCATGCGCCGCCGGAGAGACCGAGCCGCTCGCCGATCAGGCCGAGCGCTTCGATCCCGCCGATGAACAGTGCAACCGCGACGGAGGCGCCGGTGATCGTGAGGTTGTACCAGAGCTTGCGCAAGGGATCGACGAAGGCCCAGCGATAGGCGCTCACCATCAGCGCGGAATCGGCCGCGTCGACCAGCGCCATGCCTGCAGCGAACAGCGCGGGGAAAACCAGCACATCGGCGAGCGAGGCGCCGCGCGCGGCTTCGCTGGCGGAGATGCTGAGCAGGCTGATCTCCGTTGCGGTGTCGAAGCCGAGGCCGAACAGGAAGCCGAGCGGGTACATGTGCCAGGGCTTCGTGACCAGGCGGAACATCGGGCCGAGCAGCCGGGCCAGAATACCGCGGCTGGCAAGCAGCGCATCGAGCTGCGCAGCATCGTGAACGCCATGCTCCCGCGCCGCGCGAAACGTCCGCCACAGGCCGACGAAAATGACGAGGTTGATCGCGGCAACCGCAAGCAGGAACAGCGCCGAGACTGAGGTGCCGATGAGACCGCCGACCTCCTTGAGCAGGCTGTCGCCGCCAAGGCTCACGACGCCCAGTGCCAGCAGCATGGTCGCCACCACGACAACGGTGGAATGGCCGAGCGCGAAATAGAGGCCGACACTGCGCGGCGTCTCGCCGCCGTGCATCAGCTTGCGCACGACGTTGTCGATCGCGGCAATGTGGTCGGCATCGACGGCGTGACGCAGGCCGAACACCCAGGCCAGCAAGGCGGTCGCCATCACCGTCGGCCGCTCGCCGAACAGCGTGAAGGCCCAGGCCCATGCGGCGATGTTGGCGGCGACGAGCCCGCCAAGCAGCGCCACCGTTCCGGGCTCGACCGCCCGCAAAGTCCGCATCGCTACTCGTTCCATTCGCCCGCCTTTACAGTATGACGTTTATCAAGATTTCTCATACTGACAAGAGCAAGAGCCGGACCAGTTTCGCGCTGATCCCTGACGAGCCGACGGAATGCGAGCCAAATGGCTGGCCTGATGGGGGAATTCCGCCTCAGCGGATCACCGCGCCGATGCGGGATGGGCGCTCGTAGTGGCAAGCAGATGTCCAGTTTGACGCCGAAGTTGACTGTCGTCAGGGGAGCTCGGCCCACGGAACCCATCGCTGTGAAGCGGCTCACATCCGATTCGACGATCCGGATGTATTCATCGTGCCGGGTGGAGATGGCAGACGGAGACGCGCATGAAACTCCTCATGCTCTCGCTAATCGCAGCCATGCTTCTCGCCGGTGCGGCCAATAGCGTATTCAGGCCGCATCCAGTGCCTCACTTCGGTCAGCCCGGCATGGCGTCCATTCAAGACATGCAACGGGACGGGCCGACAAGCTTCCCGAGCAGGAGCTGCAGGACCGCTCCGTTTTGTTTGCGAAAGAGCTGCGGTAGGCGGGCAGGCTCGCTTTATTCGGCCGCTGCGGTCGCGGGTTGCCGCTGCCCGTCGTTCGGTCCCGTTCGCGCCATCTGCTCGTCGAGCCAGAGGCTGTGGTGCTCGCGCGCCCAGTTGACGTCGACTTCGCCCGAGCCCATGGCCGCGAACGCACCTTCCATGCCGATGGTGCCGATATAGATGTGCCCGATCATCGCCGCGACGAACAGGACCGCCACAATGGAGTGGACGATCTGGGCCATCTGCATGCTTTCGATACCTGTGCCGTAGAACGGGAACATCAGCGCATAGCCGCTCGCCGCGACGAGCCCACCACCGATCACGACGATCCAGTAGATCATTTTCTGGCCGCCATTGAAGCGATTGGCCGGCGGATGGTCATGCCCGATCAGGCCGCCACCCCGCTTGGCCCATTCGATATCCACCTTGCTGGGAATGTTGCCGCCGATCCACATCAGGAAGATCAGGACGACCCCCAGCGTGAACGGGAAACTCAGATAATTGTGGGCGTATTTGGCCCATTGCGACCATTCGGAAAAGGCCTCGAAACCGATCAGCGGCAATAGCAGTTGCCGGCCAAAGGTGACGTTGAGGCCAGAGATCGCCAGGATGATGAAGCAGGTTGCCGTCATCCAGTGCACGAAACGTTCGAAACCGTTGAAGCGCACGATGGTGCGGCCCGAGCGGCCGCTTTCCAGTCGAACCATGCCGCGGGTGAGATAGAAGATCATGATCAGGGCGATCATGCCGATGATGGCAACGCCGCCGATCCAGGGCAGCGTCACCATGCGGAATTCCCGCCATTCCCGCCCCTGCGGCTGCTCGAGAACGCCGGACCGCTGATCCGGAATGCTGACACGCCCTTGAATCCGGTTCAGCTCCTGCAGAAGCTGCTGCTCCTTGACCGCGCTTGCAGTCGGATTGACCTGCTGAGCACTCGCAGGCGCCGCCATCGCCAAGAGAAGCAGCGTGCAAACGCCGAACGCCAGGCGAATGAACCTTCCAAATGACGCCATCACGTCCTCCCCGGTATTTGCGCGCCCTTCTGTTGCCACCTCAGGACTCGATCGCCTCGCGATATGCGGTCTTCCAGCCCCACGCACCGGAGCCGTAGCCGCGCTTCATGACGCGCTCCTTGTAGATCTGCGCGATGATCTCGCCGTCGCCCGCAAGCAACGATTTGGTCGAGCACATTTCCGCGCAGAGCGGCAGCTTGCCTTCGGCCAGCCGGTTCGCACCGTATTTCGCGTATTCCTCCTTGCTGCCGTCGGCCTCCGGGCCGCCGGCGCAATAGGTGCACTTGTCCATCTTGCCCCGCGAGCCGAAGTTTCCGACCTTTGGATATTGCGGCGCGCCGAACGGACAGGCGTAGAAGCAATAGCCGCAGCCGATACAGAGGTCCTTGGAGTGCAGCACCACGGCATCGGCCGTGGTGTAGAAGCAGTTCACCGGACACACCGCCGCGCAGGGCGCGTCCGTGCAGTGCATGCAGGCCATCGAGATCGAGCGCTCGCCCGGCTTGCCGTCGTTGATGGTGACGACACGCCGCCGGTTGATGCCCCAGGGCACCTCGTGCTCGTTCTTGCAGGCGGTGACGCAGGCGTTGCACTCGATGCAGCGATCAGCGTCGCAGAGAAATTTCATCCGAGCCATGTGCGTGCTCCTCTCAGGCTGCGACGATCTGACAAAGGGTGACCTTCGGCTCCTGCATGCCGGTTGCAGGATCGTAGCCGTAGCTCGTGATCGTGTTGGCGCTCTCGCCCAGCACGATCGGGTCGGTGCCGGCAGGATAGTTCTTGCGCAGGTCGTTACCGCCGAGCCAGCCGCCGAAATGGAACGGCATCCAGGCGACGCCCTTGCCGACGCGTTCGGTCACCATCGCCTTCATCTTGGCCCGCGAGTTGTTCTCAGCGCCGCTCACCCAGACCCAGCCGCCGTCCTTGATGCCGCGGTCAGCGGCATCAGCCGGGCTGATCTCGATGAACATGTCCTGTTGCAATTCGGCGAGCCACGGATTGGTGCGGGTTTCCTCGCCGCCGCCTTCGTATTCGACGAGACGTCCGGAGGAGAGGATCAGCGGGAACTGCTTGGCGATCCCCTTCTCCACCGCCGCCTTCTGCACCGAGAAGCCGATGTTGGGCAGACGGAACTGCTTGGCATCGGGCAAGGTCGGATACTTCTCGACGAGGTCGACGCGCGGCGTGTAGATCGGCTCGCGGTGCACCGGGATCGGATCCGGTAGACCGAACGCATTCATGCGCGCCTTGCCGTTGCCGAAGGGCACGCAGCCATGCTTCAGCGCGACGCGCTGGATGCCGCCGGAGAGGTCGAGCGCCCAAGACACCGCATCCGGATTGGCCGGGTTGACCCGCTGGATGGTCGCCATCTCGGCCTCGGTGAGATCCGTGTCCCAACCGAGCTTCTTCAGGCTCGCCAGCGTGAACTCGGGATAGCCGTCCTCGATCTCCGATCCCTTGGAGAAAGACTTGTCGGCGAGCAGGCTCACCTTCCGCGTCGTGCCGTCGGGCAGCTTCTCCTCGCGCTCGATGCCGAAGCGCGGACGGAATGCGCCGCCGCCGTCCATGACGTGCAGATTGTTGTTGTAGAGCAGCGGCGAGCCGGGATGCTTCACCTCGGGCGAACCCCAGCACGGCCAAGGCAGGCCGTAATAATCGCCGCCGACTTCCGGATCGTCCTTGGGCGCGCGCATCGTCACCAGGTCGAACTTGTGCTGGTTCTTCATATGCGCCTTGATGCGCTCCGGCGACTGGCCGCAATAACCGGTCGACCAGCTTCCACGGTTGATCTCGCGCAGCACGTCCTCGGGGACCGGAAGATTGTTCTCGACCTTGATGTTCTTGAACATCTTGTCGGCGAAGCCGAACTTCTTCGCCAGCAGATAGATGATCTCGAGGTCGTCCTTGGATTCGAAGATCGGCTTGACGATCTGCTCGCCCCATTGCATCGAGCGGTTGGAGGCGACGCGCGATCCCGCGCATTCGAACTGCGTCGCCACGGGCAGGATATAGACGCCGTCCTTGCGCCCGGCCTCGACCGCCAGAGACGCCCAGGTGGTCGGGTGCGGATCGGCGATCACCAGCAGCTCGAGCGCCTTCAGGCCTTTCAGCGATTCGGGAATGCGCGTGATGCTGTTGCTGGCATGGCCTTGCACGAACACGGCCTTGACGTTGTCCTTCTGTGCGACGTCGGCCTTCGGCAACAGCGCGGCATCGAACCAGCGCGTCAGCGGGATGCCTGGCGTCTCCATCTGCTTCTTCTCGTCGAAGCGCGAGACGAGATAGTCGTAGTCGACCTCCCAGACCCGGGACCAGTGCTTCCAGGCGCCCTCCGCGAGGCCGTAATAGAACGGCAACGTCACGATATCGAGCCCGACATCGGTCGCGCCCTGCACGTTGTCATGGCCGCGCAGGATGTTGGCGCCGGCCCCGGCCTTGCCGACGTTGCCCGTCATCAGCAGCGCGATGCAGCTCGCCCGCACGTTGGCGGTGCCGACCGTGTGCTGGGTCTGGCCCATGCACCAGATGATGGTCGCGGGCTTGACCGTCGCGAATGTCTTGGCGACGCGCTCGAGCTGCGCGGCGGGCACACCGGTGACGCGCTCGACCTCCTGCGGATTCCATTTCTCGACCTCCTTGCGCAGGTCGTCGAAGCCGTAGACGCGCTGGGCAATGAATTCCTTGTCCTCCCAGCCGTTCTTCAGGATGTGCCACATCATGCCGTAGAGCACCGGAATGTCGGTGCCGGGACGGATGCGGACATATTCGGTGGCATGTGCCGCCGTGCGAGTCAGGCGCGGATCGAAGACGATGAAATTCGCCTTGTTGAGCTCCTTCGATTCGAGCAGGTGCTGCATGCTGACCGGATGCGCTTCCGCCGCGTTGCTGCCGATGAACAGCATCGTCTTGGAGTTGCGCATGTCGTTGATGCTGTTCGTCATCGCGCCGTAGCCCCAGGTATTGGCGACGCCGGTGACGGTGGTGGAGTGGCAGATCCGCGCCTGGTGATCGGTGTTGTTGGTGCCCCAGAACGCGCCCAACTTGCGGAACAGGTAGGCTCCTTCGTTGGTCATCTTGGCCGAGCCGAGCCAATAGACGGAATCGCTGCCCGATTTCTCGCGAACCTGCAGCAGCTTGTCGCCGATCTCGTTCACCGCCGTGTCCCACGACACGCGCGTCCACTGCCCGTTCACCAGCTTCATCGGATAGCGCAGGCGGCGATCGCTATGCACGAGCTCGCGCACCGAGGCGCCCTTGGCGCAATGCGAGCCACGGTTGATCGGCGAATCCCAGCTCGGTTCCTGCCCGATCCAGACTCCGTTGAGGACTTCCGCCGTCACCGTGCAGCCCACGGCACAATGCGTGCAGATGCTCTTCTTGACGGTGGCGCCGGCCGCGAGCGGGCCGGCGGCGGCCGCCTCCGCCTTTCGCACGTTGCCGACCGGTATGGCCCCGAGCGCGGCGAGCGCGCCGCCGGCCAGACCGGATTTGCGCAGGAATGTGCGGCGATCAAGTCCCCCGCCCTGCCCCGCAAGGGATTCGGCGACGGAACCGCGGCGATCGGAACGCTGGTGTGTTCGCTTGATAAGCACGGCAGCCTCCCTCTCAGGCCGGATAACGATTGACGCGGTAGAACGTCTTCACGTGATCGGATTCCTTGTAGCGCGCCTTGCGCTTCTCATCGTTGGTTTCACTGTCGGCCTGGGCGGACCCGACCAACGGTGTCGCAAGCGCCGCGCCGGCACCGGCGGTACCCAAGCCGACCTTGCGCAGGAAATCGCGGCGTCCGACCTTTGCTTTCGTCTCGTCACTCATCGCATCTCTCCCGGACCGAAGCGCCTCGGTCAGCTGGCGAATGTAAATGCTTCCGTCTCGATTTCGATGAAACTGCGGCCGAGCGCGCCGACTGCGCGATAGAAACGGGCAGTCCCCGCGTTCTCGATGTCGGCGAACAACCGCCCCATCCATGGCGACACGTGCTTTTCGAAGAAGGCGCGCTGCGCCTCGTGCGAGGCATCGAAGCGGCCATCGGCAAGGCCCGACATGATCTCGCACAGGATGGCAGCGTGATCTTCGGGTTCGGAATCGTTGGCGATACGCTCGATGCCGAGCGTCATCAGGTCGCCGCGCAGGCGCGACAAGGGCCGTTCGTTGAGAAAGCCCGTGAGATAATAGGAAGCATAGGGCAGCAATTCACCGCGGCCGAGCCCGACAAACAAATCGAAATACTCCCGCTCGACCTTCGCTGGGACGGCGTTCGAGGCGGCCTCGGCAAGCGCCGCATGCGCGCGCCCGAGCGGCGTCGCGTCTCCGCTGAGCGCGGCGAGCTGATCGAGCAGGCGCTTCGACGGAGGCGCAGACAGCAGCACCGCGAGCAAGGCGTATTCCTGCGCGCGCGCCGCATCGATGGAATCGACGAGTTCGGCTGAGCCGGCTTGCTCACCGTAAAGATCGGGCCGCAGATCGTTTCGGGAGACGCCGGTCGCCGTTTCGACTGCAACCACCCGTTGTGCGGGCACACGGGTCCAATTCGAGACGGACGGCTGGCTGATGCCTATTTTGCGTGCAAGCTGAGCGATGCCGCCTGCGGCATCGATCGCTCGATCAAGCCCGTCATCCCGCACGTGGACCTCCCATCCAAGTCCCGTCTGCTCGATTATCGCTTTTGTTACAAAGCAGTAGGTAGCGTAATCCGGGTTCCTGCTACGGTCAATCGCCTGCCATAGCCTCTCCCTATAGCCTTTGGTCGTGGGTCAGCGCGGCAGTGCACCACCATGCGTGCGGGACCTCACCGGCTCCGCAGAATCCGCAGGTCCTTCACCCACTGCCGGTTGCACTGCAGCAGGAATTGCCTGGTGCCGCGTCTCATCGGGCGGCTCAACGACATTGGAAACAAGTGCCACATCGGCTTGATGCGATTCCGCCGGAGAATCCGCCGGTTCGATCGATGCCTCGGCAAGAGACTGGGCCGCAGACTGAGCCGCCTCGCGCACGCCGCCGACGATGCGATCGACCAGTGCTGCCAGTTCCTCCGAGGAGCAATCCAGCGGGCCAAATCCCGGCATCGCCGTCGGGTCGTTGAAGTCCCATGCATTCTCCGCAAGCCCGACGAAGTCGCGAATCGCGGGATCGGTCGCCCAAGCGCGGCGAAGGGCCGCACGGCTCAACTCCCGAGGAATCCCCTTGCCGAGGAAAGCCGTGATGTCGGTGGCAGCATTGATCTCGTCGATCGAGGGCAGACTCGATAGGTCGAATTCAGTCTCGTCCTCTTTTGATTCGAGCGGCGGCGCGGGCTGCGCCGGGGCAGGCTTTGCCGGCTCCGCTCGCGATTGCTGTTTGCGGCGGGACCAACGCGCAAGGAAGTCCTCCTCACTCATTCCTGTCCGCCTTCATGTTCGCGCCGCGCCAGCGCCTCCGGATCGGCACGGCGCCGCTTGCGCTTGACGAATTCGCGCTCGACATGGTGCTCGGCCACGAAGCTTTCAATCGCCTCGCGCAGCACTTCCGGCATCGGCACGGCCTCGACGAGATTGTCGGCGGCTTCGGTAAAGCCTTCGCCCTCGGCGGGGTCGGCGGTCACCGCGGTGACGGCGTAGGGCCAGGCGCCTTCCGCGGGCGACAGCACGACCCAGATGCTCGGACGGCCGGAGGCGAGATTGTCGCGATAGCGCGCCGTCTCCGACGGATAGAGATCGATGGTCGCGCTTCCGGCATAGAACAGGGTCGTGCCGTCCTGCTCGCGAAGCACGGTCCAGGGTTGGGTCGACGGCTCGTCCGGCAGGACAGCAATTCCGCGCCAGATGAAATCGACCCAAGGCGAGTCGGCTTTGCGCCGCTCGACCACGACGCCGACGGCAATCGAGAGGGACGGCAATGCCGCGGGGCTCATGTCGCCATCTCCAGCCGCTTCACCGGCAACCCGGTCACCAGATTCTGTGGCTTCATCCGCAGCTTCTGATCCGCCGTCATCGACAGGATCAGGTAGACCGGCTCATCCCCGACATCGTCGAGGGCACGGCTGGAATCCGCAAACGTCAGCCGGAACAGCGCGAGCACGCGATCGGCGTCGCGCTCGCCGAGCTCTTCGCCGTGCCACAGACGGTCGCCGAGCCTCGTGGCATCGGCATCGAGCCCGACATACCAGGTCAGCTTCGCCTCGTGCAGCGCCCGTAGCGGCTCGATCACGACATCGATGCCGAGCAGATGGGAGACCCAACGCGTCATCGCCTGCGCCAGCGCTACAGGTCCGCGGCCATCGGCGGTCAGGTCGAGGGCCATGTCGAACTGGTCGCTGCGGTGCCAATAGGCCTCGGCATTCTCCTCGCCCAACACCTCGACCACCGCATCGGTGGTGGCGCCGAGCATCGACATCAGCGAGAGCACCGGGGTCGGGCTCCGGCCGCCGACGACCTCCTCGTCTCCCAGCAACAAAGCGTGCTCATGTGGGAGAACGCGCTGGATCCGGAAGAACAATTCGGCCGCGCGCAGCACGAACGGGTCGTCACAGCCATCGAGCGCGTTGCGCAGGATGACGTGCACGAGCTGGTTGACGAACAGCGGCGGCAGATCGTTCGCCCCTGATCGCACCCAGGCAAGATAGGCGGCTTCGAGCGTCGGATGCCGCAGCAGAAGATCGCGGAACGCCAGCACGAACTGCCAATTCTCCCTGGCATCCGCATCGGCAATCGCGGCGATCTCGCCGGCGCCGACGGCCTGGCGCGGGTCGGCGAGCAACTCGCGGTGCAGCCGGCGTTCGACCGGACACGCCTCGTCCGGCGGCATCAGCTCGGGACGGGCAAAATAGGCCTTGAGAAATTCGTCCGTGACACGCAGGCCGCCGCCCTCGTCGCGATCGAGCAGGTGGTGACCACAGGCGATCCAGAAATCGTTCATCGGACGGTCGGCTCCCGGCCGAGATCCGCAAGCCTGAGATCGCCGTCCGGCTGGACGTCGTCCTCCATCTCCATGAACGAGAACGCCTTGCCATGCCCCTGCCCTTCCCGGAGCTGCAGCCGGCGGAACGACTCGCGGACCTCCCCGTCGCTCGAGGTGCGGCGCACCGCAATAAGCGAGCTGATGGGATGGCTGCAGAGCGACTGGGCGAAAGCGACCTCCTCTTCGGCGGCCGTTTTCGCTGCCGCCATATCCGGCGCGCCGAAACGATCGACCAATTGCCTCGCCAGCAGATCGACCAGGCCGTGGTAATCGTCCGCGGTCGCCGGAACGATCTGCGCCAGCGTCGACCAGCCCCAGGATTGCACCCCGAGGAAACCACCGCGAAACGCCGCGCGGGCCTTGCCCTCGAGCTTGCCGCCATCGCAATCCCAGAAGCGGAAGGCGCCGGAGACGGCCCATTCGCCCGGCTCTGCCGCCACGTCGAACACGAAGGTGTCGGAGGGATCGAGCGCGATGGTGCGCAGGAGTTTCACAGGCGCGGTCCTCCGAGGGTCGGATCGAGCCAGGACGGCGCCGCGAGCGCCTGGACGAGGTCCCTTCGTTCGATCATCTCCGTCCCGATGCGGCGTGTCAGGAGGTCGCCGCAATCATCGATGCGCTGAATCGTCTGCCTTTCACGTGGCATTCGCGTGAGATAGTCGCGCGCGACGCTGTCGAAGCCGTCGACCCGCCAGCCGTCCAGCGCCAGCATCAGGTGCCGGGCGAAGCTTTCCGTGATCTGCGCCGCGCCCGCCTCGCCAAAGCCTTCCTGGTCAAGCGCCGAGGCCAGCGGGTGGACGCCTGGATCGTCATCGTTCATGGCAACCGTCCGTATCATGGCGCCGAAGACCAGCCAGGGCGGCGGCGCGTCCTCGTCAGCTCCGGAACACCAACCCATCCGTCCGCCGCCGACCAGCCCCCCGTCGATCCTGACCGCATCCGGCCAGCCGATCGTGATCGGCTTGCTCGGCGGTGCATAGGCGCGAAGCGCGTCGGTGAGCGCGACCATGCCTGCGTAGAACGCACGCCGCGCACTGCGCAACGGCTCGGCCGGCTCGAGCACCACGGCGAACTCGGCGAGGTCGAAGCGGCCGACATAGACGAGCGTTCCGGCGCCGCTCTCCGGTGCGATGCGGCATGCATGGGCAAAAGCGTCGCCGCTCTCGCGCAATCGCACCAATGTGAACGGCGGCGGCAGGTGGATCGGTTCCGCCGCGGAAACATGGCTCACTGGGATCGACGGCAGTCCGTCCTCCGCTTTCCTTTTCTTCCCGATGGATAATGTCTATACGAGGCGAAGGGCCGGCGCGAGTCCGTCGTCGTCGTCCGAAAGGCGGAGGAGTTAACCTGGAGCAGCCGTCGAAGACCATCCTGATCTGCTCGTGCGAAGACACGATGCGCCTCGACGTGCCTGCGATCCGGCGCGGATGTCCGAACAGCGAGGTCAAGAGCTTCCGCCACCTCTGCGGGGCGGAGCTCGATCATTTCCGCAACATGGCCGCGACAGAAGGCGTGTTGACGGTCGCCTGCACGCAGCAGGCGGCGCAATTTTCGGACGAGGCCGGCGAGCGGCCTGATGCGATCGGCTTCGTCAATATCCGCGAGACGGCCGGCTGGTCCCGCGACGGCGCGCACGCCGGCGCAAAAATGGCCGCTCTGCTTGCATCCGCCTCCATCCCCGCCCCGGACTATCCTCTCGTCACCTTGTCGAGCGAGGGCGTCATCCTGATCTACGGGCGCAATGAGGCCGCGATCGAGGCCGGCCGCCTGCTTGCCGATCACCTCGACGTCACCGTGATGCTGAAGCAGCTCGATGACACGGTGCCGCCGGTTGCCACGGTGTTCCCGATCGTGAAGGGCACGATCCGCTCCGCGAAGGGACATTTCGGCGCATTCGAACTTGTCATCGACGATTATGCGCCTCCCCGCCCCTCCTCGCGCGATCGCTTTGTGCTCGACCCGCCGCGAAGCGGGGTCACCTCGCGCTGCGATATCGTGCTCGATCTTTCCGGCGGTCCGCCACTGTTTCCCGCCCACGACCTGCGCGACGGCTATCTCCGCGCCGACGCGAAAGATCCCGCCGCGGTGCTGCGCGCCGTGCTGACCGCGCGCGATCTCGTCGGCAGCTTCGACAAGCCGAAGTATGTCGAGGTTGCGCCCGCGCTTTGCGCCCATTCGCGCTCGAAGCGCACGGGCTGCCATCGCTGTCTCGATCTTTGCCCGACCGGGGCGATCACGCCCGTCGGCGATCATGTCGCAATCGATCCGAATATCTGCGCGGGCTGCGGCCAATGCGCGGCGGCCTGCCCGACCAGCGCGGCCTCCTACGCGCTGCCGCCCGCCGATACGCAGCTCCATAAACTTCGCGCCATGCTGCTCGCCTATCGCGAGGCCGGCGGCGCGGATGCGGTGCTGCTCTTTCACGACAGCCCGCACGGCACGCCGTTGATCGACGCCCTCGCGCGGCATGGCGACGGCCTGCCGGCGAACGTGCTTCCCTTTGCCGTCAACGAGCTCACGCAGGTCGGGCTGGAGGCGATCGTCGGCGCCTTCGCCTATGGCGTCTCTGCCGTGCGCTTCCTGCTCCGTGGCAAGCCGCGCCACGACGTGACCGGATTGACGCAGACGATCGCGATGGCTGAGGCGATCCTCGGCGGCCTTGGATTTGCGGGCCGTCGCCTCGCCACCATCGAAACCGACGATCCCGACGCGCTCGGCGCGCATTTGACTGATATCGGCACGCTCGCTGCGGTCCCGACGCCGGCAACTTTCAAGACCGTCGGCAAGCGGCGCGACCTCTTGCGGTTCGCCCTCAGCGAGCTGCACCGGCTGGCGCCGCAGCCGGTCGACGTCATCGCGCTGCCGCAAGGTGCGCCGGTCGGCGCAATCAGCGTCGAGACCGATGGCTGCACGCTGTGCCTGTCCTGCGTCTCGGCCTGCCCGACCGGCGCATTGCGCGACGATCCCGAGCGGCCGGTGCTGAAATTCATCGAGGATGCCTGCGTGCAGTGCGGCCTGTGCCAGAGCACCTGTCCGGAAAAGGTCATCAGCCTCAAGCCGCAGATCGATTTCCGGGCGGCACGCGCGCCTGCCGTTGTCATCAAGGAAGAGGAGCCCGCGCTCTGCGTCCGCTGCGGCACGCCCTTCGGCGTCAAGAGCACGATCGAACGCATCGCCGCCAAGCTCGAAGGCCGGCACTGGATGTATCCGGCCGGCGACAAGCGAATCGAGGCGCTCAGGATGTGCGCGGACTGCCGCGTCGTGGTCATGAGCGAACAGCAATTCGATCCGTTCAAGGGCGTTCCGGAACGAACGCCGCCGCGAACGACGGATGACTATCTCCGCGAACGCAACGGCAAGGACTAAAGCGGACGCCGTCGAATCGGCGCAATGCAATCATCTCGACGTCGCGCGGCCCAGAAAGTCGGTCAGCGCGCGCCGGTCCTCGGCCGAGCCGATGCGCTGCTCCGGCATCTTCGTGCCGGGGGTGTAGGCATTCGGCCCGATTTCGAACAATCGTGCGACGGTTTCCGGCGTCCAGACGATGTCCATCGTCTTCAGTGCATCAGAGAAGCGATATCCCGGCACCGAAGCGATCTTGCGGCCGTAGAGTCCCGCAAGCGTGGGACCCGCACGCTGCACCTCCTTGTCCGAGAGCGTGTGGCACGCAACACAGGCCCGAAACACATCGGCGCCGTGATCACCGGCGTAGGCCGCAAGCGGGTCGGCCGGTGTGCCGATCAGGCTTGAACCGATGGGATTGCCGGTGCGGGCATTCCAACGCCTGATTCTGCCGTCCGCACCACCCGTCATCAGTGTCTCGCGATCGGCAAGGAAGGCGACCGCCCACACCGGCAGCCCGGGCCCAACCAGGGTGCGCAGCAGGTTGCGCGACTTGCGATCGATGATCGCCACCGTGCCGCCGATCCCGGCCGCAGCGATCAGCGCACCGTCCGCCGACATGGCCAAGGCCACCACCGGCGTCGGACTGGCCGCGACTTCGCCGCTGACCTTGCCGTCCGTTGTCAGCATGCGCAGCCTGCCATCGACCGCGCCCGTGACGATTTCACCATCCGGCGCGACAGCTACCGCGTTCAGCGGCGCCGGCAAAGTCACGATGTCAGGTTGGCCATCCGGCAGACGCCAGATGCGCAGCGCAAGATCGTAGCCGACACTGACGAGCCTGCCGTCCGGCAGGAAAGCGACACCGTTGACGTTCTGCGTATGCCCTTCGAGCACGCGGGAGGTGCCGTCCGACAGCGACCAGAGCCGCACTGTCCGGTCCCATGACGCCGATGCGAGAAGCGTCCCATCGGACGACACAGCAAGCGCTGCGATCGGTGCGACATGTCCCTCCAGCACCCGGTCCGGCTCCGGCCGGCCCGCCGTCCACACCGCAATGCGCGCATCGGCGCCGGCCGTGATCATGCGGCCGTCTTTGACAAAGGCGACGGCATTGACGCCATCGGCATGATACCGCAGCACTTGCTCTGCCGTATCCGTCCTCAGCGACCAGCGGATGACGGCGGTGTCGAAGCTGCCGGAGACAAGGCTGTCGCCATTGGGCGAGACGGCGAGAGCCCGTATCGGGCCACCATGTCCGACCATGTCGGCATGCACGGACGATGCGGCAAAGATGGCCCACAGCACTGCGGCCACCTTCGTGCACAGAGCCGATCTGTTCATTCCTGGCCGCCTGCTGACATTCACCCGCTCGAGATTGCCAGAACAGGCAACGGAAATGAATATCCCGGACCGATCTACTTGGCCGGTGCCGTCGTGGTCTTGGACGACCCCTCCGGCGCGGGCTGCATTCCGGGCGGACTCTGGCCCTGGGGGCTTTCGGGCGGCGCACCACCCGAGCCGGTATTGATCGGACCCGTCCAACCTTGCGGCTGGAGCTGGCCCTTGTCCTCGGGAGGCGTTTGCCCCGTCGGCGAGTTGGTTTGCGCCGGCTGGGCCAGGGCGCCCTCGACAATGCAAAGTGCTGCGAAGCACAGGATCGTTCTCGGTAATTTCACGCCAAGCCTCCGATGCGCTCACCAGGCCTGCAGGAAACTTGCAAGACCCGCATCCGTTCCGGATCGTGCAGCGCAGCAGCGCCGAGCTCCGGTCCCTTGGCTCGATGGGCGATGCGTCTTTCTGCCGATCCCGTGTTCAAGAGCCCCCTAGCGGGCGGATGGCTGATGCGATCGACGAGCTTGCTCGCCGCAGGGCCTGTCGTATAGATGGCGTGGTCCAATCGAGGGAGGCTGAGGATGAAGGCTTTTTTGCTTGGCTGCGTCGCGGCCGTGGTGATCGCGGTTGCCGGGATGGTGATCCTCGATCGCGTGCAGGAGCCCGCCGCGCACGCGTTTGCCACCACCGGGGTGCGTCTCTGAGAAGTCTCACTCGCGCTTGAGCCCGATCGGCCCGAGGATCGACGGAGGGAACGAGCTCGACCTTGCGAACCATAGTTTTCCTGCAGCCGAGGATCGTAGATCATTGCCTGCGCCGTGCAGACGATGGCACCGCGCAAGGTGCGCTCCACGCGCCATTTCCGCCTCCGGCTTCAGAATTCGGTAACCATACGAGCATGGTTGAACGCATTGGCGCAAATTGCGCGGCGGCAGTGTCTGACCTGTAACGGCCTTGGTATAAGCGCAGCTACGGTTCGAGCGACGTTCGCGGATGATCCCGGTTTTCTTGATTGCGCATGAATAAGCCCAGCAACACGTTCGACATCGCCATCGAGCCGTCGTTCGACTTTCTGTCTCCGGAATATGCAGAGCTGTTCGATCGTTCGGCTGCCACTGCCTTCCAGCATCCGGTCTGGTTGCACAGCCTCTACACCAGGCTCGCGCCGGAAACGGATGCAACGGCTCTGGTCGTCGTGGTGCGTTACCGCGACACCGGCGCCCTTGCCATGGTGCTGCCGCTGCTCCGGATCCGGCGCGGTCCGATACGGACCGTCGAGTTCGCCGACTTACGCGTTTCCGACTATCTGGCACCGGTTTGCAGCCCGGACGTGTTCTCGCGATTGCTCCATGATGCGGCTGCATGCGCGCAGATTCGGCGCCTTGTCCGCCCCTTCGATCTGCTGCGAATGGCCAAGCTGCCCGACGGACGGCTTCCGATCGAGGACCTCCTGGCCACGTCCCGCCGCGTTTCGATGAACACCAACGCCTACGCCACGGTTCTGGTCGCGCCGTACGAGCAATGGCGGGCCAGTGCGATGGATCGCTCCTACCAGAAGGAGCTCGCCAAGAAATATCGCCAGCTGCAGAAGAAGGGCGCGCTGAGCTTCTCATGCTGCAGCGACAGCGCCGCCGTGCTCGAGACGATGGAGGTGATGAGGAAGTTTCGCGGCCCGCGCTTTCACGCACAAGGCGACGGAGACCTGCTGCAGCGGCCCGAATATTACGGCTTCTATTCCGACGTCGCCCTTCGAGGCCTTGGCTCTTTTGTCCGTCTCTATGCCATGAAGATGGACGGCGAAGTGATC
The DNA here is from genome assembly GCF_028128975.1 of Bradyrhizobium sp. CCBAU 45321. Classification (NCBI taxonomy): domain Bacteria; kingdom Pseudomonadati; phylum Pseudomonadota; class Alphaproteobacteria; order Hyphomicrobiales; family Nitrobacteraceae; genus Bradyrhizobium; species Bradyrhizobium sp. CCBAU 45321. The sequence continues at coordinate 79,410 of NZ_LFKZ01000119.1, forward strand.
GCTGCCGTGCTCGGATTGTGTCACCGCGGCAGCTTCCTCATCATCATGAGCGCCTTCGACATCGCCGGCTACAGGAGCCAGTCCATCGGCGCGCTGACGTTCGAACAAGTGGCGCGAGATTGTATCGAGCGCGGAGATCAAATGCTCGACTTTACAATCGGCGACGAGCCATACAAGAAATCGTTCGGCGCACAGCCTTCACCGATGTGGGAGGTCACGCAGGTCGGCAGCGCCGCAGGCGCAATCGCCCTCTTCGCGCTGAAGCAGGCGCCCTGGCTCAAACTGGCGGCCAAGCGGCTATCGGATCTGAAGGTTCAACCCGCGCACACTGCGACGCCCACGCGCTGACCGGCGAAGGTCGCAGAGCTCAAGCGCGCAGCGCGCCGCGGACACGCCCAAGCCAGCCCGGATGCATCTGATCGACGCGGTGTGCAAGACTGCGCCGCAGGAAGTGCAACCGTCGCCGCACGTCCCAGCCGATATCATTGCGCGAGGTCAGCGCCTGGCGGAAGCGTGCCATCTTCAGCGACTGCTGATCCGCCGCGATCTTGTCGCGATCGGCATAGAATTGCGAGATCTTCTCCAGGCCCATGCCTGCAGTCATGAGCCATCGCGGCACATATTCGGTGCAGAGACGGTCGACGTCCACGAGCAGGCGGGCTACGCCCGTTCCGGCCGCGGGACAATTGGTCTGGAACGCATCGCCGATGAGCACGATTCCGGGCCGGAGATGCCCCTCGACGACGGTCAGATCCATCACCCAGTTCTGGACGCGATCGGTCACGCGGAAATCGCCGAGGTAGCTCCGCAATCCCGGCAGCAGGCGCAAGACTGTCGCCTCCGGCTCGCGGCGCAACTCGCGCATAACAGGATCGGTCGGATCGCGGAACATGAAGAGATTGGCACGCATTCCGGCGTGGACGGGAAACAGGCTGAGATAGTCGATGCCATCGGCGGTGCGTTCGCCGTAACAGGTCAACGCCTCGAAATCGAACGGGGTGCCATCCTTGCGCGCGATCGTGAAACCGAACGACACCGAATGGCGCTCGGCCAGCACGCGCCGCCTGATGCCGAGCTTGTAGCCCAGGGCTCCCGCCATGCCGGTGGCCAGAACGACGAGGCGCACCGTCACGCGCCGTCCGGAGGCCAGCTCGAGATGCTGGACATCGCCGCTGCTGCCAATCGCTGTGACCTCATCGACGATCAGGTTGGAGGGATCCGGAAGCTGGCGACGCGCCATTGCGACGAGATCGGCATAGGCAAATCCGTAAGCCCTGCCGACGCTGACATCGACCACCTTGCCCTCACGGATGTTGAGCACTTGATCATATCGGCACGCGACATCTTCGAGCGCATCGAGAAAGCCGAGCTTGCCGAACAGCTCCAGCTGATGGCCGCCGATCTTCTCGACCCGAAACTCATCCGGATGGACTGCCCGCTTGTCGATCAGAGCGACGCGACGCCCTGCCCGCGCCAGCACGGCCGCCGCAAGCGATCCCGCAAGGCCGCCACCGACGATGGCGACGTCCGAGTCGATGGTTGCGGTCTCGTCCCCGTCGACCGGCTCGGTCACGGTTCTCGTCATGGCTCCGGCTCCCACGGTTAACAGCGTCTGCAGTGCAATTCTCTCGCCTGATGTCGCATCGCAGGGCCGGGTGCGAACATTTCCTGAGATTGAGGTTAATGACCGCAGGTGCCCAGTTCGCCGACTCGCCGCGGCACGCGTCTTGCTGTCCCGAATCCATTCTGCACGCGAGCCCCAGATCTCGCCTTCTCAGTCGTCGATGCGGCGTTGTGTCGTCCGTCGCGCGAGTTGGAACGCGCAGATGTTGGACAATGGAGACAGCGATGTTCCAGAACGAAGCAACCCGTATCACCGCGATCGCCGAATCCTCCAACTCGTCCATTAACACTCGCGATTGCTCGACATGCTAGGTTCTCGCCGGTATCGGAACATGTCTCGTCAGGGGAGCGCGGCTCCCTTAATCCTTCCATGATCGCATCCATTCTCCAGTTCATGCGGCGCGACGTCACGCGCGGCGTTGCCGGGACCATCCTGCTCAAGGTCGGCAGCGGCGTGCTCGCGTTCGCGTTGTTCTCGCTGGCGGCGCGGACGATGTCGCCTGACGGCTTCGGCATCTTTGCGACCTGGCTGTCGGTCGCGCAGATCGCAGCCGTCGTAGGACTGGTCGGCCAGGAATCCCTGCTGGTGCGATTCCTGAACGAATATCAGGTCGGCGAAAGGCCGGACCTTACCAAGGGCGTGCTGCAATCGAGCTTGAAGATCGCCTCGGTCGCAATGCTGATCGTGATCGGCGGGATCGCGATCGTCGCGAGCATGAGAGGCGACTGGTGGCTGCTGATCCTTGCGGTGTCGGCCTACACGGCCGTCAATGCCGGATTGATGCTCGGCAGCCAGATCGCGCGCTCGCTGGTCAGCATTCTCATGGGCGAAGGAAACCGCGAGTTCCTTTGGCGGGCCCTCGTCGTCGTGTTCCTGCTCGTCATGCTGCTCGCCCATCGCCAACTCGATCCGGCCGAGCTGTTCGCGGCGATGACGGTCGCCATGTCGGTTGGCCTTGTTGCGCAGATCGTATCCGTCGCGCGCGTGCTGCCGGATCTGCGCAGTACGCCGGCGCGCTCAGAGACGTCACGCTGGCGCTCGAGTGCCCTGCACTTCTGGCTCGCATCGATCCTCGAAGTCGCCAATCAGTATCTCGACGTCATTCTGGTCTACTGGATGCTGGATCCGACGACCGCGGGAATCTACTTTGCCGCCTCGCGCCTCGCCAACATTTTCGCCATGGTGTCCGCGGCGCTTTACACGTTCGGTGCGCGCCGGCTCCCGTCGCTGTATTTCAGCAAGAACCACGGGGAGTTCGCGCGGACCTCGCGCTTGATGGCGGAAGTGACTGGGCTCTGCGTCGTCGCCGGTCTCGCCACGATCTGGATCGGCGGCCCCTATCTCCTCAACCTGTTCGGACCTCATTTCGCCGAACAGCATTCGGTCCTGATCGTGCTCGCAATCGGAACCGCCATCCAGGCGGCGGGTGGCCCGTCTGCTGCGATCCTGCAACTGACCGGTCATGAACGAATCTATGTACCGGTGGTCGCTGCCAACGTCGGGCTGCGGCTCGTCGGATTTCTCGTCCTGGTCCCCTTCCTCGGCGTGCTTGGCGCGGCGATCTCGACGACCGTGTCGCTCGCGCTCGCGACCATCGCCCTGAACGTCCTCTGCCGCCGGCGCAGCGGGGTGGATCCTTCCGTTCTGGTGCTCTTGCGCTTCCCAGCATCGAGGCGCGGCAATTACGCCGTTCGCAGCGCGGACTCGCGTGACTAGGTGTCAGCACGCGCCGCCGGGGTGAACGCGCAGGACCGATTGGTTAACGCGCCAGCCGGGAACCAGCGGAAATGCTGCGCGAACGACGTCGTCGCCATGGATCCGTATTAACTCAGTTTGTTGCTAGCCGGTGTCCGCGAGATGCCCGCATGATAGGTACGGAGTTAAGAAGGTGAAGATTTCGTTGCTTTAGCGGGTCGGGATCCGTGCTCCATTATCAGCCGAACAAGGACCTGGACGAGACGAGCGCGACGGCACCTGCGCGGAACGGCGGTGGGCGAAAACTCCACGTGCTTCTTGCGCAAACCCAGGCCGAGAACGCCGGTGCACAGGAGATCTCCCGGCTGCTCGGCGCCGGGCTGACCGCGCGCGGTTACCGGGTCACCAACCTGTTCTTCTTCCGCAAATCGGACTCCTTTGATGAGCCGCCCGAGACGCTCTATTGCGCGCCGAGCCGGCCGGGCAATCCGCTGGCGCTGCTGCGGATGCTGTGGACGCTCGGCGGCCACATCAGAACCACCAGGCCCGACGCCGTCTTGACCTTCCAGCATTTCGGCAACGTCATCGGCGCCGGCGTCACGCGCCTCGTCAGCCGTGCACCCGTCGTCGCCAATCAGGTTTCATCCGCGCTGGCGATGAGCTGGCCGGTCCGCACCGCCGACATCGCCATGGGCAGCCTCGGCTTCTTCGACTGCATCACGCTCAATTCGCAGGACATGGAGCGCGAATATTCGCGCTACCCCGCAGCCTACCGGTCGCGCATGGTGCATGTGCCGCACGGCTTCGACGACAAGGCCCTTACCCTGTCGAAGGAGGCGGCACGAGGTCAATTCAACCTGCCGCCGGACCGCGTCCTGCTCGGTTGCGCGGCACGGCTGCATCCGCACAAGCGGCTCGATCTGGCGATCGGTCTGCTGCCGGATCAACCGTCCTGGCATCTTGCGCTGGCCGGCCAGGGAGCCGACGAGGCCCGGCTGAGGCAGCTCGCGAACGACTTGAACGTCTCGGACCGTCTGCATTTGCTTGGAGAGATTCCTCCCGGCCGGATGGCGGACTTCCTTGCTTGTCTCGACGTGTTCGTCTTTCCGACCCAGGCCGAGACCTTCGGTCTGGCCGCGGTGGAGGCCGCCAACGCCGGTGTTCCCTCCGTCGTGACCGATCTTCCCGTCCTGCGCGAAGTGTTGTCCTACGAAGGCAGACCGACGGCACTCTTCGTCGATGCCTCCGATCATGCGAAGCTCTCCGCGGCGGTCTCCAGGTTGGTAACCGACGAGCAATTACGTGACGAGCTGCGACAAAACGCCAAAGGCCTGCGGCTGCGCTATTCGGTAGATGCCATGGTCGAGGAATACGTCCGAATTCTCGACCGGGTCGTTTGACCTGATAGGTCGGAACAGATTGGCTCGACATGATCATCGAGTTTCGCTGTGAACGTGACTACGCGCGGCGCTGGATGGACCGCAGGACGCTGTCGGTCGACGGCCGGGACGTGCCGGTGCAAGTTGCATGGACGGCAACGGCGGAGCCGCGGCCGGCAGGTCTCGATGCGCTGTTCGAGCTCGAACGCATCGTGTTGCACAAGGGCAAGCACAGCGGCGCCGACAGGCTGACGATCAGCTCCGAACCAGCACGGGCTAGCATCGGCACCGCCGACGTGATCGTCGATTTCACGAGTGCCCCGCGCGATCCGGCGAGCCCGGCCCGGCTGTATCTGCGGCCGCTGTTCAACGGCGTCGCAGGCGAAAATGCCGCGCTCGCCGCCATCCTCGCCGGCGACCTGCCCGTGATCGAGATCGTCAACGAGATCGACGGTTCGGTCCTCGACCGCGGCCATCCGTCCGGTGAGATTGCTGCGGGCCTCAGTGGTGCGCTCGAAACGGTCATAGCGCGGACCCTGACCATGCTGGCGGCGATCCTGTCGGGAAGGCCGCGCATCGTGCCGCACCTGCCGCGCCCCGCTTCAACTGTCCCGCGCCGCGGACCCGTTGGCTACGTGGCGCGCGGCCTTGCCGTATCGATCGCCAAGGAGATCTATCGCCTCTGCTGCTATGCCCCGCATTGGCATGTCGGATGGCGCTACAACGACGGCCCGGGCGTCTGGCAGACCGGAGACCTGTCAGGTCCAAGCTGGAACGTTCTGGGAGATCCTGGAAACCACTTCTACGCCGATCCCTTTCCCGTCACGTGGCAGGGACGGACCTTCGCCTTCTTCGAGGATCTCGATCACCGTGTCGGAAAAGGTATCATTTCCGCGATCGCGTTCAACGACGCGGGGCCGATCGGCGAGGTGATGCCGGTGCTGGAGGAGCCCTGTCACCTCTCCTATCCGTTCCTGATCGAGGACGATGGCGAGCTGTGGATGATCCCGGAGAGCTCGACCCGAGGGGACGTCGCCCTCTACAAATGCACTCGGTTTCCGGACAAATGGGAGCGATACGCAACGCTCCTTTCCGGCCTCGAGCTGGCCGACGTCACGATCACGCGCCACAACGGCCTGTATTATCTGTTTGGCGCCTGGCGCGCCGGAACGGGTGGCTATTCGGATTCGCTGGCGATCTATTACGCCGATCGCCTCCTGGGGCCCTGGTTGCCCCACGCCAGCAATCCAGTCTTGATCGACCGCGCCAGCACGCGGCCGGCAGGAAACTTCGTCACGCTCAATGACAGACTGTGGCGGCCGGTCCAGGATTGCACCGACGGATACGGCGCAGCGCTTGCCCTGGCGGAAGTGGTCGAGCTGTCGCCGACGGCATTCAAGCAGGTCGTCCGCCACACTCTGAAACCCGGACCGGCATGGCCGGGCAGGAAGCTGCATACTTTGAACCGCTGCGGACGGCTCGAGTTCATCGACGGATCGCGCGTCCAGCCCAAGACCAGTCTCTTCGCGAGCGCAATTCCATCGGGCGTATCACCTGCGCGAACCAATCCCTCCACCGCGCGCTAAGGGCGATGCAACTGGGATGAACGTCAGCGCGCTTTAGCAATCAGCACGGGACCCGCGCGGGGCGGCGGCGCTCGAACCGCCGCCCCGTCAGATCTCCTGCTTTTTGAGGCGCCCCAGCAACGGGCGATGCCTTACTGTGAGCGATCCGAGGTCCAGCCCTTGTACTCGGCGACGTTGTCCCTGGTCACGAGCTTGGACGGGAGCAACTCGACGGTCGAAGCAGGCTTCTGGCCGTTTAGAATGCCGACACCGACCTGCACGGCGCGCCGTGCCATGAAGAACGGATCCTGCGACGCGGACGCCTGGATCTGCGGCGACTGCGGATCTTTCAGCGCGGCCTCGATATCGGGCGCGCCGTCGACGGCGGTGATGATCATGCCGGTTCGGTTCTGCTGGCGCGCCGCAAGGTCGGTGCCGATCGCCTGCGGATCGTTGATGGCGAAGATGGCGTCGATCTTGGGGAAGCGGGTCAGATAGCCCTGCGCGACGGTGAGGCCGCCCTCGCGCGAGCCCTTGCCGTCCTGGTCGCTCGACAACACCTTGATGCCGGGATTCTTCGCGAACACGTTCTTGCAGCCGACCACACGGTCGATCACGGCGGAGACCTGCGGCCCGTTCTCGATGATGACGTCGCCCTTGCCGCCCAATTTATCGACGATGTACTGGCAGGAGATCTCGCCGGCCTGCACGTTGTTCGTGGTCACGGTGGCATCGGCGCCCTCGGCCGCGGTGTCGACCGCGACGACGACGATGCCTGCGGCTTGCGCCTTCTTGATGGCCGGCCCGATCGCCTTGGGGTCGCCGGGATTGAGCAGGATCAGGTCGACGCCGGCGGCGATGAAATTGTCGATCTGGGTGACCTGCTTGCCGAGGTCGTATTCGAAGCCGACGGTCGTGATCTTCACGTTGGGATTGGTCTTCTTGGCCTCGAACTCGGCGCCCTTCGACAGCGCGACGAAGAACGGGTTGCCCATCGATCCCAGCGAGACGCCGATCGACTTGAGCTCCTTGGCGAAGGATGGTGCGGTGGTCAGGGCAAGCGCCATGGCGGCGCCGGCGAGCATGATCGTCTTCAACATGGACTTCCTCCCTGGTCTGTCTTCGTCCCCGGCGCGGCAGACCAGTTGCCGCATCGGAATCTCGTCTCAAGCCATGCGCACGCCGCTGCGCGCCAGGCCTCTCACGTTCTCGCGGAGCCTTGCAGCCGGTAGCGGTCCAGCGCCACGGCACCGATGATCACCAGGCCCTTGATCACATATTGCCAGATGTCGGAGACACCGATCAGGATGAGCCCGTTCGAGAGCACGGCGATGATGAGCGCACCCACCAGCGTGCCCCAGATCGAGCCGATGCCGCCGACGAACGAGGTGCCGCCGAGGATCACCGCAGTAATCGCGTCGAGCTCATAGGACTGACCGAGCTGGAGGCCGTTGGCCGCATAGAGCCGCGCCGCCTGCATGGCACCCCCGAGCCCGGCGAAAAGTCCAGAGATGCCGTAGACGAAGATCAGGACGGCCCAGACCTTGATGCCGGCCAGCCGTGCTGCGCTCTCGTTTCCGCCCACGGCATAGATATGCACGCCCAGCACGGTTCGGCGCAGCACCAGCCAAGAGACGAGAATGACGAGCAATGCGATCACCGAGAGCCACGGGATCGACGCGACGCCGGGAATGAGCGTCAGCGAGCCGTTGCCGATGAACGCGTAGGGAATGGAGGGATTGAACACGGTGGTGTCGGCCCCGAGCAGCCGCGCCAGGCCGCGCACCGCGGTGAGCGAGCCGAGCGTGACGATGAAGGGCGGCAGGCGAAGCAGCGCAATCAGCGCGCCGTTGACGATGCCAAAGACGAGGCCGGTGAGCAGTGCCGCCGGCAGCCACAGCATCCCGAGCTCCGGCATCTTGGAGAGCGTCAAACCCGCCATCGCGGAGGCGGCCAGGATCGAGCCGACCGACAGGTCGATGCCGCCGGTGAGGATGACGAAGGTCATGCCGGCGGCGAGCACGGTGTTCACAGCGGCCTGCTGCAATACGATGCCGAGGTTTTGTCCGGTGAAGAAGCGGCCTTCCGACAGCACGTTGAATCCGATGCAGAGGATCAGCAGCACCGGCAACATGCCGAGCGCGCTGATCAGCATCCTCATCCGCTGGCGTCTTGTTTCCGCAGCAGCGCCGTTGGTCGTCGTCGATGCCGGCTTTGCCTCCACAGCACCATTGTCAGGCATCGAGATGCTCCATCCCCGTGGCAAGCCCCATGATGTCTTCCTGCGCCAGCGGCGAATGCGGACCGCGGCTGACCTCGCCGGCAATGTGCCCGGCACGCATCACGATGACGCGGTCGCAGATGCCGATGATCTCGGGCAGATCGGACGAGATGACGAGGATCGCGGTGCCGGCCTTGGCGAGGTTGTCGATGATCGAATAGATTTCCGACTTGGCACCGACATCGACGCCGCGCGTCGGCTCGTCGAGAATCAGGACCTTCGGCGCGATGGCGAGCAGCCGCGACAGCAGCACCTTCTGCTGGTTGCCGCCTGACAGGCCGCCGGCGGGAACGCCGGCATTGGCGGCGCGGATGCTGAGGCCTGCAAAGGCGCGGTCGGCGCGCTCGCGTGCCTTGTCGCGGTCCAGAAACCAGCCAAGCTTCGCATCGCGGCCGAGCACGGCCAAGTTGATGTTGTCCAGGCACGACATGTCGAGAAACAGGCCGAGCGCCTTCCTGTCTTCCGTCAGATAGGCGATGCCGGCCTCGAGCGCCTCGCCCGGCGTGCGGATCTCGACCGGACGTCCCTCCAGCTCGAGCCGGCCGGAGGTTTTCGGCGACGCACCGATGATGAGATGCGCAAGCTCGGTGCGACCGGCGCCGATCAGGCCGGCAAGGCCGACCACCTCACCGGCATGCACGGTGAGCGAGCAGCCCTTGACGCGCCCGCCATCGGCCATGTCGATCGCCGCGAGCACGGGATGCCCCCGCCCCGCCTCCGGATCATGGTCCTTCTTGTAGAACGAGGAGACGTCGCGGCCGACCATCAGCCGAACGATTGTGTCGGCGCGGATCTCGGGCTTGTCGAGCGAACCCACCAGGCGGCCGTCGCGTAGCACGGTGACGCGATCGCCGAGCGCATAGACCTCGTCCATGCGATGCGAGATGTAGATGATGGCAAGCCCTTCAGCGCGAAGCTGGCGGATCAGCGCGAACAGCCGCTCGCTTTCGGCGGCCGACAGCGAGGTCGTCGGCTCGTCCATGATGAGGATTTTCGATCTGACGTGCAGCGCACGGGCGATCTCGACCAGCTGCCGCTGCCCCATGGACAGATGCGCCACCAGCGTCGAGGGCAGGAAGTCCGCGCCCAGGCGCTTCAGGATCGGGCGGACGCCCTCGCGCATGGCGCCGCGCGCCAGCAAGCCCGATTGCGATATCTCCCGTCCCAGATAGATGTTCTCGGCAACGCTGAGATTGGGAGCGAGCGACAGCTCCTGGTAGATGATGGAGATGCCAGCCGCGCGGCCGCCGAGCGGGCCTTCGATCCGCACCGCCCTGCCCTCGATGCGGATCTCGCCGCCCGGGTCGGGCCGGTAGGCGCCGGACAGGATCTTCATCAGCGTCGACTTGCCGGCGCCGTTCTCACCCATCAGGGCGTGAATTTCGCCGGGATAGACGGTGAGATCGACGGCCCGCAGCGCCTTGATGCCGAAGAAGGTCTTCGAGACCCCGCGCATCTCGAGGATCGGATCGTTCATCGTGCCTCCCGGCGCACAATGCGTTTCCTACCCGCGTCTCGTTTCTCAGCAACGCGGTTTGGTCATTAAACAAAAGCGGGTGACGCAGGGCAATACCGAAGGCACGTATACCGAAGTATGCAAACCAGATTGGGCCAGCTAGTGGCGCGGCCGATACAGTTCACGCCAGGCGGGAAGCCGCTCGGCGTAGGCATCAACCAGTGCAACGTCGGGCTCGAATGCTTCGATGCGTTGCGGACGTGTGCACACCGCTTCGATTGCCTCACCGCTGACAGCAAGCCGCCCCAATCTCGCCGCACCGAACGCAGCGCCGGTTTCACCTCCAGCAAAGCGATGGATCGGAATGTTCAGCACGTTCGCCAGCACCGCGAGCCAGAAGGCAGAGCGCGAACCGCCGCCAATCACGTCCGCTTCCGCAATCCCGATGCCGGCATCCGCGAGCGCATCGCGGCAATCGGCAAGCGCGAAGGCAACGCCTTCGAGCACCGCCTGCACGATCGCCGCGCGATCGATGCCATGGCTCAGACCATCCAGCATGCCGCGCACGACGGGGTCGTCGTGCGGCGTCCGCTCGCCGGCGAGATAAGGCAGGAAGCTCACTGGCGACGGCGCCTGCGGTCGTGCTCCAAGCGGCGCCAGCAGCTCGGCCTCGGTGGCGCCGAACAGGCGCGCGAGCCAGGCGAGGCAGGAAGCGGCCGAGAGGATCGCGCCGGCCTGAATCCACATGCCGGGAATGGCGTGGCAGAACGTGTGCACGACACGGTCGGGATTGGCGGCGATCCGGTCGGTCGGGACCATGAGCGCACCTGAGGTTCCCAGCGACACGAAAGCGGCTCCCGGCCGGATTGCGCCGATGCCGATGGCGCCCGCGGGATTGTCGCCGGCCCCGCCCGCGATCACCGGCTGCCTGACCATGCCCCAGCGCCGCGCGAGCTCCCTGCGCAATATCGTTGCGGGCGCGCATCCCTCGACCAGGCGCGGCATGTGCTCGCGCGACAAGCCGCTCGCTGCCAGCGCTGCGTCCGACCAGTCGCGGCGCGCGACGTCGAGCCATAAGGATCCCGAGGCATCCGAGACGTCCTCGACGGCCTCGCCCGACAGCACCAGTCGCAGATAGGCCTTTGGCAGAAGGACGAGTTTCGTCGCCGCGAAGATCTCGGGCTCATGCGCGGCGATCCAGAGCAATTTTGGCGCGGTGAAGCCCGGCATCGCCTTGTTGCCCGTCACCTCGCGCAAGGCGGGCCAGCGTTGCTCCAGGACACGGCACTCAGTCGCAGAGCGTCCGTCGTTCCAGAGGATGCAGGGCCGCAGCGGCCTCAAGCTCGCATCGAGCAGCGTGGCGCCATGCATCTGGCCGGACAGCCCGATGCCTGCGACCGCTGCTAACGCATCGGCATGCGACGCCTTGAGGGCATCCAGCGTGGCGAAGGTCGCATCGATCCACTGCGCCGGATCCTGCTCGGAATAGCCCGGTTGCGGCGAGACGGTCGCGAGCGACCGGCTCTCGCTTGCGATCACGCGCTGGGCATCATCGACGAGAACCGTCTTGACCGCCGACGTGCCGAGATCGATGCCGAGATACATGCTGCTTCCGCTCACTTCGCCGCGTCGATCCAGATCCCTGGCTCTGAATGCTCCCGGATGTAGCTGACGAGGAAGTCGGAGAACACCCTGATCTTGGCCGGCAGCCTGACGCGGTTCTGATAGGCGATGTTCATGGTGAGCAACGGCAGCTGCCAATCGCTCAGGACAGGCACCAGCCGCCCAGCCGCGATATCGCCCTGCACGATATAGAGCGGCTGGATCAGGATGCCGAGCCCCGCGCGCGCCGCGCCACAGATGATCTGGCCGTCATTGCTGTCGAGCGTCGGCGCGATCCGGATCGTCTGCGTCGTGCTGCCCTGGCTCAGCCGCAGCGAATAGGGATCATTGGCGAGGTTGTAGATCAGCATGTTGTGGCGGGCGAGATCGGCGGGATGTTCGGGCCGGCCGTGCTTCTCGAGGTAGGAGGGAGCGGCCGCGAGCACGCGGTGCATCTGACCGATGCGGCGGACGACGATGTTTGAATCCGGCTCGTGCTCGCGGGTGCGGATCGCAACGTCGATGCCGGCCTCGATGAAATCGAGGTAGCGGTTCGCGCTGATGATCTGCACGCTGAGATCAGGATAGAGCGCGCGGAAGGCGGGCAGCATCGGCGCGAGATAGATCATCGCAAAGGAGAGCGAGCTCGTCACGCGCAGCATGCCCTTCGGCGACAGCGCGCGGTCGGAGACGGCGTCCTCGGCCTCGGCGAGCTCGTTCAGAAGCGTGCTGCACCGCTGCAGCAGTTCCTGTCCCGCTTCGGTCAGCCATTGCCGGCGCGTGTTGCGCTCGATCAGCCGGACCGCAAGCCGCTCCTCCAGCGCACTGAGATGGCGGCTCGCAGCGGCGTTCGACATCCGCAGTATTTCGGCGGCCTTGGAAAGGCTGCCGAGCTCAGCGGTTTTGGAGAAGACCTCGAGTTGAAGCAGCCGGTCCATTTTTGCGAAACGAGGAAAAGAGACTTACAAATATTGACCTTTATTTCCGTTTTCTGCAAGGCAAAATGGTGCCAACAAAGCACCATTGCAGGCGAGGAAATCAGGAAATGTCGGGCCCGATCAGGCACATCGTGATGTGGCGACTGCGCGGGGAGACGCCCGCGGAGCGCTCGGCCGCCCGGCTCAAGGTCAAGACCTTGTTCGAGGGCCTCAAAGGCCGGATCGACGGCCTCACCCATATCGAAGTCGGCATGGACGTCAGCGCGGTCGATTACGCCTGCGACGTGGTGCTGTTCTCCGAATTCACGGACCAGGCGGCGCTTGCGGCCTACGCCAACCACCCGGAGCATCTGCGTGTGCGCGAGGCGCTGGGCGACTTGCGGATCGGGCGTTTCCAGGTCGATTATCCCATCAAAGAGACCGGCGCATGATCGGTTCGTTCACCTTCGAAAACCTGCCCTGCCGCGTCGTGTTCGGCAGCGGAACGCTGGCGAGCGCCAGGGCCGAGGTCGAGCGGCTCGGCGGCAAGCGTGCGCTGGTGTTGACGACCCCGCAGCAGGAGGCGCAGGGCAAGAGCCTCGGCGCAGCGCTCGGCCCGCTCTATGCCGGCATCTTTTCCGGCGCCACCATGCACACGCCGGTCGAGGTCACGCAACGCGCGCTCGCGGTGATGAAGACATGCGAGGCCGATTGCGTCGTCTCGCTCGGCGGCGGCTCGACCACCGGGCTCGGCAAGGCTTTGGCCTTGCGCACCGGCGTCAACCAGCTCTGCATTCCCACCACCTATGCCGGCTCGGAGATGACGCCGATCGTCGGCCAGACCGAGAACGGGCTGAAGACCACGGTGCGCGATGCGGCCGTGCTGCCGGAGACCGTGATCTACGACGTCGACCTGACGCTGACGCTGCCAGCGAGCCTCGCCGCGACCTCCGGCATCAACGCGATCGCGCATGCGGTCGAGGCGCTGTACGCGCGCGACGCCAACCCTGTCACCTCGCTGATGGCCGAAGAAGGCATCCGCGCGCTGGCGCGCGCTTTGCCCGCCATTGCCGCCAAGAGCGACGATCGCGAGGCCCGCACCGAGGCGCTCTATGGCGCCTGGCTGTGCGGTGTCTGCCTGGGCACTGTCGGCATGGCGCTGCATCACAAGCTCTGCCATACGCTCGGCGGCACGTTCGACCTGCCGCACGCCGAAACCCACACCATCGTGCTGCCGCATGCGCTGGCCTACAACGCGCCGGCTGTGCCCGACGCGATGGCGCGGATCGCGCGCGCGATCGGCGCGGCCGACGCATCGGAGGGACTTTTCGATCTTGCGAAGCGACTGGGTGCGAAGGTCGCGCTGCGCGATGTCGGCATGCCCGAGAGCGGCATCGACAAGGCGGCCGATCTCGCCGTCACCAACGCCTATTGGAACCCGCGCCCGCTCGAGCGTGGCGCCATTCGCGAGTTGATTGCACGCGCCTGGGCGGGCGAGCCGCCAAGCGCCATCAAAGCGGCAGCGTGAGACGATGCGGCGCACGCTGATCAGATCGGCCATTGTCATCAGCATGGATGACGCGATCGGCGATCTCTCGGCCGGCGATGTGCTGGTCGAGGGCAGCCGGATCGCCGACGTGCGTCCGTCGATCGACGCAGCGGCCGACACGGAGGTCGTCGACGGCACCGGCCGCATCGTCATTCCCGGCTTGATCAACGCACATATGCACACCTGGCAGACCGGCTTGCGCGGCTTTGCCGCGAACTGGACGCTCCTGGAATATTTCCGCCGCATGCATGCGGGCCTCGCCACCGTGTTCCGGCCCGACGACATCTACATCGCAACCCTTGTCGGCGCGCTGAACCAGATCAATCACGGCGTCACCACGCTGGTCGACTGGTGCCACAACAACCCGACGTCGGACCATACCGACGCCGCCGTGCGCGGCCTGATCGAAAGCGGCATCCGCGCCGCGTTCTTCCACGGCTCACCGAAGCCCGAGCCGAAGCCGGGCGAGCCGCATTTCTCGGAAGTGCCGCATCCGCGCCGCGAGGTCGAGCGGTTGCTGGCGGGTCCCCTCGCCGACCGCAATGGACTCGTCACGCTCGGGCTCGCCATCCTCGGTCCGCATTATTCGACGCTCGACGTCGCCATGCACGATTTCCGCCTGGCGCGGGAGCTGAACCTGATCGCATCGATGCATCAGGGCGGCGGTCCGGCGAAGACGCCCGGCGGCTGGGAAAAGCTGCTCGAGGTCGGCCTCGTCGACCCCGGCATCAACATCGTCCATGGCAACGATCTGCCCGATGATCTGCTCGATCGTCTCGTCGATCTCGGCGTATCGTTCTCGGTGACGCCCGAGAACGAGATGATCCAGGGCCACGGCTTTCCGATCACCGGCCGCCTGCTGAAGCGCGGCGTGCGGCCGACCATCGGCATTGATCTCGAATCCGTGCTGGCCGGCGATCTCCTCTCCGCGGCGCGCGTTGCGGTGTCGATGCAGCGGGCGCTCGACAATGCGGAGTCGCGCAAGACCGGCGGCACGATTCCGGGGACGACCACGATTCCGCTGCGCGAAGCGTTGCGCTGGATCACGACGGAAGGCGCCCGCATGCTCGGCCGCGGCCACCAGATCGGCTCGCTGACGCCTGGCAAGCTCGCCGACCTCGTCATCATCAACGCCTCCGACCTCAATCTTCATCCGGTGCATGACCCGATCGCAACTGTCGTGATGCAGACGAGCCTCGCCAACATCGAGGCCGTCATGATCGGCGGCGCCTGGAAGAAGCGCAACGGCCGGCTGCTGGTCGAGCGTCTCGAGACGAAGAAGGAGCTGCTGGCGCAATCCGGCCGCCGGCTGGTGCAGGACATCGAACGACAGGGACGAGCCGCCTGAAGGCGCCAATGGACGAAACCAATGACTGACGTTTCGAAGAATGTTGCTTTCATCGGAATCGGCAAGATGGGCCTGCCGATGTCGGTGCTCGTCGCCAAAGCCGGCTACTCGGTCACCGCGTTCGACCAAAGCGCGGCGCGCATCGACGAGGCACGCGCGCAGGGCATTGGGATTGCCGCTTCGCCGGCCGAGGCCGTGATCGGCAAAGCCACTGTGATCACGTCCCTGCCCGACGACGCAGCTTTGCGCGGCGCGTTGCTCGGCCCCGGCGGCCTGATCACCGCGATGGCACAAGGTGCCGCCTTGATCGAAACCAGCACCGTGAGCGTCGAAGCCTCGGCTGAGGTCGCGGCCGCCGCGCAGGCGCGTGGCATTGCCTATCTGCGCGCGCCGGTCTCCGGCAATGCCAGCATCGTGCACACGGGCGCGCTGACCTGCTTCGTGTCGGGACCGAGGGACGCCTTCGAGAGCGCAAAGCCGCTGTTCGCCGCCTTCACCCGCGCCCAGACCTATCTCGGGCCGGCCGAGGAAGCGCGCTACGCCAAACTCTCGGTCAACCTGATGATCGCGGTCTCGGCGGCAATGATGGCCGAGAGCCTGGCGCTCGCGCGCAAGGGCGGCATTGCCTGGCAGGATATCCTGAAGGTGCTCGACGATAGCGCAGTCGCCTCGCCCATGGTGAAGTACAAGACCGCGCCGCTACGGACTCGCGACTTCGAGTCCACCTTCTCCTGCAAGCAGATGGCGAAGGATCTCGACCTGATCCTGGGCGCCGGCCACGCCGTCGGCGTGCCGCTGCAGCTTGCCGCGCAAGTGCGCGAGACCTATGGCGCGCTGGTCGCGCAAGGCGACGGCGACACCGACTTCATTGCGACCGTCAAGCATCTCGAACGACTGTCCGGCCTCGGCGAACCAAAACTCTGATCGCGGAGATACACATGCGTAACTTCAACGAAAACACGATCACGGATGCGGTGCTGGAGCGGATCGCGGGCGCGACCGATCCGCGCATCAAGCAGGTGAGCGAAGCGCTGGTGCGGCATCTTCACGCCTTCGTCCGCGAGGTGCGGCCGACCCAGAAGGAGTGGGAATACGGCATCGACTTCCTGACCCGCACCGGGCATATGTGCACCGACAAGCGCCAGGAGTTCATCCTGCTGTCGGACACGCTCGGCGTCTCCATGCTGGTCGATGCCATCAACCATCCGGTGCCCGAAGGCGCGACCGAGACCACGGTGCTCGGGCCATTCTTCGTCCAGGCTGCGCCCGAGAAGGACAGCGGCGCTGACATCTCCGGGCCGATGGATGGCGATCCCATGCTGGTCACCGGCTCGGTCTCGACCGTGGACGGAAAGCCGCTCGCCGGCGCCATCGTGGACGTCTGGCACTCCGACGACGACGGCTATTACGACGTGCAGCAGCTCGACAAGATCGGCGATCTCGCGATGCGCGCCCGCTTCCACACCGATGCCAACGGCCGCTTCCATTTCTGGTCGATCAAGCCGGCCGCCTACCCGATTCCTCATGACGGACCGGTCGGCGAGATGCTGGAGGTGCAGGGACGCCATCCCTGGCGCCCGGCGCACGTGCACTTCATGATCTCAGCGCCAGGTTTCGAGCAGCTGGTGACGCACGTGTTCGTTGCCGGCGACCAATATCTCGACAGCGACGTCGTGTTCGGCGTCAAGGACAGCCTGATCCGCAACTTCGTCCGTCATCCGGCCGGCCGTGCGCCGGATGGTCGCATGGTGGAGCGCGACTATTTTCATCTCAACTATGATTTCGGCCTGAAGCAGGTCGCAAGCAACGCAAGAGCCGCTTAAGCTCAACAACGGACCAACAAGAGTCCGTAAAACAGGGACGGGAGCTGAGGATGGGACCGCGGATCAGCACGGGCATTGTGGCCGAGCGCCTTGCCGGCATGATCGGTCCGCGCGCAAGCGTCGCGCGCGGCGTGCTCGATCAGCATGGGCAGAGCGAGTCGCATTATCGGAGCCTGCCGCCCGACATCGTGGTCTTCCCTGAGACCACGCAGGAGGTCGCGGAAATCGTCAAGCTCTGCGCCGGTGCGGGCATGCCGATCGTCCCGTTCGGCGCCGGCACCTCGCTCGAAGGCAATGCGGCGGCGATCGCCGGCGGCGTCTGCTTCGACTTCGCGCGCATGAACAAGGTGCTCGCAGTGCACGACAGCGACATGGACGTCGTGGTGCAGCCCGGCATCACACGCAAGCAACTGAATGCTGAGCTGCGCAATACCGGCCTGTTCTTCCCGATCGATCCCGGCGCCGACGCCTCGATCGGCGGCATGACCTCGACGCGCGCCTCCGGCACGATGGCGGTGCGCTACGGCACCATGAAAGACAACGTCATGGCGCTCGAGGTCGTGCTGGCCGACGGGCGCATCATCCGCACCGCCCGGCGCGCGCGGAAATCGGCGGCGGGCTACGACCTGACGCGCATGTTCGTCGGCGCGGAAGGCACGCTCGGAATCATCACGGAGATCACGCTGAAGGTGCACCCGGTGCCGCAGGCGATCTCGGCCGCGGTCTGCAGCTTCGACACCCTGCACGAGGCCGTCGACACCGCGATCTCCGTGATCCAGTCCGCGATCCCCGTGGCCCGCATCGAGCTGCTCGACGATGTCATGATGCGCGGCATCAATGCCTACGCCAAGCTCGGCTATCGCGAGGCCCCCACGCTGTTCTTCGAATTCCACGGCTCCGAAACCTCCGTCGCCGAGCAGGCCGAAGCCGCGCAGGCGATCGCAGCCGATCATGGCGGCCATGGCTTTGCCTGGGCCAAGGCGCAGGAAGACCGCAGCCGGCTCTGGCATGCCCGCGACAACACGCTCTATGCGGGCCTCGGCCTGCGCCCCGGCGCACGCGCCGTCATCACCGACGTCTGCGTGCCGATCTCGCGTCTCGCCGAATGCCTGACCGAGACGCGTCGTGACGCTGACGAGCATGGCTTCACCGCGCCGATCGTCGGCCATGTCGGCGACGGCAATTTCCACATGCTGATCCTGATCGACGCGACAAAACCGGAGGAGGCCGAAGGCGCCAAGGCGCTGCAGGCCCGCATGGTCGCGCGTGCCATCACCATGGACGGCACCTGCACCGGCGAGCACGGCATCGGGCTCGGCAAGATCGACTATCTCACCGACGAGCTCGGCGAGGCCGTGGACGTGATGCGATCGATCAAGGCGGCTCTCGATCCCGACGGATTGATGAACCCCGGAAAGATCTTTGCTGGCAGAGCCAAAACATGAGCAATAAGCCATGAGCGACGCGCTCCCGATCGAGGTCACCTCGCCCACGCCGCTGCTGGAGCTGCGCGGCGTCAGCAAGGAGTTTCCAGGCGTCAAGGCGCTCGACGACGTGTCCTTTGCCGTCTACCCCGGCGAAGTCCATATGCTGCTGGGCGAGAACGGCGCCGGCAAATCGAGCCTGATGAAGGTGCTGTGCGGCGCCTATCGCGCCGACGCCGGCGAGTTCTATTACAACGGCGAGAGGGTCGCGATCTCTTCGACCGCCGATGCGCAGAAGCTCGGCATCGCGGTAATCTTCCAGGAATTCTCGCTGGTCCCCTACCTCGACATTGCCCAGAACATCTTCCTCGGTCGCGAACCCAAAGGCCGCATTCCCGGCACGATCGACCGCCGCAGGATATTGGCCGACGCAAAGCGCGTGCTCGAGACCATCGGCTTCGACATCGATCCCGCCACCACCGTCGACAAGCTCGGCGTCGCGCAGCAGCAAATGGTCGAGATCGCCAAAGCGATCAGCCAGAACGCCCGCATCCTCGTCATGGACGAGCCAACCGCGGCGCTGTCCGACCGCGAGACCGAGCTCTTGTTCGCCTTGATCGGGCGACTAAAGGCGGATGGCGTTTCGATCGTCTATATCTCGCACCGCATGGCCGAAGTGTTCGCACTCGGCGATCGCATCACCGTGCTGCGCGACGGCCGCCGCATCGACGGAGTTCGGCCCGCCGACGTCACGCCGGACCAGTTGGTCCGCATGATGGTCGGCCGCAACGTCGACATGACCTATCCGCGCCATTTCGCCGACAAGCCCGGCGAGGTGCTGCTCGAGGTCAAGGGCCTCTCCGCGCCGACCGGCATCTCCGACATCAACATCGAGGTGCGCCGCGGCGAGATCGTCGGGCTGTGCGGCCTGGTCGGCTCCGGCCGCAGCGAGGTCGCCCGCGCGATCTTCGGCGCCGATCCCGTGACGTCGGGCGAGATCATCTTCGACGGCAAGAGCATTTCCGGCGAGCCGGATCTCGCCACCCGCCGCGGCATCGCTTTGATCCCGGAGAGCCGCAAGAGCGAAGGCCTCGCGCTGCTGCGATCCGTCAGCGACAATCTGGTGGTGTCGGCGCTGAAAAAACTGTTCCCGAGCGGGCTGTTCGACCAACGCTCGGCCCAGCGTACCGCCGACGGCCTGATCCGGCAGCTCCGCATCGCGACACCAAGCGCACGCCAGACCGTCGGCCTGCTCTCCGGCGGCAACCAGCAGAAGGTCGTGATCGGCAAATGGCTCGCCGCCGGCTCGAAGCTCTTCATCTTCGACGAGCCGACGCGGGGCATCGACATCGGCGCCAAGTCGGAGATCTTCGCGCTGATCGACCGCCTCGTGGCGGACGGCGCGGCGGCGCTGATGATCTCGTCCGAGCAGGTCGAGATCTGCCATGTCTGCGACCGCGCCTATGTGATGCGCGAGGGGCGCATCGCGGGACATTTGTCACGCAACGAATTGACCGAGGAGAACATCGTGCGATTGGGGATGCATCATGCGTGAGGTCGCGGTCGTCGCTCAACCCAATCCGCTGCAGCGCATTCCCGGCGTTGCCATGGTGCTGGTGCTGCTGATCGCGCTGTTCAGCGTGATCGCGCCCGGCTTCCTGTCGGTCGCCAACCTCTCCAACGTGCTGGTGCAGTCGACCATCCTGACCATGCTCGCGCTGCCGATGACGCTGATCATCATGACGGAGGGGCTGGACCTGTCGATGGGCGCGGTGCTGACGCTGACTTCGCTCTGCGTGGCGATCGTGTCGCTCGCGACCAAGTCGATGCTACTGGGCCTCGGCGCCGGCCTTCTGGTCGGCACGGCCTTTGGCGTTGCCAACGGCTGGCTGGTCGCCATTCTGGGCATACCACCCTTCGTCGCGACGCTGGGCACGCTCGGCATGGCGCAGGGGCTGTCGCTGATCGTCAGCGACGGCCAGAGCGTGGTCGGCATCCCCCACAGCGTGCGCGACATCTACTCGGCGACGCTGCTCCGCATTCCCGTGCCGATCGTGATGGCCCTGGTGACCTATGCGGCCTTTCACGGCCTGCTCTATCACACCCGCTTCGGCACCTACATCTTCGCGCTCGGCGGCAATCGCGAGGCGCTGCGCTATGCCGGCCTCTCGCCCAACCGGCTGCTGATCGCGGTCTATGCGATCGGCGGCGCCATGGCCGGCATCGCGGGCCTGTTGATGACCGCACGCATGAACTCCGGCCATCCCACCGCCGGCCTCGGCCTGGAATTCGACGCCATCGCGGCCGTCGCCGTCGGCGGCACCTCGTTCGAGCGCGGCAATGGCTGGCTACTCGGTACGCTGCTCGGGGTCCTTTCCGTCGGCGTGTTGCGCAACGGGCTGAACCTGATCTCGCTGCCCTCCTCGGTGCAGGTCGCCAGCGTCGGCGTGCTCGTGATCGTTGCCCTGTTCCTCGACGGCCTCAGGAGCCGCACATGACCGACATCACCAAGGGCGCCATGGCGCCGCCCCGCTCTTTCCTGTCGCAGGACGCGGTCCAGCTGTTCTATCGCCTGCTCGCCGCTTTCCTGATCTGCGCCGTGCTCGCCGTGCTCAGCGATTCCTTCCTGAGCCTCGGCAACATCCTCAATGTGCTGAGGCAAGCGAGCCTGACCTTCTTCATCGCCTCCGGCCTGACGCTGGTGGTGCTCACGGCCGGCCTCGATCTCTCCGTCGGCGCCAATGTCGCGCTGTCCGCCTGCCTCGCCGGCACCGTGATCCACACGACCGGTTCGTCCGCGCTCGGCATCCTCACCGGACTTGCCTGCGGCGGCATCGTCGGCCTGATCAACGGCGTCATGGTCACGGCGCTGCGCATCCCCTCCTTCATCGCCACCTACGGCATGCTCTGGGTGCTGAACGGCCTCACCTACTGGTACATGGCGGGCGAGACCCTGCACGGTTTCCCGGCTGGCTTCCGCCAGATCGGCAGCGGCTATCTGTTCGGCCTGCCCATTCCGGTCTACTTGCTCCTGGTGTTCCTCGGGATCGGGACGTTCTTCGCGCAGCGCACGGTCTGGGGCCAGGAGATCTATGCGATCGGCGCCAATCCGGTCGCCGCGCGCCTCTCCGGCATCCCGGTGGCGCGCCGCCTGCTGCTGGTCTACGCGGTCTCAGGCACCATGGCGGGACTGGCCTCGATCATCTTCCTGTCGCGGCTCAATTCGGCCGAGGCCGACATCGGCGAGAGCCTGACGCTGCCGGCGATCGCGGCCGTTCTGATCGGGGGCACCTCGCTGTTCGGTGGCGTTGGCACCGTGTTCGGCACCTTCATCGGCGCGCTGATCCTGACCCTGGTGCTGAACGGCATGAACCTGCTCGCGGTCAGCGCCAATTGGCAGCCGCTCGTCACCGGCGTCATCGTCATTCTCGCGGTCTGGCTCGACATGAAGACCCGCCGCCGCGCGCAATGAGTTCTGGCAATCCAACAAGCAAAATGAGGGATGGAGGCAATATGAGAAAGACAATTGGCTGTGTGGCGCTGCCGCTGCTGATGGTGGCCGCGTTCACGAATGCGGCACATGCGGACGGCGAGACCATCGCGGTCTTCACCAAGAACCAGACCAACCCGTTCTTCCAGACGGTGCGGGTCGGCGCCGACAACATGGCGAAGGTGCTGAACGCGAAGACGCTGCAATACATCCCGACCAAGCCGGACTCGATCCCCGAGCAGCTCAGCCAGATCGAGGACGTCGTGGTGAAGAAGCCGAGCGCGATCGTGTTCACGCCGGTCGACTACAAGGCGATGGTGCCGGGCGTCGAGAAGATCAACGAAGCCAAGATCCCGGTCGTCAACATCACCGACCGTTCGGCCGGCGGCAAGTTCCTGTCCTTCGTCGGCGCCGACGATTACAGCCTTGGGCTGGAGACCGCGCGCTTCCTGCTGAAGACGCTCGGCGGCAAGGGCAACATCGTCATCATCGAGGGCGTCAAGGGCTCGCTGACCAATGTCGACCGCGTCCGCGGCTTCAACGACGCGCTAAAGGAAGCGCCCGGCGCCAAGCTCTTGGCCTCGCAGCCCGGCAACTACCAGCGGCTCCAAGCGCTCCAGGTGATGGAGAACTTGATGCAGTCGAATTCGCAGATCGACGGCGTGCTGGCGGCCAACGACGCCATGGCGGTCGGCGCGATCGAGGCGCTCGACGGCGCCAACCGCAAGGCGCAGGTGATCGGCATCAACGGCACCAAGGAGGCGATCGACGCAATCAAGTCCGGCAAGCTGCTGGCGAGCGGCGACTACAACGGCTTTGCGCAAGGCTGCCTCGGCACCATGATGGCAATCCGCTCCTTGCGGGGCCAGCCTGTTATCAGCGAGATCGTGCTGAAGCCGACGGTGATCACCAAGGACAATTACGGGCCGTTCGACGTGCCGCTGGAGCAGCGGACCTGCCCGACCTTCGAAGACGCCGGCAAGCTCAGCGCGAAGTAGACGACCCGATCGCACCAAGCCCGGACGGCCGCAGCCCGCGGCCGTCCCAAGAATGAAGCCAAGAAACGGAGACAGCATGCTGTTCGCCATTCACGCCCTCGACCGCACCGGCGCGTTGCCGACGCGGCTCGTCAATTACGATGCCCACAAGGCTTTCCTCAGCGACACCTCGCGCTTCGGCGTCAAGATCGTGATGTCCGGTCCGCTCGTCTCCGACGACGGCCAGACCATGATCGGCAGCCTGTTCCTGATCGAGGCCCCCGGCCGCGCCGAGGTCGAAGCTTTCAACCGTGCAGATCCCTTTGCCGCAGCCGGCATCTGGGACAAGGTCACGATCACCGGTTTCCTGCGCCGGCAGGGATGAGACCGGCCTCATCGAAAGTGCGAAAACAACCCCATGCACAGTAGAACGGGCTTGTTCTTGCTTACGAATTTCCGATGCACCGCGCGGCCACGCATTCGAGGCCAATGCCGATCCAGATCGGCGGTGGATTTTGACTCGTCGGGCAAAACAGGGGCATAGTGCAATCATCACCCGATGTCAGTCCGGTCCTCCGTCCAGGCACCGCCACGCGTCGGCGTGAGTGTGCGACGCGCACTGGCGTCAGGTCCCTTCAGCTGCTCATTGCCGGCGCAGCTTCTTCCAAATGGCAGGCCACCCACTGCTCGGCTCCGGTCGCGCGCAGCGTCGGCTCCTCCGTCCGGCAGCGGTCGAAGACGAACGGACAACGGGTGTGAAAGCGGCATCCCTTCGGCGGATTGATCGGGCTCGGCACGTCGCCCTTGAGGATGATGGGGTTGCGCTGGGCTCCGGGCTCCGGCAGCGGCACGGCCGAAAGCAGCGCCTTGGTGTAGGGATGCCTTGGCGCGGCAAAGATCTCGCGGCGCGGGGCCACCTCGACGATCTTGCCGAGATACATCACCGCGACGCGATGGGTCATATGCTCGACGATGGCAAGATCGTGGCTGATGAACAGTAGCGCGAGACCGAACTCGCGCTGGAGATCCTGCAAGAGATTGACGATCTGCGCTTTAACCGAGACATCGAGCGCGGAGACCGCCTCGTCGCAGACGATCAGCTCGGGCTCGGCCGCCAGCGCCCGCGCGATGCCGATGCGCTGACGCTGACCACCGGAGAATTCGTGCGGCCTGCGGCTCAAGGCTTCGCGCGGCAGGCGCACCGTGTCCATCAGCGATGTGACACGGACCTCGAGATCCTCTGCAGATTTGGCGAGGCCGAAATTGCGGATCGGCTCGGCGAGAATGTCGCGCACGCGCATGCGCGGATTGAGGCTCGAGAACGGATCCTGGAACACCACCTGCACGCGGCGACGCATCTGGCGCATCGTGCCTGGTGCGGCATCGTCGATCCTCTGGCCGTCGAGGATGACCTGGCCCGAGGTGATCTCGAACAGCCGCAGGATGGCGCGGCCGACCGTCGATTTGCCGCAGCCGGACTCGCCGACCAGCGACAGTGTCTCGCCGCGCGCGATCTCGAAGGAGACGCCGTCCACCGCGTAAACGAATTCGGACTTGCGGCCGAACAGGCCGCTCTTGACCGGAAAATGCTTCTTGAGGTCGTTGACCTGGAGCAGCGGAGGACTCATGCCGCGACGGCTCCCTTGGCAGCGTAGTGACAGGCCGCGATGTGGCGCGGCCCCTTCTCTTCCAGTCCCGGCGCATATTGCCGGCAGACATCGGTGGCAAGCGCACAGCGGCCGGCGAAGACGCAGCCGATAATGGGCTTGCGGAGATCAGGGACCTGCCCAGGGATCTCGGCAAGACGGGTCGCGGTGCCCGCAAGCGAAGAGCCGAGCTTCGGCACCGCGCCTAACAGGCCCTGCGTATAGGGATGGCGCGGGGAGCGGAACAGCTCGGCCACCGGCGCCTCCTCGACCTTGCGGCCGGCATACATCACCATGACACGCTCGGCGATCTCGGCGACGACGCCGAGATCGTGGGTGATCAGGATGATGGCCGCTCCGACCCGGCGCTTCAGGTCCAGCATCAGCTTGAGGATCTGCGCTTGGATCGTCACGTCGAGCGCGGTGGTCGGCTCGTCCGCAATGAGAAGCTTGGGATTGCAGGCCAGCGCAACCGCGATCATCACGCGCTGGCGCATGCCGCCGGACAGCTGGTGCGGATATTCGCCAACACGCCGCTTCGGCTCGGGAATGCCGACCAGCGTCAGCATCTCGACCGCATGCGCCTCCGCCGCCTGCTTGTCGAGGCCCTGATGGATCATCAAGGTCTCGCGGATCTGGCGGCCGACGGTGAGCACCGGGTTCAGGCTCGTCATCGGTTCCTGAAAGATCATCGAGATGTCGTTGCCGCGGATCGCGCGCATCTCGCGGTCGGACAGTTTCAGGAGATCCCTGCCCGCGAAGCGGATGCTGCCTGCGATCCGGCCCGGCGGCTCCGGAATCAGCCGCATCAAGGACATCGATGTCACCGACTTGCCGCAACCGGACTCGCCGACGATGGCGAGCGTCTCACCCTCGTTGACATGGAAGGACACCCCGTCGACCGCGCGGTTGATGCCGCCGGGCGTGCGGAAATGGGTCTGGAGGTTCTCGACTTCGAGCAAAGCCATCGCAATCAGCCTCGATCCATCACAGACAACATCACAGGCTTTTGGCCATGCGCGGGTCGAGCGCATCGCGCAGGCCGTCGCCGAGCAGATTCACGGCGAGCACGGTGACGGACAGGAACGCCGCCGGGAAGAACACGATGTAGGGCTTCACCTGCCAGAGCGCGCGGCCCTCGGCCATGATGTTGCCCCAGGACGGGATGGTCGGCGGCGTGCCGGCGCCGATGAAGGACAGGATCGCCTCCGTGATCATGGCGCTGGCGCAGATATAGGTCGCCTGGACCAGCATCGGCGCAACCGTGTTGGGCAGGATGTGGCGCAGGATGATCATCGGCGTGCGCGTGCCGCAGGCCACGGCCGCGTCCACATAGGGCTGCTCGCGCAAGGACAGAACGACGCTGCGGACGAGGCGCGAGACGCGCGGGATCTCGGCGATGGTGATCGCCAGGATGACGTTGCCGACGCTGCCGCGCGTCAGGGCCATCAGCGCGATCGCCAGCAGGATCGGCGGGATCGACATCAGGCCGTCCATGAACCGCATCAGGATGCCGTCGGCCCAGCGGATGAAGCCGGAGACCATGCCGATGGCAAGGCCGATCGCCGAAGCGCAGATCGCGACCGACAGGCCGACCGTGAGCGAGACCCGCGCGCCGAACAGCACGCGCGAATAGATGTCGCGGCCGAGCACGTCGGTGCCGAACCAGAAATCGGCTGACGGCGCGCGGGTGCGCTTGGCGGGCGCAAGCGCGGTCGGGTCGACCGTGCCGAGGTACGGCGCAAAGACCGCGATCAGCACCAGCATCAGCAGCAGCGCGCCGCCGATCGCGACCGTCGGGTGGCCGCGCAGGAGGCCGACGAAGCCGCGCCGTATCCTGACCGGCCGCAGGATCTCGGGCAGTTGCGGCGCAAGGACGAGGCCGGCCGGAAGCGAATGCGGATTAACGGTGGTGTCGGTCAATAGCGGATCCTCGGGTCAACGAGCGTGTAGACGACGTCGATCATCAGATTGACGAGGACGTAGACGAAGCTGAACAGCAGCACGATGCCCTGAATCACCGGATAGTCACGGCGCAGGATGGCATCGATGGTGAGGCGGCCGAGGCCGGGGATCGCGAACACGCTCTCGGTGACGACCGCGCCGCCGATCAGGAGCGCGATGCCGATCCCGATCACGGTGACGATCGGCACCGCCGCGTTCTTCAGCGCGTGAATGAACAGGATGCCGCCCTGCCCGAGGCCCTTGGCCTTGGCGGTGCGGATATAGTCCTGCTGCAGCACTTCGAGCATGGCTGCCCGCGTGATGCGGGCGACCAGCGCGATATAGACGCAGCCGAGCGCGATCGCCGGCAGGATCAGGTTCTCGAGCCAGGGCCAGAAGCCCTGGTTGAGGGGCGTGTAGCCCTGCACCGGCAGCCATTCCAGCTCCAGCGCGAAGATGTAGGCGAGCATGTAGCCGACCACGAAGACGGGCAGCGAGAATCCAAACACGGCAAAGCCCATGATGACGCGATCGATCAGGCTGCCGGCCTTCCATGCCGCCACCACGCCGAGCGGCACCGCCACCACGATCGTGAGCAGCAGCGTGACGATCATCAGCGACAGCGTCGGTCCGAGACGCTGCCCGATCATCGCCGAGACCGGCAGGTTGGTGAAGATCGAGGTGCCGAGATCGCCGTGAAGGATGCGCCAGACCCAGCTTCCGAACTGGACCAGGAAGGGCCGGTCCAGCCCCAGGCTCTGGCGGATGCGCTCCACATCCTCCGGGCTTGCCTGATCGCCCGCGATCACCACGGCCGGATCGCCGGGCGCGATATAAAGCAGGCTGAACACGAACAGCGCGACGATCGCCATGACCGGCAAGGTCGCAACGATGCGACGGAGGATGTAGGAGAGCATCTGGCCTCAACGCACGATCATGCGGACTTCGACACGCCCCAGAAGAACGGCAGCGGTCCCTTGGCAACGCCGGAGACGTTCTTACGCCACGCGGTGTAGCTCAGGAAGAAACCAGTCGGCGCGTAAACGACGTCATCGAGCGCCGCCTTGTTGAGGCGACCGATGGCGGCCTTCTCCTCGTCGACGTTCTTGGCCTCGAACCAGGAGGTGACCTCCTTTTCGGTGGCCGCGCTGGTGGGCCAGCCGAACCAGGCTTTGTCGCCGTTAGCACGAATGGCGGTGTAGGGAGCCGGATTGACGCAATCCGCGCCTGCGTGCCAGGTGTGGAACATGTTCCAGCCGCCCTGTCCCGGAGGCGTCTTCTGCGCGCGGCGGGAGCCGACCGTGCCCCAATCAGTTGCGACGAAGTCGACATTCATGCCGAGCTTCTTGAGAAGGTCGGCGGTGACGTCGCCCATCGCCTTGGTGATCGGCTGGTCCTGCGCGACGAGGCACGTCACCGGCTGGCCGGAGTAGCCGCTCTCGGCGAGCAGCTTCTTGGCGGCGTCCAGATCGCGCTTGCCCTTCAGGATCTCGCCGCCCACTTCGGTGTAGAGCGGCGTATCCGGCGTGAAGTAGCCGGGCAGCGGCTTCCACAGCGAATTGTCGTCGCCGACGATCGCGCGCATGTAGTCTTCCTGGCTGAGCGCCATCAGCACCGCACGCCGCGCCTTGACGTCGTTGAACGGCGGATAGAGGAAGTTCATGCGGAACGAGCCGATATTGCCGAGGGGATCGCCGATATCGACGCTGATATTCTTGTTCTTCTTCAGAACCGGAACGAGATCCGCGATCGGATTCTCCCACCAGTCGATCTCACCGTTCTGCAACGCGGCCGCCGCGGTTGCCGGATCCGGCATGATCACCCACTCGACGCGGTCGACCATCACCTGCTTGCCACCGGCCAGCCATGACGCCTTCTCCTGGCGCGGTGAATAGTCGGCGAATTTCTCGAACACGGCCTTCGCACCGGGGACCCACTCGCTCTTGGCGAACTTCAGCGGACCGGAGCCGATATATTCAGAAATCTGCTTGAACGGATCGGTCTGCGCGATGCGCTCCGGCATGATGAAGCTGCAAGGCGAATTGTTCTTGCCGAGCGCGTAGAGCAATTTCGGGAAGGGCTGCTTCAATACCCATTTGAAGGTGCGGTCGTCGACGGCCGTGAGTTCCTGCTGGAGCGCCTTGATCATCAGGCCCATCGGATCGCGCGCCGACCAGCGCGTCAGACTTGCCACGACGTCCTTGCTGAGCACCGGCTCGCCATCGTGGAACTTGAGGCCGGGCCGCAGCTTGAACGTCCAGGTGGTGCCGTCGTCGGTCACTTCCTCGGACTCGACCATCTGCCGCTGCGGCCGGAACGAGGAATCGATGCCGTAGAGCGTGTCCCAAACCATCGCGGCGGCATTGCGCACGACATATTGCGTGCCCCAGATCGGGTCGAAATTGGCGAGATTGGCCTGGGGCACGAATCGCAGGGTGCGCGCCGCCGCACCCTGAGCGATCGCCGGGGCCGACAGGCCACCCGTCAACGCCAGGCTGCCCGCGCCAGCCAGTCCCTTCAATACCGTCCTGCGATCCATGAAGTCCTCCCAGAAATGCCGTGATGCCAGCTGTTCATTGGCAAAGGGCAAGTGAAACCGAGCCCATTTGCAAGCAAATGGTATGCCACTAAATGCGGCTTCGCCAGCGGGATCTCGCCATTTGGCGGTCCAGGAATGCGAGTTCGGGGCTCACAGAGCGGCCGCCAGCGTCGGCCCGGTCTCGATATGCGGGATCGCCTCGACCAGTTTGCGCGTGTAGTCGGTCTTTGGATTATCAAATAACGCCCGGCTCTCGCCCTGCTCCACGATGCCGCCGTTGCGCAGCACGATGGTGCGGTCGCACAGCATGCGCACGACGTTGAGATCGTGGCTGACGAACAGCAGCGCAATGTCGTTCTCGCGCCTGAGGCGATCGAGCAGTTGCAGCACAACCGCCTGCACCGAGACGTCGAGTGCGGCGGTCGGCTCGTCCAGCACCAGCAGCCGCGGCCGGCAAGCGATGGCGCGGGCAATGCCGACGCGGGCCTTCTGCCCGCCGGAGAGCTGATGTGGAAACCGCGGCAACAGATCGAGCGGCAGTCCGACCCGCTCGGCGCATTCTTCCACCCGTTTGCGCAAGCCTTCGCCCGAGCGCATGCCGTCGAGCCGCATCAAAGGATGGGCAATGCAATCGAACGCCGTGAAACGCGGGTTGAGGCTCTCGTTGGGATCCTGAAAGACCATCTGGATGTCTTTGCGCAACGGCGAGCGGTGGAAATCGCGCGCCGCCACGTGTCCGATCGACTGCCCGTCGAACACGATGTCGCCCTCGCTCGGATCGATCAGGCGGCAGATCATGCGCGAGGTCGTGCTCTTGCCGGAGCCGGACTCGCCGACCAGCCCGACGCTCTCGCCGCCCGCCATCGTCATCGAGAAGTCGGCAACCGCGGCGGAGCCCTGGTCGAAACGTTTTGCCAGTTTACGCACTTTCAGCAGCGGCGGGGTCCCGTGTGCGGGTTCCTGCCTGGGCGTGCCGACGACAGCCGCGTAGCGCTCCCGCTCCTCCTCCGTCACGAGATCTTGGATCCGCGACGTCGCCGTCGGCGATGCCGCAACCAGGCGCCTCGTATAAGCGTGCTGCGGCGCGCTGAAGAGAATGCCGGGGCTCGCCTCCTCGACGATGCGGCCGCGCTCCATCACGGCGATGCGGCGGCAATAGCGCGCGGCCAGGCCGAGGTCGTGCGTGATCAGGATCGTCGCCATGCCGCGCGCGGCGGCAATGTCTGCCAGCAGATCCATTACAACCTTCTGCGTGGTGACGTCGAGGCCGGTGGTCGGCTCGTCCGCGATCAGCAGCGCAGGATTACAGGAGATCGCGATCGCGATCATGACGCGCTGGCACATGCCGCCGGAGAGCTCGTGCGGATAGGCGTTCATCCGCGCCTCGGGATCGCGGATCTGAACGGCGCGCAGCAGGTCCAGCGCCTCGGCACGCGCGGCCTCTTTCGAGATACGCTTGTGGGTGAGGATCGCGTCCGCGATCTGCAGGCCGATCGCGCGGATCGGATTGAGCGCCGCCCGCGGATTCTGGAAGATCATCGACATCGCGGCTCCCTGCAGCTGGCGCAGATCATCGCCGCGGAGCTTTGTGACGTCCTGCCCGCGGAACAGGATCTTGCCGCCGGTGACGCGGCCGGCTGCATCGAGCAGCCGCGTCGTCGCAAAGCCGGTAACCGACTTGCCCGAGCCGCTCTCGCCGACGAGACCGAGCATCTCGCCGGCCTTGACGGTGAGCGTGACGCCGCGCACGGCCTCGACCATTCCCCGCCGCGTCGAGAACGCGACGTGGAGGTCGTCGATCCTGAGCAGATCCTCGCTCATGTGCGCATCCGGGGATCGAGAATGTCCCGCATGCCGTCGCCGAGGAGGTTGAAGCACAGCACCGCCAGCATCAGCGCAAGGCCTGGAAAGGCCACCAGCCACCAGCGTCCAGTGGAGATGAAGCGCGCCCCTTCCGCGACCATGATGCCCCATTCCGGCGTCGGCGGCTTGACGCCGAGGCCGATGAAGGACAGGCCGGCGGCATTGAGAATGGCCCAGCCGAGATTGAGCGAGATCTGCACAGCCATTGCGGGCAGGATGTTCGGCAGCAGGAAGCGCAGCACCACCGAGAAATGGCTCTCGCCGCAGGCGCGCGCGGCTTCGACCCAGCCGACATTGCGGCGGACGTTGACCTCGGCGCGCGCGAAGCGGATGTAGAACGGAAGATTGATGATCGCGGTCGCGATCACGATGTTCTCGATCCGGTTGCCGAGCGCGGCGACCATCGCCATTGCCAGCACGAACAGCGGAAAGGCCATCATCACGTCGACGAAGCGGCCGACGGCGCGATCGAGCCGTCCGCCGGCATAGCCGCAGAACGCGCCGACGACGGCCCCGATCACGAAGGAAATTCCGACCGCGGAGACTGCGATGGCAAGGTCGAGCCGTGCAGCGATGATGAGGCGGCTGAACACGTCGCGGCCGAGCTGGTCCGTGCCGGCAATATGCGCCGCGCTCGGCGGCAGCAGCGCCTCCGAGACGTTCGAGGCCACGGGATCGTAGGGCACGATCCACGGTCCGAAGATCGCGACCAGGACGAACAGCGTCACCCCGGCCGCGGCCACCGCCGTGAGCGGATTGCCGCGCAGGATCCAAACCGAATGGCGAAGTGTGGCGCTGGTCATTCGATCGACACCCTGGGATCGGCGATGCCGTAGCAGATGTCCACGACGAGATTGACCAGCACGAACAGGCTGGCCATCAGCAGCACGAAACCCTGCACCGGCGCATAGTCGGACGACAGCAGCGCATCGAGCGCATAGGAGGCAACGCCCGGCCAGGAGAACACCTTCTCCACCAGCACGTTGGCGCCCAGCATGGTCGAGAACACGATGCCGGCGATGGTGATGACCGGCAGGATCGCGTTGCGGAGCGCATAGGTGACGACCACCTTGCGCCAGGACAATCCGACCGAGCGCGCGGTGCGCACGAAATCGCTGCCGAGAGAGACCAGCATCGAGGCGCGGGTGATCCGCGCCAGCGGCGCGATCACGAATAGCGCCATGCTCACTGCCGGCAGGATCAACTGCCTGCAGGCCGCCCACCAGCCCTCGACGTCGCCGGCGAGCAGGAAGTCGATCGAGAGAAAGCCGGTACGCTGCGGCGGCAGCGAGGTGAAGACGTCGATGCGCCCCGTCGGATCAGGGGCCAGCCCGAGCAGATAATAGAAGACGTAGATCAAGAGCAGGCCCGAGACGAAAGTCGGCACGCAGACCCCAAGTGCGCAGAACAGCCGCACGCCGTGATCGATGACCGATCCCGGCCGCAGCGCCGCCAGCACCCCAAGCGGCACTGCCGCGATCAGCGCGATCAGCAGTGCGGTGAAGGTGAGCTCGAGCGAGGCCGGCAATCGCTCGCGCAGGTCCTTCAGCACCGGCTGGCCGGTCATCATCGAGCGGCCGAGATTGCCGTGGCCGATGTCGGAGAGATAGAACACGAGTTGCTCCGGCACGGATTTGTCGAGCCCCATCTGCTTGCGGATCTGCTCGATCTCCTCCTTGCCGGCATTGGGCCCCGAGGCGAAGAACACCGCGGGGTCGCCGGGCAGGACGCGCATCAACAGGAAGGTGAAGACCAGCACACCGAACAATGCCGGCAGCGACGACAAGAGCCGCCTGCCCGCCCGCACCATCGTTGCACCAAGACCGGTCGTCACCATTCAGTGTCCCTGCTCGCCGCGGATGTCACTTGCGGCTGACATCGCGATAATCCACCTGGCGGTGGAACTCATAGGTGTAGCCTTCGATCGACGGCGCCATCACCGCGTCCTGATTGGGCTGCCACAGCATGATCTGCGGCATCAGGTCGAAATGCATCGCGTTGAGCTTGCGGCCGGCTGCCTCGTATTTGGCCTTATCCGGCTCGAAGCGCGCCTCCTGCGCAATCGCGGCAAGGTCCGGATTGTTGATCGAAGAGTAATTCCAGCGCTGAGTGCCGGTGTAGAAGTTGCGGTAGAAATAGTCGGTCGACGGCAGCCAGGCGACGATACCTTCGGTGAAGAACGGCAGCTTCTTCTCGTTGATCTGCGTCGACATCTGCGCGTCCGGCAGCTTCTGGATGTCGACCTTGATGCCGATCTTGCCAAGAGACTCCTTGACGAGGGCGGCCATCGGCTCGGCCGTCGCGGCCTGGCCGACATTGAAGCTGAAGGTGGTCGAGAAGCCTTCGGGCAGACCTGCAGCCTTGAGGTACTCCCTGGCCTTGTCGAGATCGAGCTTCACCGGCTGCTGGAACGGATAGATGCCGTTCAGCGGCTTGCCGTCCGGCCAGGTCGCACCGAACAGCGGCGCGCCGCGGCCGAACAGGGCCGCCTTGAACATGTCCTCATAGGGCAGCGCGGAAGCGATGGCGCGGCGGACATTGACGTTGTCGAAGGGCGGGATCTGGTTGTTCATCGAGACGTAGGTGACCGCGTTGTATTGCGGCGTCGAGATTACCTTGAGCTTGCCCTTGGCCTCCAGCGACTGCACGTCGCTGGCCTGCAGGTCGAGCACGAGATCTGCATCGCCGCGCTCGACGAGGTTGGCACGGGTCGCCGGCTCCGGCACCGATTGCACGATGACGCGCTTGAAGTACGCCGGCTTGCCCGGCGATCCGCGATTCCAGGCCTCGTTGCGCTTGATGATCACCTGCTCGCCCGGCTTGAAGCTCTCGACCGCATAGGCGCCGCTGCCGGCGGTGTGCTCCTTCAGCCAGGCCGTGGCCCAGGGATCGTCAGCCGTCGCGTGCTCTTTCGCCACTTTCGAGTTGATGATCATCGGGTAGACGGTGGCAAGATTAGGCAGCGCAAGCTTGTCGGGTTTTGGAAGCGTCACCTCGATGGTGAGGGGATCAATCACCTTGAACTGATCGGCCGACGTCAGCGAGCCCGTCAGCAGCTGCGCCTTGCCGAGGATCGGCGCGGTGACGCAGCGGTCGAGCGACCACTTGACGTCTTCGGCCGTGACCGGCGAGCCGTCCTGGAACTTTGCATCCTTGCGCAGGCGGAAGGTGATCTTCAGGCCGTCGGGACTGACGTCATAGGATTCGGCGAGCTCGCCGGTGATCGTGTCGAGGTCGAACACCCATTTGCCGTTGAGCTGCTTGCGGCCGAATGCCACCAGCCGGTCGTAGGTGCTCATACTCAGCGCGAAGGATTCGCGGGTCGAGCCGGGGATGTTGGGATCGAGCGTGTTGACGGACGCGCCGGTGACGTAGCGCAAGGTCTCTGCCCTGGTTTGCGCTTGCGACGGCGCAGTGGCGACGAGCAGCAGCGCAGTGGTAGCGAGAACTGAGGTCGCCAGTCTGAAAGACACAAAACGCATTGGTTTTTCCCTGAATTTCGAACGAAAACGCCAGCAAGGCAGGTTCAGAAGGAAGCAAGTTGCGCGCCAGTCCGATCGGACATTTCGAGGGACGCGACGTCGCGACGGCGCATGGGTGATCACAGCGATTCCCCCATTTCTCGCGCCTGACGCGTCACCACGGCCTGCGGCACGTCATAGGCGCTGAGCGAATCCCAGTGCCGTTCGACATCGGCGCGAAACAGGCCGCGCGTCAGGCCGTGGACCAGCTTTGGAACGGCGGTCGTCATCGCATTGATCGACGAGCCCGACGGGCCGAAGCTCATGGTCGAGGCGACGGCGAACAGATGGATGTCGGCGATCCACGGCGTCTTTCCGGGCACACGCTCGATGAAGGCATAGTCGTCGGCGAGATAGGGAAAGCGGCCGAGCCGTTCGTTGCGTTCGTCTTCCGGCGGCTGGTAGCGGTCGGCCCAGGTCGCGATGTTGCCGGCACATTTGGCGAGCTCGCCGCGGTCGGCAAAGTCCATGTCGATGCCGGTGCCGCAGATGACGAAATCGGCGGTGATGGCGCCGCGCGGCGTCTGGAGTTCAACGCCGTTATCGGTCTTGCGCGCGGCTTCGACCGGCGCACCCTCGTGCAGTGTGAAGTTGGCGTGACGCGCGCAGCGGTCATAGGTCGGCTGCGGAAATCCCTCGCGCATCTCGAGGATCTTGCGCATGAAGCGCCAGCGCCAGGCATCGTCGAGATCGCTGAGATGACGCAGGAAGCCACGAAAGGTCAGCCAGCGATAGGGCTGGATCACCTGGATCTGCGCACGGCGGCACAGCAGGTGCACTTCAGCCGCACCGGCCTCCAGCGCAGTCGCCGCATTGTCGAAGGCGGAGGCGCCGGCACCGATGACGGCGACGCGCTTGCCGCGCAGGCTTTCGAAGCCGATGTGGTCGGCGACGGTCGCAACAGAGCTCGCCGGCAGATGCATCAGCTGCTCCGGAATCATCCAGCCGCCCATGCCCTCCTGCCCTGTCGCCAGCACGATTTTGCGGGCATAGAGCGTTTCGACCTCTCCTGCCCGTTTCACGCGCGCAGCGAGCAGGCCGGCGGCCGCCGGCGCGATCTCCTTGAGCTCGCAAGCGTTGCGCACCGGCAAGCCGACCGTGCGCCGCAGCCAGAGCAGATACTCCGCCCAATGCTCGCGCGCGATCAGGCCGAGCTCCTGCCAGCTCGCCGTGCCGAAGCGGGCCTCGTGCCAGGACTGATAGGTCAGGCTGGGGATGTCGAGGTCAGGACCGGTGTAGTCCTTCGGGCTGCGCAGCGTCGGCATCCGGGCGTAGGTGAGCCACGGGCCCTCCTTGCCCTCTTCGGCCTTGTCGATCAGTAGGATGTTGCTGACGCGCGAGCGCAGCAGGCCGAAGCCGATGGCGATGCCGGACTGGCCGGCGCCGATGATGAGAACATCCAGCGCCGGCTTGCCGTCTGGCCCTGCTTTCGGTTCGAGCCACGCCGCGCCGGGATGCGCGATCCGAGCGAGATCGGCGTGCACGTCCGCTTCGAGCTGGATGAGCGCCTCACTCATGCCGCGAGCCAGCCTCCGTCGACCACCATCACGGTGCCGGTCGTGAACGACGAGGCATCGCTGGCGAGATGCAGCGCGGTCTGCGCAATCTCCTCCGCCCGGCCGAACCGTTTCATGGCGTGGCGGTTGCGCGAAGCCTCGCGCACTTCCTCGGAATTAGCGTGACGCGCAAAGCTGCGGCGAAGCATCGGCGTGTCGATCGCGCCGGGAGCGATTGCGTTGACGCGGATGCCGTCGGCGGCGAAATCCACCGCCATGGTGCGCGTCAGGCTGATGATCGCGCCCTTGGCCGCGATATAGGCGCTATTGCCCTTGCCGCCGGCTATGGCGAGCTGCGAGGCCAGCGTGATGATCGAGCCGCTGTTCTGCCGCTGCATCTGCGGCACCGCCGCCCGCGCCCACAGCCAGGTGCCGCCGACATTGGCGCGGAACACCGCATCCCAGTCTTCCAGGCTCGTCGTCAGCACCGTGCCGCCGCAGGAGAAGCCGGCCGCGGTCATCAGGATGTCGAGCCGGCCATGCCGGGCCACGACGTCGCCGACGACGGTTTCGGCGAATGCGCCATCGCCGACGTCGCCGACATGCGTCGTCGCTTCGCCGACCAGGCTCATTGTTTCCTCAAGACCGGCGGCGTCGCGATCGACCAGAGCAAGGCGTGCGCCCTCCTCCGCGAACAGTTTTGCGCTGGCGCGGCCGATGCCCGAGCCCGCGCCGGTGACGATGGCCGTGCGCCCCTGCAGCCGCATGTCAGATCCCCTCCCTGTGCTGCATCCACCAGGCGCTCATCGCAGCAGCCGAGTCCGCACAGCCGAACCGCGCGCGCCAACCGAATTCGTCGGCCATTCGCGTCACTGAGAGCGGCGCGCGATCGCCCCCATGAAGCTTGATGAAGGTCTTCTCGCCCGGCTCCGCCAGCCGACACTCCAGCCCGGGATGCAGGGCCGCAAACGCCTCGCCCCATTGCAGCGCCGACCAGGCCGTGCCGCTGGAGATGTTGTAGAGCCGGTGGCGCGGCCGCTCGGCTTCGATCAGCACAGCCACAGCCTCGGCAGCGTCCGGCGCGTAGGTCCAGTCCTTAATGCCCCGCGCCGGCAGCAGCGCCGGTTCGCCGCGCGCAAACTCCGCCAGAATCTGAAACTGGAGGCTTGGCGTGTCGCGCACCTTCCCGATCCGTTCCCACGGACCGAACACTGCGCTTAAGCGCAC
Source organism: Bradyrhizobium sp. CCBAU 45321 (assembly GCF_028128975.1). Taxonomy (NCBI): domain Bacteria; kingdom Pseudomonadati; phylum Pseudomonadota; class Alphaproteobacteria; order Hyphomicrobiales; family Nitrobacteraceae; genus Bradyrhizobium; species Bradyrhizobium sp. CCBAU 45321. Next base: position 116,776 of record NZ_LFKZ01000119.1, read on the forward strand.
ACTCAGAAAATCGCCTCCCCACAACTCGGCAAGCCGCGCAACGCATCTCTCTGACGTGAATTTGCTGATCGCGTAGAAGGAGACGGGATCGCACGGCGTCTCCTCGTCCAATATCGGATAGCGTTGCCCCGCCGCGCCATAGGCGGATGCCGAGGACAGATTGATCACGCGCCGAACACCGCGGCGGATCGCAGCGCTCAGAATCGGGAACTGAGCCATCACATTGATCTCGAGGATGGTCGAGGTCATGGACCGCTCGAGCTGCTCCCCGGCGGTTATGGCAGCGCCAAGGACCATCGCATCAAAGCCCTGCTTCACAAGTGCGTCGATCCGCTCGACGTCCGAGATCTCGCCCTGAATAGTCGTGAGCCGCTCCCGGTGGTCGGCAAAGGATCGCTCCGCTTCAGCCGGAAGTTGCTTACGATCATACAGCGTCACCTCGTGCCCACGCGCGAGCAGCACCTCGGCGAGATTCAGGCCGACAAAGCCGGTGCCGCCGAAGATGACGATCCTCATCGCGCGCAATCCGCCATCACAGCAGCCTGGCTCCAAAATTCCGTTCGGGATCCATGTCGGCGACGAGCCGGCCGGTCGGCCTGGCCGCCTCGCCGCCGCTGCGTGCGAGGAATTTTCCGCTGCCGGCGCTCGCGAGGCACTTGTCGCCCTCGATGATCACGCGGCCGCGCGAGAGCACCGACACCGGCCAACCCTTGAGCTTGCGACCCGCGAACGGCGTGTAGCCGGCGAGGTCGTGCATCATCTGGTCCGCGATGGTGACCTCGCGGCTGGGATCCCAGATCGCGATATCGGCGTCGGCCCCGACGGCGATCGAGCCCTTGCGCGGATGCAGGTTGTAGATCTTTGCGGGCGCCGTCGCGGTCAGCTCGACGAACTTTTCGAGGCCCAGCCGTCCCTTCGACACCATCGCGTCGAACAACAGCGGCAGCCGCAGCTCAAGGCCCGGCAGGCCGTTGGCGACCTGCTTGAAATTCGGGTTCGGGCCGGCGCGCAGCTTGCCGGTCTCGTCGTAGCGATACGGCGCGTGGTCCGACGAGATGGTCTGGAGATCGCCGAGCGAGAGCGCCTGCCACAGCGCCTCCTGGTCGGCATGCGTGCGCGGCGGCGGGCTGCACATCCACTTCGCCCCCTCGGCGCCGGGCTTGTCGAGATCAGCGGCGGTCAGAAACAGGTATTGCGGGCAGGTCTCGGCAAAGACCTTGAGCCCCTGCCCGCGCGAGTCGCGGATCACCTTGGCGCCTTCGGCTGTCGAGACATGGAAGATCATGATCGGCTGGTCGATCAGCGCCGCCATGCCGATCAGCCGGGTGAAGGCTTCCGCCTCCGAGACGCGGGCGTGGCTGACGGCGTGGTATTTCGGCATGGTGTAGCCGCGCGACAGCAGCCGCTTCACCATCCAGGCGATGATGCCGTGGTTCTCGGCATGCGCGCACAGCATCGCACCGGACTGGCGCGCCGCGAGCAGGATGTCGAGCAGCGGCTCGTCGTCGACCTTGAGCCGGTCGTACGTCATGAAGATCTTGATCGAGGCATGGCCCTGCTTCACCAGCGCGGGAATGTGTTCCTCGACCGTCTCCTTGGTCGCGTCCGCAATGATCATGTGAAAGGCGTAGTCGATCACCGCACCCTTCTTCGCCAGGGCGTGATAGTCGGCGACGACCTGTGGCAGCTTCATGCCGACATGTTGCGCCGCGAACGGAATCACCGTGGTGGTGCCGCCGAAGGCGGCGGAGACGGTGGCGCTCTCGAACGTATCGGCGTTCATGATGCCGGCGGCCGACAGCTGCTCGATATGGGCATGGCTGTCGACCCCACCGGGCAGCACCAGCTTGCCGCGCGCGTCGATCTCGCGCCTTCCGGGAGGAAGCCCGCGGCCGATGGCCGCAATGGTCTCGCCGGAGACGGCGACGTCGGCCTCGAAGACATCGGTCGTGGTGGCGACGTGGCCGCCGCGGATGATCAGGTCGTAAGCGGGTTCAGTCATGAGGCACTCCGTGATAGGCTCGAGGCACGTTCGCTTATTCTCGCAGGAAGTCCATCATGTCCCGGCCGCGCATTCTCGTCATCAACCCGAACTCCAACCACAAGGTCACGCAGGGGCTGGAGGACGCGTTGAAGCCGCTCGATTTCGAGGGCGGGCCCGAGGTGGTCTGCCAGACGCTGGCCGAGGGTCCGTTCGGCATTGAAAGCCAGGCGGACGCCGATAGCGTTGCGATCCCGCTGCGAAAGCTGGTCGAAAGCGACAACAGCTCGGCCGCCTTCATCATCGCCTGCTACAGCGATCCCGGACTGCAGGTTTGCCGCGAAGGCACCGACCGCCCGGTGTTCGGCATCGCCGAGTGCGGCGTGCTGACGGCGCTTTCCCGCGCGGAGACTTTTGGCGTCATCGCGATCGCCCAGCGTTCGATCCCGCGTCACATGCGCTATCTCAGACAGATGGGCCTGACCGACCGCTTTTCCGGCGAGCGGCCGCTGAACATGAGCGTCGCCGAAACCGCTTCGGGCGAAGGTACGCTCGCCAAGATGATCGAGGTCGGCCGCGCGCTGCGCGACGAGGACGGCGCCCGTGCCGTCGTGATGGGCTGCGCCGGCATGGCGCGCCACCGCCGCGCGCTGGAAGACGCGCTGCGGATTCCCGTCATCGACCCGACACAGGCGGCCGTCACCATGGCGCTGGGTACGGTGCAGTTCTCGGCTCACTAGGCGTCCTTCAGCTCTTTGGTGTCCTGGCGCGCGAGCCATTGCGCATGGCTTTCGCGGACCAGGGCAAACGTGTCGCGCTGGGTGGTGTAGAGATTGCCGAACATGCGGCCGATCGGCCGATAGGCGTCGAGATCGACATACATGTTGGCGGTATCGACCAGGCCCTGGCGGGCGTGAACCCGCAAGACCTCGCCGACCAGGAGCTCGCGATCGGGCGAGAAGGTCAGCACGACATGGCGCCGGCATTCCAGCGCGAAGGGGGCCGCGGCGAGGCGCGGCACCTTCACGTCGACGGAGGGAAGCGTGGCCAGGCCCGTCGCGGCGACCTCGCTGGCGCCGGAGGGAAAATCGACCGCGCAGTCGTTCATCGCGCCTGACAGCGCCTCGTCCACCATGTGCACCACGAACTCGCCGTCGCGATGGATGTTGCGGGTGGTGTCCTTTGGCGCGTGATCCGGCTTGTGCTGGAGTCCGAGCACGATCAGCGCGGGACTCTCGGAGAACACGTTGAAGAAGCTGAACGGCGCGGCATTCACCGCCCCGTTCTCGTCCAGCGTCGTCACCAGCGCGATCGGCCGCGGCACCACCACGCCGCACAGCAGCTTGTAGCGATCGCGCGGATCGAGTTCACGCAAGGAGATGCCTTTGTCAGCCATCGGCGTCACGTCTCCGGCGGCGGCACCGCGCCGGTCTGGCTGGTGATCAGGCCGTAATGTTCGATGCGGCGATGGCGAGCGAAATCGAAGATCGTGGTCTTGCCGAAGGCCGTGGCGTCGAGGTCGCAGGCGTGGACCAGCACCTCGTCGTCTTCGCTCTTGGCCTCGGCGACAATCTCGCCATTGGGATCGACGATCAGGCTGCCGCCGAACAGCGCATGACCGTCCTCATTGCCGGCCTTGGCGACTGCGACCACCCAGGTCGCGTTCTGATAGGCGCCGGCTTGCACCGAGAGGCGGTTGTGGAACAGGCGCTTCTCGACGCCCTCCTCGCTCTTCTCGGCATTCACCGACGGCGTGTTGTAGCCGATCAGCACCATTTCGACGCCCTGCAGGCCCATGACGCGATAGGTCTCGGGCCAGCGGCGGTCGTTGCAGATCGCCATGCCGATGATGCCGCCGAGCTCGCGCCAGACCTTGAAGCCGAGATCGCCCGGCTCGAAATAGCGCTTCTCCAGGTGCTGGTGCGAGCGCTTGCTGTCGTATTCCACATGGCCCGGCAAATGCACCTTGCGGTATTTGCCGACGATCTTGCCGGTTTTGTCGGTCAGGATCGCGGTGTTGAAATGATGACCGTCCGGCGTCAGCTCCGCATAGCCGAAGTTCATCGCGATTCCGTGCTGCGCCGCGCGCTCGAACAGCGGCCTGGTCGCCGCGTTCGGCATCTCGCGTTCGAACCAGATGTCGAACTCGGCGCGGTCCTCGACGTACCAGCGCGGGAAGAACGTCGTCAGCGCCAGCTCGGGATAGACGATCAGGTCGGCACCCTTGCTCTTGGCTTCGTCCATCAGCGCTATCATGCGTTTGACCACGGCCTCGCGGCTGTCGGCTTTCTGGATCGGGCCCATCTGGGCGGCGGCGACATTGACGATGCGCATCAGCGAATTCCTGATTTCTTGAGTTTCTTGGCGAGGCTTGGGATCGCACCTTCAGGGGCGTGTTGGCGCGCGCAGCATATCGCAGCCTCGCGCTGTTTTTCCAGCCGAGCAGCTTTCATGCCGTCCGCCCCCATTCGGCATCCTGCAACAGCCGCCAGTTGACCTTGTTGCTAGCGGTCCGCGGCAGGGACTCGACGAAGACGACGGCGCGCGGCGCCTTGTAGCTCGCCATCGCGCTCCGCGCCCAGCCGACGATGTCGCCCTCCGACGTCGTCGCGCGCGCGGCGTCATCGAGCACCACCAGCGCCTTGACGGTCTCACCGCGATAGCCGTCCGGCGCTGAAATGATGCAGCATTCCCGGATAGCCCGGTTCTGGTACATCGCCGCCTCGACCTCGGCCGGCCACACCTTGAAGCCGCTGACATTGATCATCCGCTTCAGGCGGTCGACGGCGAAGAAATAGCCGCCGGCATCGCGGTAGCCGAGATCGCCCGTGCGCAGGAACCGCTTGCCGTCCCGCTCGATGAAGGCTTCGGCATCCGCCTCCGGCCTGTTCCAGTAACCCTGCAGCACCTGCGGCCCGTGCACGACGATCTCGCCGACCACGTTGTCGTCGAGCTCGACCAGGCTGTCGGGGTCGATCACCCTGGCATCGGTCTCGTGCACGGCGATGCCGAGGCACTGCCGCTTCGGCGCCGCCATTGGATTGAGGTGCGTTGGAGACATCGTCTCGGTCATGCCGTAGCCCTCGACGAAATCGAGCCCAAACCGCCCCTTCAGCCGTTCCGCGACGGCTGTCGGCATCGCCGCGCCGCCACCAGTCAGCACCTTGAGCTTCGCAAAACATTTGTCGCGGAAGCTGGCGCTGGCGAGCACATCCACGATCATGGTCGGCGCGGCGTTCCAGAATGTGACGCCATAGGTCTCGAACAAATCCGGCAGCAGATCCTTGTCCCAGCGCGCCATCAGCAGCAGCGTGGCGCCGGAGACGATGGCGGCATTCATCGAGCCCTGCATGCCCGCGACATGGAACAGCGGCATGAAGCCGGTCATCACGTCGCTGCCATCGAGCCCATACCAGCGCGCCTGCAAGACGGCGGTGAACAGCGCGCTGCGATGGGTGTGCATGCACGCCTTGGGCTTGCCTGTTGTCCCTGAGGTATAGGGCAGGATCATCAGATCCGCCGGCCCCGCCTCCATCGCACCCGGCTGCAGGTCCTGCATTATCGCGGGCGACCACGAATACCAGCCCGGCGATGACGGCGGCTCCAACGGCGCTTCGGTCACGCATGATGGCAGCGTGTAGGGCGTCGCGGCTGGAACTTCGTCGCGGTACCGCGCGACAATCCCATGCGTAATCGCCTCGCCTACCAGCGGTGCAAACACATCGCTTAGCTCGCTGCCGATGATTGCAACCCTGGCGCCGCTGTCCGCGGCGAGATACGCGATCTCGGCGGTCTTGTTCATGGGATTGACCGGCACGATCACGCCGTTCGCCCGCATCGTCGCATAGTAAGCGATGACGTACTGCGGCGAATTCTGCAGCGCGATCATGACGCGGTCGCCGCGCTTCACTCCGCAAACGCCTTGCAGAAAGCCGGCCATGGCATCGACCCGGTCACGCAGCTCGGCGTAGCTCAGGCTCGCCCCGTAGAACATTGTCGCCGGATGCGAGGGACGTTCACGTGCAGCACGCGCCAGCGCGTCGTAGAGCGTCCCCTCCGGCATCGCGAGATACCAGGGCTCGTTCGCCGGCCAGGCCGGTGACATCAGGGACGTTGTGTGGTTCACCCGTGCTTCTCGTCAGCGATATCCAGGCCGTGGTCGAGCGCGTCCAGAAGCTGGTTAGCCTCCCTCTCGGAAATCACCAGCGCCGGCGCCAGGAACAGCGAGGTCTGCTCGCCGCTGGTACCGATCACCGCGCCTGCTTCCAGCGCGCGTTCCGCGACGCGCGAAGCAATCGGCACCTCGGTGGTGTCGGCGTGCCAGGTGCGCCAGTCCGGGCCGTGCAGCTCAACCGTCCAATGCAGCCCCTGCCCCGCTACGCGCTGCACGCTCGGATGCTTTTGTGCGATCGCGAGCAGGCGGCGGGCGAACAGCTTCTCGAGGCTCGCGATGTGCTCCAGAATCTTATCGTCGCTGACGACCTTCAGATAAGCGCTCACCGCAGCCATGCTGATCGGATGACCGCGCAGCGTGCCGTAATTCTGCCAGCTCGTTCCCTTCAGCCGCTCGACGATGTCTTTCGACACCACGACGGCAGCCACAGCGGCCGCGCCGCCACCGAGCGACTTTCCGAGCGTCACGATATCGGGGCGGCTCTGCGCGCCCTGGAACGCGAACCAGCGGCCCGCGCGGCCCGCGCCGGTGACGACCTCGTCCGCGATCCAGTACGAGCCGGCCTGCCGGGCGCAGCGCGCGACCTCATCCTGATAGGCACCGTCGTAATAGATGCCGCCCTGGGTGTAGTCGATGATCGTCGCTGCCGTATCCGAGAGCAGGCGCGGAGCATCCGCCAGATATTCACTGGGCGGCGCTTTGTTGGCCGGCGCGCCGTAGATCGCGCCATGCGGCGCCGGCAGGATCCGCACCGGCGCCATCGGTGCCGGCATCTTGGAGCCGCCGGCGTGCACGGCGAGACCGCCGTGCCATTGCGGCTGCACGGTCATGCTGCGCGACAGGCCGGTGATGCCGTGATAGGCGCGCTCGCGCGTTGCCAGCGCCGAGCGCTGCGTCAACGCCTGGCACAGCGACAGCGCCATGTCATTGGCCTCGCTGCCGCTGATGCAGAAGCGCACCGCGCCGACCCAGTCCTCTTCGCCCTTGAAGGCGATAGCCATCAGATCGTCGGCGGCCTGCTCGCGGCCGACCCAGGTCCAGCCCTCGTTGACGACGGGCGTATCCGCCGCGCGGCGGATCGCCTCCACCATTGCGGGATGGCGGTGGCCGAGTCCGCCGCCGGTGTTGCTGCCGTCGATCAGCTTGCGGCCATCCGCAAGGTGAAAGTAGACGCCCTCGCCGCCGACCACGGCCATCGGCGCAGCCTCGCCCGCATTCAGCCCGGTTCGCAACAATCTGCTCATCGCCACTGCCTCACTCCGCCGGAACGGCGCCGTAGCCACCGCCACCGCACATCTCGATCGTGACGAGATCGCCTTGCTGCAACACCAGGTTCGACTTGCCGTCGATGGCGACGTTGGCGCCCTGCCGGACCAGCGAGATGCGGCAGGCCTCGCCGGGAGAGCCGCCCTGCATGCCCCACGGCGCCATCACCATGCGCTCGATGCAAGTGGTCAGGTGCATCGAGGGCGCCAGGATGCGGTAGGTGCGGACGGAGCCGTCACCGCCGCGATGTGCGCCCGCGCCGCCGGAATTCCGGCGAATCGCCTGCTGCTCGAGCCGGATCGCGTAGTTCGCCTCGATCACCTCGACCGGTGTGTTCGAAGTGTTGGACAGATGCACGCGGGTTGCGGACGTGCCGGCGCGATCGTGCCGCGCGCCTTCACCGCCGCCATGGACCTCGTAGAGCATCTTCCACGACCCGTTCGGCCGCGGCTCGGCAAAGAACAGCACGCCCGCGGTGGTCGCCCCGCCCGCCGACAGACGCTCGGGAATGGTGTCCTGCATGGCGCGAAAGATCGCATCGACGATGCGCATGGAGGTCTCGTGATTGCCGGCGGCAACGGAGGCGGTCCAGCCGGGCTCGAGGATCGAACCCGGGCGCGTGATGATGGTCAGCGGCCGCAGTGCGCCGGCGTTCTGCTGCATGTCGCGTCCGCTCATGATGCGCGCGGCATAGGCGACCGCCGAGCGCGCCATGAACGGCGTCGTGTTGCAGAAATTGGAGACGCGGTCGCAGCTTCCGGAGAGGTCGAAGGTCGCTTCATCCCCGCGAATGGTGATCTTCACATGGATGCGCGCCGGCGCATTGTTTGCGCTGCCGTCGTCGAGATAATCCTCGCCCTCGTAGACGCCATCCGGAAGATCGCGCAGTGCCGCCCGCATCTCGATTTCGGAGAGGTCGTGCAGGCGCGACTGCGCCGCCATGAAGACTGCCTTGCCATGCTCGCGGCAGAGCTCGACGATGCGCTTCTCGCCGGCCTTGGTCGCCGCGATCTGGGCAAGGAGATCGCCCTCGCAGGATTCGGCATCGCGAACGTTGGCCTTGAGCAGCTGCACGATCGGCGTACTGAGGCCGGCGGCAGTCGCGATCAGCACCGGCGGAATCCGCATCGCCTCCTGGAACGTATCGACGGCCTTGGCGAAATAACTGCCGGGCCAGGTGCCGCCGATGTCAGGCCAATGCGCAAGGCTGACTGCGAAAGCCACGATCTCGCCCTCGAAGAAGACGGGGCGCACGACCTTGACGTCGTTGAGATGATTGCCGCCGAGCGCGCCGACATTGTAGATCACGACGTCGCCGTCGTTCAGGCCATCGCGCGGCATCACCTTCAGGAGTTCGGGGATGGTGTAGGCCATCGCGCCGAGATGGATCGGAATGTCGCGGCCCTGCCCGACCAGGCCGCCATGGCCGTCGGTAATCGCCGATGACAGGTCGCCGGCCTCGCGCAGGAGCGGCGAGCGCGCCGAACGCGTCATCACGAGGCTCATCTCCTCGGCCGCGGCGGAGAGCCCATGCCTGATGACCTCGACGACGAACGGATCGAGCTTCATGCCGCCCTCCGCGTCAGGAACAGATTGCCCGATGGATCGGGCCTCGCCTGCCAGCCCGGCGGCACCACCACGGTCGACCAGGCGTCTTCGATGATGGCGGGACCATTGATGGTCTCGGTGAGCGACGCGCGGTCGACGATCGCGGTTGCGATGTCGTGGAAGCCGTCGAACGAGCAGGTGCGCGTGGTCATAGACACTGCCCTCGCCGCGGTCGCCGGCCGGCTGACAATTGTCGTCGACGGGCGACGGGCCTGCACCCGCACCGACTCGATAACGCAGGGTTCGCCGGTCGCATAGCCGAACAGCTCATGATGCCGCGTCAGGAAGTCCTGCTTCAGCCTGGCAACGTCGAGCGGCAGCGTGAAGGATACCGGAATGGCGTCGTTCTGCGCGGCGTAGCGCATCAAGGCCACCAGCTCGACCTGGATCTCGGCCTTCGCAACATTGTTGGCGAGAAGCGGCGCCGAGGCATCGGCAATCAGGGCCTCGATCCGTTCCGAGACGCGCGCGAGATCGATGCCGTCGAGGGCAGCGCGAAGGGTCTGCTGCTGCAGGAAGCTGAAATCGGCAGTGAGGCAACCCAGCGCCGAGAACGCGCTCGAGGCACTGGGCACGACCACCTCTGCAATGCCGTAGAGATCGGCGAGGCCCGCGGCATGCATAGGACCGCCGCCGCCGAAGGCGAGCAACGTACAGTCGCGGCCATCGATGCCGCGCTCGACCGTGACACGGCGGAGCGCGCGGGCCATGGTCGCGTTCGCGACCTTGATGATGCCGAGCGCCGTCTCCGTCAGGCTCAGCCCGAGCGCGCGGGCAATCGGCGCGATGACGCGCTTTGCGGCCGCGATGTCGATCCCGATGCGATCACCAAGCTTGGTCTCGGGATTGAGATAGCCGAGCACCGCATTGGCATCGGTGATGGTCGGCTCCGTGCCGCCGCGGCCATAGCAGGCCGGGCCCGGCTCGGAGCCGGCGCTTTCCGGCCCGACCGTCAGGCCGCCGGGACCGTTGCGCACGATCGATCCGCCGCCGGCGCCGATCGAATGCACCGCGAGCATCGGCTGGCGCAGCGGCTTGTCGCCGAGCATGCGGCCGTCGGTCATTTCGGCCTGGCCGTCGATGATCAGGCACACGTCCGTCGTGGTGCCGCCCATGTCGAAGGTCAGCATCCGCGCGCAGCCGAGCTGGCGCGCGATGCTGACCGACGCCGAGACGCCGGCCGCCGGGCCCGACATCGCCATCACCAGCGGACGCCGCTTCACCGCCGAAATCGGGACCATGGCGCCGGCGGAGTGAAACACCTGCAGACCGGGCCCGATCGGCAGCCGCTGCTCCAGCTCGCTGAGATATTGAACCGCGATCGGCATCGCGGCCGCGTTGAACACGGTTGCCGAGGTTCGCTCATATTCGCGCGCCTCGGGATTGACCTCGTGCGAGAGCGAGACATGGGCGACGACGCCCCTGAGCCGCTCGCCCAGCATCTTCTCGTGGACTGGATTGGCATAAGCGTGAAGGAGCGCGACCGCAACGCTCTGAACGCCGGTGCCTTTCAGCCACGCCACCAGGCGTTCGATCTCGGCTTCCTCGAGCGCCTTCAGCACCCGGCCCTCATGATCGAGGCGCTCGGCGAGCCCAAAGCATCGTTCGGGCGGCACCAGAGGCGGCGATTTCGGCGGAATGTCGAGCCGATAGAGATCGCGCCGGCGATAGCGGGCGATCTCGAGCACGTCGGCAAAGCCTTCGGTCGCGACCAACGCCACCTTCGGCAGCCGGTTCTCGACGATCGCGTTGGTCACGCGCGTGGTGCCGTGGACGAAGCGCTTGACCTCGCTCTTGCGCAGGCCGACCGCCTCGATCGCCTCCAGCATCGCCTGCACCGGTGCGTCGGGGCGCGACGGCACCTTGGCAATCCGCGCTTCCGCGGAATCGCGCCGGATCGCGATGATGTCGGTGAAGGTGCCACCGATATCGGTGCCGACCTCCCAGTGATTGCCGGAATCGCTCATCTGCACAGTCAGCTACGCATGACGTTCATCATCATTCCCTGTCATGCCATCACGTGCGAGCGTGCGACAGAGCGATGGCCGCGGGATAGGGCCAGAGTTGTCGCAAACCACTGGGCCAGCACAGCCACCGGCATTGCGCGGCGCACCATCGACTGCACGTTTTAGTGCAGCGCTGCTCGCGCAGAGAGCAGAAGCACACGAAGCAGAAATGTGCAGCCCACCCCTGGATTCTTCGAGGCAAATAGAAGCGCCCGTTGCACTGCAATCGGATCGCGCGAGGTCGCTTGTCTAATTTGCAGGCGATCGAACGGCGGTGCGGGAGAGAGGACTGACCAGGAGCTATGCACGGAGGTCGGCTCAGCCTCTCTTTATTGTACGGTCAGTAAGCGAGAACATCACCGGCCGCTGGTGGATAACCGGGCGTAGCACCCGGCGTGCCGTTTCAAGCTGCTCAGGCTGCCAGCCATGCCCGCAAGCGCCGCCAACCGATGACGATGCCGGTGATGGAGAACATCAGCCCGAGCGTACAGAGCCCGACGATGAGAGCGTCACGCAGCCGCGCATGAGCCAGCAGAATCGGGAAGTCAAGCGTGTGCAACGCACTGTAAAGCCAGCGATAGGCGCGGCGCGACGGGTCCAGCCTTTGCAGCACCTTGCCATCGGCAGCATCGACATCGAACCAGAGATCGCCGCACGTTGTGCGGTAGACGGGGACCCCCGGAAGTGCGGATTGCGCTGGATAGCCGTCGTTGCCGGCGAGCAGGAACGGTGCGGCACAGCCGGCGCCAAGGCGCGCTGTCAGGTCGCCGATCTCCGGCCTATCCAGATATGCCGACTGTCCGCGTGGCACGTCCCCTGCCTTGATCAAAGCCTGACGGCCGAGACCAACCCGGTCGCGCCGATAGACCTTGGCGCCGAACGCGAACCATTCGACCTCGAGCGCCGACGGCGATATTGGCTGCAGCGATGAAGCGTCTCGCCAATCCGGGGCGGCATCGACCACGGCGGCCTCCGCCGGCGTCAATTGCCCGCGCGAGAACAGCCGGCCGTGATCCATCGACAGCCAGCCGCTGAAGATCCAGGTCAGCACGAACACGGTCACGACAAGACCGATGATGTGATGCAGGGCGTGCCAGTCCCGATAGGGCGACGAGAGCTGGCGTCCCCGTATCTTCACACGCACGATTCCGAGCACCGCGCCAAGCAGTGCTGCGATCAGGGCCAGCAGCGACAGCGTCCAGACCACGCGATCCCACAGCGCCCAGCTGCTGCGCAGAATTGTCGGATAGATCCAGTGCAGCACGCTGCCGGCCCAGTTCCACGCGCGCTCGCTGCGCGTCGTATCCAGGACGATTTCGCCGGTCAGCGACGAAACGTAGACCTCCGTTCCAGGGGCATCGCCGAGAGCGGCGCGAAACAAGGGGCGATGCCGATCAAAACCGTTCGGCACGCTCCACTGATCGTAGTCCGACCGCGCGACGATTGCAGCGCGCACCGCCTCAAGCCCGCGCTGACGTGAATAAGCTTGCACGATGGTGAGCGCGACATCGGCTGATGTCACCGACGCGTCTCCTCCATCGGAGGCGCGAACCGCTCGCGAACCTGCGGAGCCCGAGACGACGTAGACCGGTCCATCGCTCCGCTGGATCAGCCGAACACGTGTCGCATCGGCAATCCCGCTCGCCGCAACGGCGTCCGCGACCGAGATCCTCGTCCCGTCGCGATCGACCGGCACAAGTCCGGCAAATCGCTCCGCTTCCGTCAGCGACGGAAACGGGACGAAGTGCATGACGATCCCGCTCGCGAACCACATCGCGAACAACAGACAGAACGCGATGCCGAGCCAGCGATGCGTGAGGACGATCGCGCCCATCATGCGCTCAGGGCCTCACCATTTGAACGCGGCCGATATTTCATAGGTGCGCGGCGCGCCCAGGAGGATCTGGTCCGGATAGAACGGATCGCCCCAGATCGCATAGCGCTTATCAGTGATGTTGCGGACACGGAAGGTCAGGCGGGCCTGGTCGACCGCATTGAACGCCGTCTTGGGGATGTCGACGAAGGCGTAGACGTCGGCCACGGTGTAGGCCTTCATCGTCACGACGTTGGCGTCGGTGTTGTAGCGGTCGCCGACATGACGACCGGTGATGCCAAGCTCCACCGGCCACGGTGTGAAGAAGCGATACGACGCGCCGGCGTTTGCGACGATACGCGGCACGTTTGGCGGCGTGTTGCCCGAGAACGAGCCGCCGGCAAAATTGTAGTCGGCATAGCGCGCATCGACATAGGCGATGTTGCCCCACAGCCGCAGCGGCTCGATCGGGCGTATCGAGGCGGCAAGCTCGATGCCCTTCGACTCCTGCCGCCCGGCGATATTCAGCTGCATGCCGCCGGCGGCCGCATAGACGTTCTTGCGCACGATGTCGTAGGCCGAGAACGACCATTCCGCCCGGTTGTCCCAGAACAGGTGCTTGACACCGGTCTCATAGGTGCGCGCGGTGGTCAGATCGAGCGGCTGGGTGGGCGAGAGCAGGAAGATGTTGTTGGCTGCGACGTCGGCGCCGGTGGCGTACTGGCTGAAGAAGGTCAGGCCGGGAACGGCCTCCCAGGTGTAGCCGATGCGGCCCGTCACCGGCGCCCAGTCTTTCGTGAACGGGAAGCCCGCCTTCACGATCCCGTTCTTGTCGGTCGAATTACGGTCGAGCCCGATATGCTCGACGCGGAGGCCGCCGATCAGCGCGAAGCTGCGCGTCAGCTTGAGCCTGTCCTCGAATGACAGCGCCTCGTTGTCGATGCGTGCGGTCTGCTGCTGCGTCGTGAGCAGGCCGTAGAAACCGCGGTTGGGGTCGACCAGCGAAACGGAATCGCCGGGAAAGTTTGCCGCGCCGGGCCTGACGAAATCGAGATAGCTCGACGACAGCGTCGTGACCAGCCGGTTATCGAAGCCCGCAATATTTGTATCCCAGATCAGGTCGGTGATGTTGCCGACCAGCCGCTGGCTGTGGGCGACATAGAAACGCTCGCGATCGACCAGGTTCGTGGTGGAATTGAACGCCTCGATCTCGTTATTGAACCAGATTCGTTCCGCGCCATAGCCATAGGCCTGACTTTTCAGCGTGAGGTCAGGCGCGAGCTTCAGCTCGAATCCGCCACGCAGCCACACTTCCTGCGCCACGTTGCGGTTATCGAGAACGTTGTAATTGGTGTTGAAGGTGCGATCGTCGATGGTGACGGCACCGAGATTCGTTCCGTTGTAATTCGAGACGTAATTGCCGGAGACGATCCCCGTCGTCGCGTGCGAACCGCTGAAGGCGACCGGCACCAGCGGCGCGCCCCAATAGGCCTTCGAGCGGTCTTCACGATATTCGACCGCACCCCAGATCCTGAGGCTGTCGGAAACACGGTAGTTGAGCTGGCCGGACGTGCCGAACGTCCTGACATTGGTGTCATCGGCAAAGCCGTTGAGCGTGGAGCGGCTGATGTCGAAGCGATAGTCCAGTCCCTGCACATTGGTGCTGCCGCCGGAGCCGTAATGGGCACGGAACGAATTCAGCGAGTCCCAGGAGAAATTGGCATCGTTACGGGCAGGTCCGGTGTGGGGCTGCTTGGTGACGAAGTTGATAGCACCGCCCGCGGCGCCCTCGCCCGAAATCAGCGAAGCCGGGCCCTTGAGGAATTCCACCGCTTCCAGATTGGCGGTATCCACGATCCGCGAGGTCATGTTCTGCGGACCGATCTTGATGCCGTTGTAGAGCGTGTTGATCTGGCTGTTGGTGAAGCCGCGCATGGAGAAGGCGGAAGGTTCGGCCGGGTTGTCGCCCGAGGTGACGCCGACGGCGCCCTGCGCCACCTCGGACACGGTGCGATAGCCCTGCTCGCGCATCGTTTCGGCCGAGATCACCTCGACGGTCGCGGGCGTCTGCCGCACCGTCAGGCCGAGCCGCGAGGCGCTTTCGGCAACGGCATTGGTGTTGAGAGGCGTCTGTGCCGTCGAATCCGGCATGACGGGTTTTGGCGCGGCGGATACAGCCGCCGGCCTGCGCGCTGCCGCGCGACGCGCGCTCTGCGCCGCTCCTGCTGCCTGTTTGGCCGGCTTGCGCGCCTGGGCGGGCGACACCTCGATGGGTGGCAGGGACTCCCGGGCCTGCTGCGCCAGAGCGGCAGGCGGACCAAGAGCGGCGAAGGACGTGAACGCGGCGGAAACCAGCAGGACGCGGCGCGGTCGTGCGATACGGATGGAAGACACAGGTCAAAACCTCGGTATGACGTCAGTGGCACGTCACAGCGAACGAGGTTTCACCTTCGGCTTTAGCCGTCCGATGAAGCCGAATGTCTGTACTCCCCGACCGACATCTTCGCGTGTGACCACGGCTGACGGCAGGTCTCCTGGCTCGCGGGTCGTAACCGCTTCGTCGCCTTCCCGGGACCGAGGACCCAGTGGCTCGTGACGAAGGATTCACCGCTTACAGTTGCGGGGGCAGCCGCGGCATTGGGGACAATTTTCCCCGCACCGCATTCCCTTTTCATTCCCTCTCGGGAAAACCGTCGCGAGCATCTAGGATTACCACCAAGACAGAGTCAATGTGCCAGTTGCGGCGTTGGGGCCACAGCAACCAACTTCCCTGGAGATGAGCATGGAAGGCGAGACCTTCCTCTGGTTGATCAGGCATGCGGCCGTCGCGGGCGTGCCCGGGACGATCCATGCGGCCGATGCGCGGCCCGACCTCGGCGATCACGCCACATTGGCGGCCCTGAGGCGGCGCTTGCCCGCGGATGTCGCCGGATATGCCAGCCCGTCGCGGCGCACGGTCGAGACGGCGCGCGCGCTGGGACTCGAACCGGAGCTGGTCAGCGAATTCGGCGAGCAGGATTTCGGCGACTGGACCGGCCATCGGCATGACGAACTCGCCGCGACCGGCGGCGAGGCCTACGCGCAGGTCTGGCGCGATCCCGCGCACGGGCGGCCGCCGAATGGCGAGAGCTTTGCGGATCAGGTCGCCCGCGTCCGCCTGGGCCTGGCGCAGATTGGCGCAGGCTCCGCGGCGCTGGTCGTTCATTCCGGGACCATTCGGGCCGCGCTTTGCATCGCGCTCGATCTCACACCGGAAGCTGCGCTGCGCTTCGTGGTCGATCCGCTGTCGCTGACCCGGATCGACCGGCTCGCGGGCGGCTGGCGTGTCGTCTCGGTCAACCAGCGCGTGGCTTGAGCCGCATCAAGACGGCCGATCCGGCACGTTGGCCTGCGCGAACGTCGCCATGCCGTTGTGAAGTGCGCAAGCCGAGCGGACCAGCGGCAGCGCGATGGCGGCACCCGATCCCTCGCCGAGCCTGAGATCGAGGCTGATCAGCGGCTGCACATTCAGCGCGCGCAACACCAGCCGATGTCCCTGCTCGGCCGATTGATGCGAGGGCAGCAGGAATGGCTGGCAGGGCGGGTTGAGGCGCGCCGCCGCCAGCGCCGCCACCGAGACGATGAAGCCGTCGATCAACACGGGGATACGGCGTTGCGCGGCCGCGATGATCGCGCCCGAGATCGCCGCGATCTCGAGGCCGCCGACCGCGCACAGGATCTTCTCGGCCGCGGCTCCGGCGACGCCGTGGCGCGCGATCGCCGCATCGATCACCCGCGCCTTATGCGCCCGGCCCGACGCATCGACGCCGGTGCCGCTGCCCGCGATCTCCCCGGCGCTCACACCGAGCAGGCTCGCAGCAATCGCCGCCGACGTCGTGGTGTTGCCGATCCCCATCTCGCCGAAGATCAAGAGATCAGGCCGGTCGGCCATGGCGCGCACCACCGCGCGCTGGCCGGCCTCGAAGGCGAAGGCCAATTCCTTGGGCGTGAGCGCGGCCTCGACACTGAAATCGCGCGTGCCGCTGCGCGGCTTGTCGGTGACGATTCCCGCCATCTGCGCCTCGGCCAATGTGCCGGCGTCGACCACCTCGAGGCTCGAACCCAGCTCGCGCGCCAGCACCGAGATCGCGGCGCCTCCGGAGGCAAAATTCGCCATCATCGCGATGGTGACGGCTTGCGGATAGGCCGACACGCCCTGCGCGACGATGCCGTGGTCACCCGCGAAGATGATGATCGGCACCCGCGCAGCGCGCGGCTGCCCGGTCGCCTGCAAGCCCGCAAGCTCGATCGCGAGCTGCTCGAGCCGGCCGAGCGCGCCGGTCGGCTTCGTCAGTTGCGCCTGCCGCGCAATGGCCGCCTCGCGATGAACAGCGGAGACCTCGGGGCAGTTCTGGGTAACCCATTCGGGAAGCATGCTGCTCAACGCCTGCGTTTGAGAATATAGCTGTCCATGATCCAGCCGTGCCGCTCGCGCGCCTCTTGCCGCAACGCGACGATGCGCGAGCCGACCTCGGCCAGCGCGCCGGACATGAGGATCTGATCGGGCATGCCGAGATAGGCCCCCCACCAGATGTGAAGCCCGGCCGGATCCAGCGACTGGAACGCCGTGCCGCCATCGAGCATCACGACGACGGTATCGACGCCCTGCGGCCAGCCGCCTTCGCGCAAGCGCCGCCCCGTCGTGACCAGGAACGGCTCGCCGATGTCGTTGAGCGGCAGCGCATGCGCCGCGCACAGCGCCTGGATCGAGGTGATCCCAGGCACGACTTCGATTGTCGGCAACGGATTCAACCGCCGCGCAATGCGCAGCGAAGAATCATAGAGCGAAGGATCGCCCCAGATCAGCAGCGCGACCTTGCCCTCATCTTCGAGATGCCCAGCGATCGTCTGCGACCAGGTCGCGGCCACCGCATCGTGCCAATCGTCTACGCCCTTGCGGTAGTCCGACTCGGTCGCATCGCGCACGGGAAGATCGAATTCGGCGATGCGCGTCGTTTTGTTGGTGAGCACACCGGCGCAGATCGTTCGCCTGAGATCGGCGAGATCGGATTTCGCAGTCCCCTTGCGCGGGATCAGGATGAGATCGGCCGCGTTGATGGCGCGGGTCGCGGCGCGCGTGAGCTGCTCGGGATCGCCGCAACCGATGCCTATCAGGGAGAGCGTGAGCATCGCGAGCGCGACGGGCGGCCACGGCGGCCGCCCTTTCGCTTGTCTCTCAGGCCGCGTTGTGAAGGCGCGGCGTGACGAGGCCGGGCGCGGTGACGCCACGCAGCGACTTCGCCAGCGCCAGCACGGCGAGATCGGCCAGCGGCTCGATCACGATGACCAGCGCATAAGCGGCAGCGAACGTCGCAATGCTGGCGAGGTTGCTGATCGCAAAGCCGGAGCCATAGAGCGCCCAGAACGCCACCCATGCGATCACGCCGGCCTGGTAGGTCGTCGAAAGCGCCAGCGCCTGACCGTATTTCAAATCGACATAGGCGGTGTTGCGGGCAATGATCCGCGTGGCGATCGCCTGGATCGCGAACAGCGGCACCAGCAGCGTGGTGACGTTCATGCCGTATTGCGGCAGGTCGACCGGCTCCAACAGCATACCCTGAAGCAGCAGGCCAAAGGCAAGGCCGAAGGCCGCGGGCGCAGCGCCGAATAACAGGAACAAGGTCGAGCCGAGGATGAAGTGCACCTCCGATACCCCGACCGGGAAGTGCGGCAGGATCTCGAAGAAGACGAAGACGAGAGCGGTGGTGGCCAGCGTCCGCGCAGCGAACGAGCCGATGCCCTGCTCGCGCACGGTCTCGACCGCCAGCTTCAGCGCAACGCCGCCTGCGGCGATGCCGGTTGCGTAACTCAGCACGAGCTTGGCGCCTGTGACCAATCCTGGTTCGATATGCATGGCTCAGTTCCTTCCTGCCGTCACACCCGACGGCCTTGGCCTCAATACGTGCACGGCCGGTCTCCTGGCTCGCGGTTCACTGGTTCTCCGGCCTTCCCGGACCTTGCGGGTCCAGTGGCGGTTCGGAGGCCCTCACCACTTACAGTCGCGGGGGCGGCTGGGGTTTTGGGCGCCGCAACTGGGTCCGCCCATCCCCATTCCCGATTATGCTCCGGCGCTTTGCGCCGCGTCGAGCACCATGCCTCTCTTGTGTGCCCCTTTCGCATTGCAGGCGTCAAGGGGCGAACCGCTGCCGGAGCCGTCATGCCGGATATTCTCCCGCCAGCGCACCGAACAGGATCACGGCGGCGGTGGAAGCGGCGCCGCCGCGCGCAAGCTGCTCGGCGAGCTCGGCAATGGTGGTGCGGACCAATCGTTCGTCAGATCGCCCGAGGGATTCGGCGAACAGCGCCGGGGTGCCGGCGGCGAGCCCGTGCGCGATCAATTTTGCGGCAAGCGCCGGAAACGTGCGCCGGCCCATATAGACCACGGTCGTCGCCTCGGGATCGGCCAGCGCCGCCCAATTCAAATTGGGTGGCAGCTCGCCGGTGACGTCGGCACCGGTGATGAACTGCACGCGGCGGGAGGTATGCCGGCGGGTCAGGGGAATACCGGCCTGCGCGGCGGCAACACAGGCGGAGGTGACGCCGGGAACGATCTCGTAGCCGATGCCGGCATCGCGCAGCGTCTCGATCTCCTCCTCCAGCCGGCCGAAAATGCCGGCATCGCCCGACTTCAGCCGCACCACGCGGGCGCCGGTTGCGGCGTAGTCGACCAGGAGACGGTTGACGTGGTGCTGCTTGGTCGAAGGACGCCCGGCCCGCTTTCCCACCGCGACGAGATTGGCACCGGGCCGGGCGAGATCGAGGATCGCGCCGGAGGCAAGATCGTCATAGAGCACGACGTCGGCCTCGCGCAGCCGCGTAGCGCCCTTCACCGTGAGGAGCTCGGGATCGCCGGGGCCGGCGGAGACGAAAGTGACGAAGCCGCTCACCGGTCCTCCGCGATCAGATGGAAGAACGTGCCGGTGGCATGGCCACGACGCGAGCCGGTTTCGGCAATGACCGCGCCGGTGGCATCGTGCACGATCGCGAGCGGCGTATCGGGCTGGGCGAGGATGGTCGAATAGTGGAACTCGTGGCCGCGCAGGCGCGCGCCAGGCTTATGCCCCGGCATCGGCGCGGCCAGTTCGGCAAGACGATAGCCGAGATGCATGCGGCGCTTGGCAAAGCTGGTCTCCAGGCCGAGCAGCCCTGTCATCTCATGGCGGATACCGTCGGCGTCGGTCAGGCCTGCACCCAGCACCATATAGCCTCCGCATTCGCCATGCACCGGCCGCGTCTCGGCGAAAGCGCGCAGTCCGCTGCGAAAGCGCGCATTGCCCGCGATCTTTCCTGCATGAAGCTCGGGATAGCCGCCGGGCAGCCAGCACACGTCGGCGCTCGCGTCGGGCACTTCATCGGCCAGCGGCGAGAACGGCACGATCTCGGCGCCCGCCGCGCGCCAGGCTTCCAGCATATGCGGATAGACGAACGAGAACGCCGCATCGCGCGCCAGCGCGATGCGCTGGCCGGGCGGCCTCACGTTCAAGCCGTTCGCCACAGCTTGCGGCGACCATTTGCCTGCCGAGTGGAGCACCGCATCGAGATCGACGTGCTCGGCGACAAAGCGCGCGGCTTCGTCGATCAGCTTGCCGATCTCGGCCTGCTCCTCGGCCTGCACGAGGCCGAGATGCCGCTTCGGCAGGCTGATCTCGGCATGGCGCGGCAGCGCGCCGAACACTTTGATGCCGGCCTCGTTCAGCGCGCGCCGCACCAGATCCTCATGGCGCGGGCTGGCGACGCGATTGAGCACGACGCCGCCAAGGCGCACGCCGGCGCGGTAATCGCGAAGGCCGGCGGCGATCGCTGCCGCAGTCTGCGCCTGGCCGGAGGGATCGATCACCAAAACCACCGGCCAGCCCAGCATCTCCGCGATATCAGCTGTCGCTCCGGTGCCGGAGACGCCGCGCGCAGCGACACCGTCGAACAGGCCCATCGATCCCTCGGCGAGCACGACATCTGCATTGCCGCCACGGCTGACGAGATGCGCGACGGCGCTGCGATCCATCGCCCAGCTGTCAACGTTGACCGAGGCGCGTCCCGTGGCGGCGGCGTGGAAGGCGGGATCGATATAGTCGGGCCCACTCTTGAAGCACTGCACGTTCAGGCCGCGATTGCGCCAGGCGCGGGCCAGCGCCAGCGTCAGCGTGGTCTTGCCGACACCGGAGGCCGGCGCGGAGATGACGAGGCTCGCCGCCATCACGACGCCTCCGGAAAGCGCGGCTCGGCACCAACGGGCCGGTAGCGGCGGTCGTAATCGGCGGCGTAGAGGCGGCTCTCGTCGAAATCGGCAGCGCCAAGCGTCTTGCCGACCAGGATCAACGCGGTGCGCTCCATCTCGCCACCCACGGCCGCATCGAGCGTTGCCAGCGTCGCGCGCACGATGCGCTGCTCCGGCCAGCTCGCGCGCCAGACGATCGCGACCGGGCAATTCGCGCCGTAATACGGCGTCAGCTCGGCGACGACCTGGTCGAGCAGATGGATCGACAGGTGGATCGCGAGCACCGCGCCGGTCGCAGCGAACGCAGCGAGCTTCTCGCCCCCGGGCATCGCGCTGGCCCGGCCCGGCGTGCGCGTCAGCACGACCGTCTGAGCAAGACCGGGCAGCGTCAGCTCAGCCTCGAGCGCGGCCGCGGCAGCCGAGAACGAGGGAACGCCGGGTGTCACCGAGTAGGGAATCCCCAGCGCCCGCAAACGGCGGAGCTGCTCGCCCATCGCCGACCAGATTGAGAGATCGCCGGAATGCAGCCGCGCGACATCCAGGCCTGCCGCATGCGCGGCTGCGATCTCGGCGATGATCTCGTCGAGCGACATGGGCGCGGTATTGACGATGCGCGCGCCGGGCGGGCAATGCGCCAGCACGCCCTCCAGCACCAGCGAGCCGGCATAGAGACAGACTGGACAGGCCGCGATCAGGTCGCGGCCCCGCAACGTCAGCAGATCGGGCGCGCCCGGCCCGGCGCCGATGAAATGCACCGTCATACGCCGTCTCCTTCGGCGATCGCCGCGGTCGCACTGCGATCCTGCGAGACGACCCGTGTTGCAATCAACCGCGCGTGCGGACCGGCGACCACGAGCGCTGCAGCCTCGGCCACAGATCCGGTGCCGAATTTCTCCGCGACGAGCTTCGATTGCGTGGGCGTGTCGATGCCGGCCAGTGTCGCGACCGGAACAGCCCTGATCGGCACGCCGCATTCACGAGCGAGTTGCTTCAGCGCCTCGGTGTCGGCCTTGTCGCTGACAGTTGCCATCGCCGCAAGCCCTTCCGCACCGCCCGCAGCCAGCAGCGCTTCGCGCAGCGAAGTCAGCGTCACGTCGCGCTTGAAGCCTAAACCGGCGACCTTCATCGCACCACACTCCACTGCACCACGGGGCGTGCCGCCTCCCACGACCGATAGCGGCCGAGCGGGACGGCATGCGAAATTTCGGCCCGCATCAGTTCGCCGCCGTGACGCTGATGCAGCTCGCCGAGCAGAGCTTCCGTCTCCAGCGTCACAGCATGCGCCACGAGCCGCGTACCCGGCGAGAGCCGCGTCCAGATCGCATCAAATAACACTTCGTCGAGACCACCGCCAATGAAGACGGCATCCGGCGCTTCCAACCCGGCAAGAGCTTCCGGTGCCCTGCCCGTGACGACTGTGATCCGATGCGTCAGACCGAAGGCGGCCGCATTCTTGCGAATGTTCGCGACGCGATCCTCGCGCGCCTCGATTGCGGTAGCCGTCCCGCCGCACAGCGCCCACTCCACAGAGATCGATCCCGATCCGGCGCCGATGTCCCACAGCCGCTCCCCCGGACGCGGCGCCAGCGCGGAGAGCGCCAGTGCGCGGACCGGCCGCTTGGTGATCTGGCCGTCATGGACGAAGAGGTCGTCTGGCAGGCCCGAGCTGCGCGGAATGCCCTGTGCGCCCCTCGCCTCCACCGCTACCGCAACCAGATTGGCAGCGCGATCATCAGCAAAGTCCATTGCGCAATACTGCTGGACAGCTTCGCGCGGCCCGCCGAGCGCGGCGAGAGTCCAAAATGCGGAAGCGCCCCAGCCGCGTTCCGTCAGCCATTTCGCAAGATCGCCGGCGGCTTTGCCATCGCGCACGAGGCAAATGATGCGCGCGGCGCGCACCAGGTGCGGAGCGAGACGTTCGAATGATACAGCGTGCAGGCCGAGGCAAATGGTCGACTCCAGTCGCCAGCCCAGCCGCGCGGCCGCAAGCGAGAACGTCGACGGTGACGGATGCGCGATCCACTCGTCGCTGCCGAGCTTCTCGGCGAGGCTTGCGCCGGCGCCATGCCAGAACGGATCGCCGGAGGCGAGCACCACCGTCGGCCGACCGCGGCAGCTCAGCACGACATTCGCATCGAACGGCACCGGCCACGGACGGCCGCGGCTGCCAATTTCGGCAAGCGCAAGATGACGCTCGCCGCCGAACACGGTTTCGGCCCTGGCAAGCGCCTTTCGGCTTGCCTCCGACAGCCCAGCAAGGCCATCTTCGCCGATACCGATGATGGTCAGCCAGGGATCAGACATGATTCGCGCCCTCATTCTGGGCGGAACGGCCGATGCGAGCCTGCTCGCCGCGGAGATCGCGCGCGCCGGCATCGACGCCGTCTATTCCTATGGCGGCCGCACCCGCGCGCCGGCCGATCAGCCGCTGCCGACCCGCATCGGCGGGTTTGGCGGCGTGAGCGGGCTGACCGACTACATCCGCCGCGAAGGCATAACTCATGTGATCGATGCGACACATCCCTTCGCCGCGGAAATGAGCCGCAACGCCGTCGAGGCGTGCGCGCAGACGGGCACGCCGTTGCTTGCGCTGGAACGCGCGCCCTGGATCAAGGCGGCCGCCGACACCTGGCTGGAGGTGGTGGATGTCAACGCTGCGGTCGCCGCACTGCCGGACGCTCCGGCAAACGTGTTCCTCGCCATCGGCCGCCAGCACATCGCGCCGTTCGCGACGAAGCCGCAGCACGCCTACACGCTGCGCTTCGTCGATCCGCCCGAGGCGCCGCTGCCCTTCGCGGCCGATGTGATCGTGTCGCGCGGCCCCTTCACCTTCGACAGTGAGCTCGAGATGCTGCGCACGCGCGGCATCTCCTGGATCGTTGCCCGCAATTCCGGCGGCGACGGCGCACGCGCCAAGATCGACGCGGCCCGCAGGCTCGGCCTTCCCGTAATCATGATCTCGCGACCAGAGCTGCCGGAGCGCCGGCGGGTCGAGCGCGTCACTGACGTGATGCAATGGCTCGGTCATTCTACCCGCCTCGGCGCATAGACCCAGCGGCCGACGCGGCGTGTCTGCGAATTGCCGAGGATGACAAGCGTGCGCATGTCGGCCATCTCGGGCGTCGCCTGGCTCAGAGTCACGATCTCGATCTTTTCATCAGCCGCGCTGATCGCGCGCGCGAAGATCATGAGACGCTCGCCGCAGCCGGCCTCGCGAAGCAGCGCCAGCGCACGGCCGAATCCTTCCGGGCGGCTGGCCGAGCGCGGGTTGTACATCGCGATGGCAAAATCGGCTTCCGCCGCGAGGCGCAGGCGTTTCTCGATCACGGTCCACGGCTTGAGATTGTCGGAGAGGTTGATCGCGCAGAAATCATGTCCGAGCGGCGCGCCGGCACGCGCGGCGGCCGCCAGCATCGCGGTGACGCCGGGCAGCACGCGGATCGGCAGCTCCCGCCATTGCGGCGCCTGTTCGAGGGCCTCGAACACGGCGGACGCCATCGCGAACACGCCGGGATCGCCGGAAGAGATGACGACGACCTGGCCGCCGTCGGCGGCAAGCCGCAGGGCCTCGCTCGCACGTTGCAGCTCTTCGCGATTGTCGGAGGGATGCAGGGTGAGCCCAGGCCGCGGCGGCACGCGTGCGACATAAGGCGCATAGCCCAGAATATCGGTCGCCGTCGCAAGCGCCGCCGTGACCTCCGGCGTCACCAGCGCGTCGCTGCCCGGCCCGAGGCCCGCGATGGTCAGGGTGCCCGTCATTCGGCGGCGTCCAGATGCCGGCCCTTGCCGTGCACGAGGACGATCGCGAAGTAGGGGCAGTCGGCCGCGTCGATCTCGGCGAGCCGCACCACGCGCTCGCCCGGCATGGTGCCGCGCTCGACCAGCCAGGCATCGTCGAGCCGCCCGGCGCAGCGAAGCGCGCGGCGCACCTTTGCCAGATTGCGGCCGGTCTTCATGACGACCAGCGCATCGGAATCGCGCATGCGGCGTTCGAGCTCGGCCTCGGGGAGCGTCCCCATCAGCACCGTCGTCACGTCGTCGCCGAGCGCGATCGGCTGCCCGACGCCGTTCCAGCAGCCGACCATGCCGGGAATGCCGGCGATCACCTCGATCTCGACGCGGCCTTGCAGGCGCGTGTGCAGATGCATGAAGGAGCCGTAGAAATAGGGATCGCCCTCGCAGAGCACGACGACGTCGACGACGCGCGAAAGCCGCGCCAGGCGCTCGGCCCATTCGTCATAGAAATCTGCGAGCAGTTGCACGTATTCGGGGCTGTCGAAAGCAATCTCGGTCGTAACCGGATATTCCATTGGATATTCGGTAACGCCCGCAGCCAGCATGCCCTCGACGATGCGGCGCGCCTGGCCGGGCCTGCCCTTCTTGCGAAAATAGGCGACGTGGCTAGCGCCCCGCACCGTACGATCGGCACGCACGCTCATCAGATCAGGATCGCCGGGGCCGAGACCGCAGCAGATGATGCGTCCCATTTCTATTCGCTCCGGCTTGCCAGCGCGTTCACGGCAGCAACCGTGATGGCGGAGCCGCCGAGGCGGCCTTCAACGGTGAGCGCCGGTGCCGGCGGATCGGCCATCAGCGCGGCCTTGGATTCGGCCGCGCCGACGAAGCCGACGGGACAGCCGATGATCGCAGCCGGCCGCGGACAGTCGCGATCCTCCAGCATGTTGAGCAGATGAAACAGCGCGGTCGGTGCATTGCCGATCGCGACGATCGCGCCATCAAGATGCGGCCGCCACAGCTCCAGCGCAGCGGCCGAGCGCGTGTTGCGCATGGACTGCGCCAACGCGGGCACGGCGGGATCGCCGAGCGTGCAGATCACGGCATTGGCGGCGGGAAGTCTTGCGCGCGTAATGCCTTCGGAGACCATGCGCGCGTCGCACAGGATCGGCGCGCCCTTCTGCAAGGCCGCCCGCGCGGCTTTCGCCATACCAGGCGTGAAGCGGATATGCGCCTCGAGGCCGACCATGCCGGCGGCATGGATCATCCGCACCACCACCGGCTCCTCGTCCGGCGTGAAGCGCGCGAGATCGGCCTCGGCCCGGATGGTGGCAAAGGATTGCCGGTAGATCACAGCGCCGTCGGTCTCGTAGGTGTGCGGCATCAGTTCCCTCCGACCAGGATGGAGGGATCGCTGACGATGTCGGCGCCGTTCAGCCCACGCAGGGCCGGCGCGTCGCGGGTTGAGCCGTCGCGGACGAGATCGAACCCGGCGCGCGTTGCAATCAGCGTGACCGCAGCCGCGCCGGAATGGGCGCAGCCCTTGCCGCAGCCGGAGACGTGGAGCCGCGCGTCGGCGGCGATGCGCGGCGCCAGCGCCGCGGCTAGCGCGCGCGTATCGGCATGGGCCTCGCGGCAGCGCGGCGCGCCGCTGCAGGCGATGACGCGCAGCGCCGGATCATGGGGCCTCGTGATGAGCCCCGCCCCGCTCGGCATCTCGCGCTTGCCCTCGCTCAGCACCATCCGCCAGGGCGTCATGCGCAGCGCATGGCCGCAAGCAGAGAATTGATGCAGCGTCGCGTGCAGCATCTGCCCGAACGCCACCCCGACCATTGCGCCTTGCGGATAGTGCCCGGGCCGCACCGCGGCCATCACCGGCGCAGGCTCGGTCTCGCCGCGCAAGGATTGAGGCAACACGGCGCCGGATGCGATGTGAGCTGCCATGCGCCCACGCCCGCCTTTCGCACCGCCGGAGATGAGGAACCAGCTTGCGAGCGCCAGCGCCGCGCTCACAGCCTGGCCGCGATCGACGGAGCGGCCGAGCTTGGCGCCGTCCGCCCGCACCAGGAGACCGCCCGAGCGGTCGCGCTCGATGCGGATGTCGGCGGAATCGCCGGCGAGAACGCGCGACCGCCCGTCATCGATGGCGAAGCCGAACTTGGTGGGAAGGGCAAGGCCGGAATCGGCGAGCGCCTCTTCGAGCTCCGCCGTGAGCGACTGCGTTTCGTCGCCGTTGCTCCAGAACGGCGTCACCAGGATGTTGCGCCTGGCTTCGATGTCGGCGTCGGGATCGAGCAGTGCCAATCGCGCAAGGCCGTCGAGCAACGGCCGATGGCCGTCCTCCTGAACGCCCCTGATCTGCAAGTTAGCCCGGCTCGTGACGTCGATCAGACCATTGCCGAAGCGCTCGGCGAGTTCCGCAAGCCCGGAGATTTGCGGCGCTTCAAGGCGCCCGCCGAACGGACGCACGCGCACCACGAGCCCGTCGCCCGATCGCATCGGGCGCAGTGCGCCGGGACACCATCCCTTAACCGTGGCCGTGCTCATGACGCCTCCCGCAGCGCCGCTGCAATCGAATTGCGGCGGGTTCGCCAGAGCGAGGCTTCGTGCAGGCGCGTGAAGCAGGTTTCCATTGCGGCGAGTGCGGACGGATTTTCGCGCGCCATGAAGGCGCGGACGTCGTCGTTGCCGAGTGTCGCGTCGTAATAGAGGTCGAACAGATGCGGCGGCACGGCGCCGGCGAGATGTGCGAAGGCGGCCATGTGCTCCAGCGTCGCGGTGATCTCGGCGGCGCCGCGGAAACCGTGGCGCATCATGCCGGCGATCCAGTCCGGATTGGCCGCGCGTGCGCGAACGACGCGCGATATCTCTTCCGTCAGCGTGCGCGCATGCGGTTCGCCCGGCCGTGTCGCATCGAGATGATAGAGCGACGGCGCGCCTGCCCCGAGGTGCGCGGCTGCTGCGGCGATGCCTGCCTCATGCGCGGCATAGTCGGCGGCGAGCAGCAGATCGGTTTCGGGCAAGTCCTGGACGTGGACAAAAGCATCGGCGGACGCGAGACGCTGTTCGATACCTGCGCGATCCCGCTGCATCGCGCCATCTGCAGAGAACGCCCAGGACGATGCCGACAGCCACGCTTCGCCAGCGGCCTCGCGCGTCTCCGGCGTGAAGGCATCCGGGATCGCCGACAGGCCGACGCCGTATTGTCCGGGCCGCGGCGCGAACACGCGGCGCGCACGATGCCGATAGGGGTTCTCATCGCCCTCGTCCTCGCGCGCGGCGAGCGCCTCGGCGGCGGCTTCGAACAATTGCGCCAGACCTGCGAAGACGTCGCGGAACAGGCCGGATACGCGCAGCGTCACATCGATGCGCGGGCGGCCGAGCTCGGCCGGCGCGATGATGTCATAACCGGTGACGCGGCCGGACGCATGATCCCAGCGCGGCGCGAGGCCGGCCAGATGCAGCGCCATCGCAAACTCTTCGCCTGCGGTGCGCATGGTCGCCGAGCCCCAGAGATCGACGACGAGACCCTTCGGCCAGTCGCCATGATCCTGCAGATGGCGCCGCAGCAGCTCTTCGGCGAGCTTGATGCCTTGGGCATGCGCCGATGGCGTCGGCACCGCGCGCGGGTCGACGGCGAAGAGATTGCGCCCTGTCGGCAGCACGTCCTGACGCCCGCGATACGGGGAGCCCGACGGCCCCGGCGCGACGCGTTTGCCGGCGAGCGCGGAACGCAATGCATCGCGCTCCGCATCGGCACAAGCGCCGCGGCCGAACACGTGCAGGCCGTCGCCGAACTGGCTCTCCTTGAGATCGCAGACGAAGCGGTCGATCCGCGGGATGGCTTCGGCTGGTGCTGCCGAGGCATCGAGGCCGAGATCGTCTTCGAGGCCCGCCACTCGCGCCTCGTCGCGGATCGACGCGATCAGGCGTTGGCGACGGGCGGGATCGAGGCCGTCAGCGGTCGAATACTCATCGAGCAACCGTTCCAGCCGACGTAGACCTTCCGGCACCGCGGATGTCTGAAGCGGCGGCGGCAGATGACCGATCGTGACCGCGCCGATGCGCCGCTTGGCCTGCGCGGCCTCGCCGGGATCGTTGACGATGAAGGGATAGATGACGGGGAAATCGCCGATCAGTGCTTCCGGCCAGCAGCTCGAGGACAGCGCCACGGATTTTCCGGGCAGCCATTCCAGCGTGCCGTGCGCGCCCATATGCACGACGGCATCGCAGCCCTGCTGCCTGAGCCAGAGATAGAATGCGACATAGGCATGGCGCGGCGTGCGGGTGAGATCGTGATAATCGGCATCGCGCGAGGCCGCATCGCCGCGCTCGGGCTGGACTGCGATGACCGACTTGCCGCACGCGATGGCGGCGAAATGGAATACGCCGTCGCGGCAGCTCGGATCATCCTCCGGTGCGCCCCAGGCTTGCGCGAGATCGTCCTGCAAGGCTTGCGGTAGCCCCGACAGCGCCGCACGATAATCGGCAACACTCCAAGCCAAACTCTGCTTCAACAGTGTCTCGCCGAGCGCATCGACCGGCGCAACGTCGAAGCCGACCTCCGCGAGATCGGAGATCAACGCCTCGACCGACGCCAGCGCATCGAGACCAACGGCGTGCGCGATCTGATGCGGACGGCCCGGATAGTTCGACAGCACGATCGCCAGCCGCTTCTCACCGACAGGCGTCTCTGCGAGGCGCCGCCAAGCCGCGACGCGCGCGGCAACGGCATTGACGCATTCCTCATCCGGCCTGTGCGCCAGATGCGAAAACTGCAGATCCGGATCGCGCTGGCCGGCCGATTTGAAGCTCACCACGCCGGCGAACAGGCGGCCGTCGACCTCCGGCAGCACGACATGCATCGCGAGATCGCCGGGCGACAGGCCGCGCAACGATTCCGCCCAGTCCTCGCGCCGCGCCGTGGAGAGCGCGACCTGGAACACCGGACAGGACGCGGCATCGAATGGCGTCGTGCCGTCGTCGCCAAGGGCCGAGAACGCCGTCGCATTGACGATCGCCGCCGCAGGATGTTGCGCCAGATGCGCGCGCAGCCAGTCGGCAACGCCCGGCGCCTTCAGCGAGGTGACGAACGCGCCGTAGGCGTCAAATCCCTTCTCGCGCAGCGCGACAATCAAGGCGTCAACCGGCCCCGTATCGGCGGCGGTGAGATAGGAGCGATAGAACGTCACGAGTGCGCGCGGCTTGCCCTCGCCGCCCGCCGGCGCGGCAATGACGCCGCGCGCGGGATCGTAGAATCCCATCTCGGGCACGGTCATCTCCCCGATGACCGGGCCGGCATAGAGGCCTGAGGCCAGCGCGAGCTGCGCGATCGCCGCTTGCGCGGCGACCGGGCCACCGGTGTCGCAGAGCTCCTTGAGCCGACGCAGCGTCGAGACCGGCAGGGTCGAGTACCCGTCCAGCCGCGTGTCGTCGCGGCCGTCGGCCGGCAGCACCGCCAGCACGATGCCGCGATCCTTCGCGAGTTGCTGGAGCGCCGCAAGCCCGTACGCCCAATAGGACTCCCCGCCGATCAGGCGCACCAATATGCCGCGCGCCTGCGACAGCGTGCGCTCGATGTAGGTGTCGACCGACAGCGGATGCCGCAGCTCCGCGAGATTGGCCAGCCGCAGCGACGGCAGGCTGCCCCGACCGCGCCGCCAGCCGGCCGCGAACGCGGCCAAATCGGAATCCGAATACGAGAGCACCACGAGATCGGCCGGGTCCTGGCCGATGTCTCTTGGCGTCGCGGTCTCCTCGAGACCGCGGCTCTCGCGGAAGACGACGTGCATCAGATACCAAGTCCTGCCTTGATGGCGGCCTCGTCGATATCGCCATGCTCGCCGATCACGACGAGCTTGGACTGCCTGTGACCCGCGCCCCATGGCTTGTCGAACTGATGGCGCACCCGCTCGCCGACCGCCTGCAGCAACAGGCGCATCGGCTTGCCCGCGACCGCGATGTAGCCCTTGGCCCGCAGGACGTTCTGCTCGCGCGCCAGCTTCTGGACGGAGGCAACCAGTGCCTCGATATCCGCCACCTCCGGAAGGTCGATCACGACGGAGGCGAAATCATCATGCTCATGCTCTTCCTCGCCGTCGTGATGCGAGGGCCGCGCGGCGAGATCATTCTCGGCCGCAGCGCCGAGGCCGAGGATGACGCGCGCATCGATCGCGCCGTCGGTGACCGGCAGCATCGGCACGCGGCGCGGCATCTCGGCGGTGATCGCCGCCTTTGCGGCTTCGATGCCTGCGGCGCCCGCAAGGTCGGCCTTGGTCAGCAGCACGATGTCGGCGCAGGCGATCTGGTCCTCGAACACTTCCGACAGCGGCGTCTCGTGATCGAGATTGTCGTCCGCCGCGCGCTGCGCTTCCACCGCAGCCGGATCCGGCGCGAAGCGGCCGGCCGCGACGGCCTCGGCGTCGGCCAGCGCGATCACGCCGTCGACCGTGATGCGCGAGCGGATCTCCGGCCAGTCGAACGCCTTCAGCAGCGGCTTTGGCAGCGCCAGGCCCGAGGTCTCGATCAGGATGTGATCGGGCCGCACCGGCCGCGCCAGCAATTGCTCCATGGTCGGAATGAAATCGTCGGCGACGGTGCAGCAGATGCAGCCATTGGCGAGCTCGACGATGTTCTCCTCCGGGCAGTTCGCATCGGCGCAGGACTTCAGGATCTCGCCGTCGACGCCCTCGCTGCCGAACTCGTTGACGAGCACCGCGAGCTTCTTGCCGCCGGCATTGCTGAGCAGATGCTGGATCAGCGTCGTCTTGCCGGAACCGAGAAAACCGGTGACCACCGTGACGGGGACTTTTGCGAGCGAGTTCATTCAGCGGCCTCCGGCACGACGGCAATGGGGGGAATGCGGGCAAGCGACTGCTTGCGGAAGATCTCGGGACGGCTGCGCCATGGCACGATTCCGTCGGGCGCCGCCGCGTAGGCCGCAGCGCCCGCGACCACGTCCTGCGCATTCGCATCGGACAGGCGGCCATAGACATAGGACCAGCGGCCGGGCGCGCTGAGCGCGACCGAGCAGCCTTGGCTGCAGGCCGACAGGCATTCGACGGGAACCACGCTGACGCCCTCGGGCACGCCGGCCTCGAGGATCGCGCCATGCAGGCGCTTGCCGGGCGTCGTCTCGCCCTCGCCAAGCGTCTGGCCGGCGCGGCAGGTGATGCAGACATGAAGTGTGACGGTCATCGCCTCTTCCAGATAACAGCGGGAGGCGATGAGGCGCACGGACCATTCTCCAGAAAGGCCCGCTTCCCCGTCGCGGAACACCCCGTCCGCCGGTCCAAAACTCGTCCGCGCTGGCAGGTCTCCCGGCTTGCGGAGCAGGGTTTTGGCCCTTCGATCCCCGCCTTCCCGATTCCAAAAGGAATCAGTGGCTTCGGGCATCTCTCCGGTCACGGTCGCGGGGGCGGCTGCAGTTTGGATCCAGATCTTGCCGATTCGGACCCTATCGCATTCCCTCTTCGCCTGTCATAGGACAGGAACCAACGCCGGGCCACCATTTGCCGGTGGCCGCCACTTGTCAAGCCGAAGGACCGGGTCCCATGACATCTGAACCGGATACCCAAACAGCCGAGGAAACCGACATCAGGCATGCCCAGAAAATGGCGAAGAAGAAGGCCGCCCGCGACAGGATCATGGCGACCAAGAGCGGCGAAAAGGGCCTGATCATCGTCCATACCGGCGCCGGCAAGGGAAAATCCTCCTCCGCCTTCGGCATGATCGTCCGCTGCGTCGCGCATGGCTTCCCTTGCGCGGTGGTGCAATTCATCAAGGGCGCCTGGGATACGGGCGAACGGCGCCTGCTCACCGGCCATTTCGGCGATCTCTGCCAGTTCCACGCGATGGGCGAAGGCTTCACCTGGGAGACGCAGGACCGTGCCCGCGACATCGCCGCAGCGCGCGCCGGCTGGGAGAAGGCCAAGGAGCTGATCCTCGACGAACGGCTGCGCATGGTCGTGCTTGACGAGATCAACATCGCGCTGCGCTACGATTATCTCGATATCGCCGAAGTCGTCGAGTTCCTGACGACCCAAAAGCCTGCGATGACGCATGTCGTGCTCACCGGGCGCAACGCCAAGGACGAGCTGATCGAGATCGCCGACCTCGTCACCGAGATGACGCTGGTCAAGCATCCGTTCCGTTCCGGCATCAAGGCGCAGGCCGGCGTCGAGTTTTGATGCTGATGAGATCGGATTCTAATGCTGCGCCAAGGGAGGTATGCTCCCTCCCCCGCTTGCGGGGGAGGGTTGGGGAGAGGGTATCTCCGCAATCGAGAGCCCCCAAGAGGAGAAAACCCTCACCCGTGCCTTCGGCACGACCTCTCCCGCAAGCGGGAGAGGTGCAACGAGCCCGCAGCTGCTTGATTCAACTCAATCCCATTCCGCTTTAAAAGATATCGATGGCACGCGCATTGATGATCCAGGGGGCCGGCTCGGACGTGGGCAAGTCGCTCATCGTCGCCGGCCTCGCGCGCGCCTTCACGCGCCGCGGTCTACGGGTGCTGCCGTTCAAGCCGCAGAACATGTCGAACAACGCCGCGGTCACGGTCGACGGCGGCGAGATCGGCCGCGCCCAGGCGCTGCAGGCGCTCGCCGCCGGTGTCGAGCCGCACACCGACATGAACCCGGTGCTGCTCAAGCCCGAGACCGATGTCGGCGCGCAAGTCGTGGTTCACGGCAAGCGCATCGCGACCGCACGCGCGCGCGACTACGCGGCGATGAAGCCGTCGCTGATGGGCGCGGTGCTCGAGAGTTTCGAGCGCCTGAAGGCGCGCGCCGATCTCGTGCTGGTCGAAGGTGCCGGCAGCCCGGCCGAGGTGAATTTGCGCAAGTCCGACATCGCCAATATGGGCTTTGCCCGCAAGGCGAATGTGCCGGTCGTGCTGGTCGGCGACATCGACCGCGGCGGTGTCATTGCCCAGCTCGTCGGCATCAAGACGGTGATCGACCCCGACGATGCCGCGATGATCTCCGGCTTCGTCATCAACAAGTTCCGCGGCGACCCCACCCTGTTCGACGACGGCTACAATCTGATCGAGCAAAAGACCGCATGGCGCGGGTTTGGCGTGCTGCCCTGGTTTCCGCGTGCTGGCGAGCTGCCGGCCGAAGACGCGCTCGGCCTGCGCGATGCGCGCAAGCCGGGCCGATGCAAGATCGCCTGTCTCGCGCTGTCGCGGATCGCCAATTTCGACGATCTCGATCCGCTCAAGCTCGAGCCGGGTGTCGATCTCGTGATGGTGCGCCCGGGCGAGGCGATCCAGGGCGACGTGCGCCTCGTCATCATTCCCGGGTCGAAATCAACCCGGGGCGACCTCGCCTTCCTTCGTGCGCAGGGCTGGGACATCGACCTGCTCGCCCACCACCGCAGGGGCGGCCATGTGCTCGGCCTCTGCGGCGGCTATCAGATGCTGGGACGCAGCGTCGCCGACCCCGAAGGCATCGAAGGACCTGCGGGCGACACGCCGGGCCTCGGGCTTCTCGATGTCGAGACGGTGATGAGCCCGCAGAAGACGCTGACGCGCGTTGCGGCCGTGCACGCGGCGACGGATCAGCCGATCCAGGCTTACGAGATCCACATCGGCCGCACCGACGGCCCGGATCGCGCCCGCCCCTTCGCGAGGCTGGACGGCGAGCGTGAAGGTGCGATCTCGCGCGACGGCCGTGTGCAGGGCAGCTATCTGCACGGCCTGTTCACGTCGGATAATTTCCGCAAGGCATACCTCGCCAGGCTGGATATTCCCGCGGGCGACGAGCCCTATCACGCCAGGGTCGAGAGCGCGCTCGAGGCACTGGCCGATCACATGGAAAAGCATCTCGACGTCGAAGGCCTGCTCGCGCTAGCGCGCTAGGGCCTCGGCAAGGCGCGTCCATTCGGCTTCGCTGCCGGGCAGCCCGAGACGCAGCCATGTCGGCTGTTGCGCGAAGACGCGGGACCAGATGTGGACGCGCGCGAGCTTGTCTTGAGCGGCCCGCGCGTCAGGCGTCTGGTAAAGACGGAACAGCGGTGTGCCGCCGATGAGCCGCCAGCCTTGCGAAGGCGCCATCGCGTCGAGACGAGCACAATCATGGGCGAGCCGCGCCGACGTAACCTCGGCCCAGGCCTCATCGCGCAATGCACGACAGCCGATTTCGATCGCCGCGCCCGAAACGGGCCATGGGCCGGACATTGCGGCAAGCCTGCCGATGTCGGCGGCATGACCGATGGCGAATCCGAGCCGCAGGCCGGCAAGCCCGTAAAACTTGCCGAACGAGCGCAGCACCAGCAGTCCCGCCTGATTCGCCTGCGGCGCAAGCGACAGCTGCGGAACGGCGTCGGCAAAGCTCTCGTCAATGACGAGACGGCCGACGCGCGGCAGCAGCGCCAATAGATCCTGTGGCGCAGAACGCCGGCCATCCGGATTGTTTGGATTGACGACGATGGCGAGGTCCGCGCCCGGCAGCGCGCCAAGCTCTCCGACTTCCTGCACCTCCCAGCCTGCGGCAGACAGCACGCCGGCATATTCATTGTAGGTCGGCGCGAAAATACGCGCGCGACCGGGCGGCACGAGTTGCGGCAGCAATTGGATCGCAGCCTGCGCACCGCCAAGCGCAACGATTGGCGCGCCGGTGCGGTACGCGTGCCCTGCGGCCTGATGCAGCGCCTCGATCTCGGCACGTGACGGCAGCGCGCTCCACGCGCGCGCGCTCACCTCGCCCACGGGATAGGGCAGCCGGTTGATGCCGGTCGACAGATCGATCCAATCCTCCGCGCGTCCGCCAAAACGCTGCTGGGCCAGGTCCAGATTTCCACCGTGCTCGCGCATGCCCCGTTGTTTCATGCGAAGGCCAGGATCGCAAGCAGGCCTGCGACCAGCAGCATGGCGCGACGGTAGACGGTCAGCGCCTCCGCGATGTCGGCGGCGCGCGGATCGCGCGCGCCTTTGTTCAGCCAGGGCTCGTCGGTCGCGCTGCCGTGATAGATGCGGGGACCGCTGAGCCGCACACCGAGTCCGCCCGCCATCGCCGCTTCCGGCCAGCCGGCATTGGGCGAGCGATGATGGCGTGCATCGCGCGTCATGCAGGCCAATGCTTCCGACCGTTGCGGTGCCAGCAGCACGAACAGGAATCCGGTCAGCCGCGCCGGGATGAAATTGGCGACATCGTCGATGCGCGCTGCCGCCCAGCCAAAGGCTTCGTGCCGTTCGCTGCGATGGCCGATCATGGAGTCCAGCGTGTTGATCGCCTTGTAGCCGAGGATACCGGGCAGGCCGAACAGCGCGCCCCAGAACACCGGCGCGACGATGCCGTCTGAGGCGTTCTCGGCAAGGCTCTCGATCGCCGCGCGCGCGATGCCGGCCTCATCGAGGCTTGCGGGATCGCGGCCGACGATGCGCGAGACCGCATCGCGCGCGGCGGCGACGTCGCCGGCAAGCAAGGGCATGGCGACGGCCGCCACATGATCATGCAGCGAGCGCAGCGCGACCAGCGGCCAGGCCAGGATGCCAATCAGCACGATCTGGATCCAGCCCGAAGGAAGCAGTGATTGCAGCGCCCAACCGAGCGCCACGGAGAGCGCAATCACCGCAACCGCGGCGGCGGCGCCAGCGGCTCGGCGCGATGCCGGCGGATCGGACGCGCGATTCCAGGCACTGTCGACGGCCGCAATCAGCCCGCCCAGCCAGGTGACGGGATGGCCGATCCGCGCGAACAGCCACGCCGGCCAGCCCAGGAGGGCATCCACCGCCATCGCCACCACCATCGCGCCCGCAAAGTCCACATCTAGCTCCTGTCCCGCCCCTGTTGCGCAAGACGGCGGCCGAGTGCAAGCCCCTCGCCGCCTGATTTCGGCTTTGTCTTTGGCCGCGTTTGATGATTAGTGCTGCGGCAGGAGACCTTCATGGCCGTCATCTTGATCACCGGCGGGGCGCGATCGGGCAAGAGCACCCGGGCGGAAGCGCGCGCGCGCAGCTTTCCCGGCCAGCTCGTCTATATTGCGACCGCCGAGGCGCTCGATGGCGAAATGCAGGAGCGCATTGCGAAGCATCGCGCGCGGCGCGGAACCGACTGGATCGAGCGCGAGGCGCCGCTCGATCTCGTGCAGGCCCTGGTCGAGACCGAGGGCGGCGGCGCGAGACTGGTCGATTGCCTGACGCTCTGGCTGTCCAACCTGCTGCATTCCGAGCGCGACTGGTTACGCGAGGTGACGCGCCTCGCAGACGTTCTTCCCCGCCTGCGGAGTCCGGTCATCATGGTCACCAACGAGGTCGGTCTCGGCATCGTGCCCGACAACGCGCTGGCGCGCAGCTTCCGCGATGCCGCCGGGATCATGAACCAGATCATTGCCGGTGTCGCCGACGAGGTCGAGTTCGTCGTCGCCGGCCTGCCGATGAAGCTGAAATGATCCCGCGCGCCGAACTGCTCAAAGACATCTTTGCCGATCTCAGGATGGCGACATCGTTCGTGACGATCCTCCCGCTGGCATCCTCGAAGCCGGCTGGTGACGGCGCGATCGCGCGCGCGACGTGGGCGCTGCCGGTCGCGGGACTGCTGGTCGGCCTCGCCGGCGCCCTGGTTTACAAGATCGCCACTCGCTGCGGACTGACGCCGAGCCTTGCCGCGTTGCTCGCGCTGGCCACGACCGCCCTCATCACCGGCGCGCTGCACGAGGACGGACTTGCCGACACCGCGGATGGACTCGGCGGCGGCCGCACGAGCGAGCGCAAGCTCGAGATCATGCGCGACAGCCGGATCGGGACCTATGGTGTCTGCGCCCTGATCCTGTCGTTCGGCCTGCGCTGGAGCGCGCTTGCGACGATCGCAAATCCATGGGCCGTCATGCTCGCGCTGTGTGCGGCGCACGTGGCTGCCCGCGCCGGCGTGCCGGCCTTCATGTCGCTGGTCCCGTCGGCGCGGCCTGATGGGCTGTCAGCCAGCGCCGGGGCGCCGCCCGGCCGTAGCATCGCCATCGCCTTCGCGCTTGGAACGCTCGCGCTTGCCCTGGCGTTGGGGCCAGCCAAGGCGCTGGTCGGCCTGATCCTGCTGTCGCTTGCCGGCCTGTTACTGGCGCGGCTTGCCATCCGCCAGATCGGCGGGCAGACCGGCGACATCCTCGGCGCGTTCGAGCAGACGGGCGAGATCCTGATCCTGCTAGTGGCGGCGTCCTTCCAGATGGGGCGATGACCTCATGGTCGAGTTCGACGATACCTTCCGCCAGCACTTGCGCGAGCTGTTCGTGTGGCGGCGCGACGTGCGCCGCTTCCGCAGCGATCCATTGCCGGAGGGTGCGATCGATCGCCTGATCGAAACCGCCTGCCTCTCGCCTTCGGTCGGGCTCAGCCAGCCCTGGCGCTTCGTCACCGTCGATGACGGCGCGCGGCGCCGGGCGATCACCGACGATTTCAAGGCGTGCAACGCCGATGCGCTCAATTGCTATTCCGGCGAGCGCGCGGCGCGCTATGCCACGCTGAAACTGTCGGGCCTCGAACAGGCGCCCGGCCATCTCGCTGTGTTCGCGGACAAGGCCAGCGATATCGGCCACGGGCTCGGCCGCGCCACCATGCCGGAGACGACGGAATATTCCGTGGTCGCCGCCATCACCGCGATGTGGCTCTCAGCGCGTGCCGAAGGCATCGGTATCGGCTGGGTTTCGATCCTGACCCCCACGCGCATACACGGAGCTCTCGACGTGCCTGAAACCTGGAAGTTCATCGCCTATCTCTGCATCGGCTATCCGGAAGTCGAATGCGACCAGCCGGAGCTCGAGCAGGCCAAGTGGGAGCACCGACGCGGCGCGGACGAGTTCACGCTGAGGCGCTAGCAGAGACCAGCGTATCGAAACGCCCTCGATGTCTGGAGGTGAAGACCAGGCCGGAAAATCGCGACTTTAGCGTCGCACGAAATTCGCAACACAGCGAAATCGAATTTTCTGGAATTCATCAATCTGACCCTACCTCAGTATGGTCACGTCATACCCCCGCACAATGGCGACGACCAAGAGTTCTTGCTATCCATGAACGCAGAGTGAAACGCAACGGAACCGGCCCCGCGAGCCGGCAGTTGCAGGACAAGGTCCGGCGGCGTAGCGCCCGCCGGCCTGTCTCCGAATCCAGCGGCAGGATGCCGCTCGAAGACCTGGTGTCGACCGTCACATTTGGTTGCCGAGAGTACGCCATGAGAAACATCGCCGATCTTCTCGTGCGGTTTTGGCAAGGGTACCAGCCTGCATCCGAAACTCAGGTTGCGGCCGTGGCCGAACACCGAGATCAATCCAGCATGGCTGATTTTGTCCGCATCCTGCAGGCCTACGATCAAGACCAGTGGGGCGACCGCGTCCGTTCGCGAGCAGTAGCGCAATACTCGGGGTTGATGGTGCCGCCCGGCCCGTGATTGAAGTCCCAAACCGGAGTCTCGGTTAGTCTAGCTCTGAGTTCGCCGTCCGCACGGCCGTCTCCTCCTCCCGGCCAAACCGCTCGACCAGGAAATCGATGAACAGCCGCACCTTCACCGACAGGTGCCGGGTCGGCGGATAGACCGCGTAGAGCGCCAGCGGCGGCGCGGAATAGCGGTCCAGCACCGTGCGCAGCTCGCCTTTCTGCAACGCATCGGCCGCAATGAACTCCGGCAGCAGCGCCAAGCCCCTGCCCTTGATCGCGACGTCGCGCAACACCTCGGCATTGTTGACGCAGAGCGACCAGGCCGGCTGGATCCAGTGGTCGCCGTCACTGCCTGTGAGCTTCCACTGATTGCCCGTGAGCAGGAAGCCGTAGGTCAACGAAGCATGCTCGCGCAGATCCTGCGGATGCTTTGGCGTGCCGTGCCGCGCCAGATAATCCGGCGACGCGCAGATCATGCGGGCCACCGGCATGATTTTGCGTGCGATCAGGCTGGAGGATTCCAGCTCCGCGATCCGCAACGTCACGTCAAAGCCGTCCTGCATGGGATCGAGCAGATCGTCGCTGAGCACGATCTGGAGCTGAAGCTCCGGGTAACGCGCCATGAAATCGGCGAGCACCGGCCCGAGCCGGATCGTGCCGAACGACATCGGGGCGTTGACACGCAGCAGGCCCCGCGGTGCCGATTGCGCCTGCGTCACCGCCTGGTCGGCTGCCTCGATCTCCGCGAGAATCACGACCGCGCGCTCGAAATAGCGCTGGCCGTTCTCGGTCGGGCTGGCGTGTCTTGTGGTGCGGTTCAGCAGCTGGACGCCAAGGCTCTCCTCGAGGTCGGCGATGTACTTGCTGATCGCCGAGCGCGACAGCCGCAGCTGCCGGCCGGCCTCGGCAAAGCTGCCGCTTTCCACCACCTTCACAAAAGCCCGGAGGCTGCCGAGCTTATCCAAGGGGGCGCCTCGTCGATTGTTTCCAAATCGTAGACATAGCGGTCATATTTGCACGGATTGTCCCCAATCCAAACCGGAACGATATTTCCGGCCAGAGCAAGACCGCTCCCTGAATGGAGGACGACAATGTCTGGACTGCACCACGTCACCGCGATCGCCGGCGACCCCATCCGCAATTTCGGCTTCTACACGCGGGATCTCGGCCTGCGCTTCGTCAAGAAGACGGTCAATTTCGACGATCCCGGCACCTATCACTTCTATTATGGCGACGAGACCGGCCGCCCCGGCACCATCCTGACCTTCTTTCCGTGGGCGGGCGTCTCGGCCGGGCGCCGCGGCGTCGGCGAGACCCACCAGACCGCCTTCCGCGTGCCGCAGCGCTCGCTCGGCTACTGGACCCAGCGCTTCACCGAGAAGGGCGTCGCGTATGAGGCGCTGGAGAAGCGCTTCGGCGAGTCCGTGCTGCCGTTCACCGATCCCGATGGCATGGCGCTCGCGCTGGTCGGGGTATCAGGTGCCGAGAACGAGCCGGGCTGGAGCAATGGCGACGTGCCGGCCGAGCACGCGATCCGCGGCTTCCACGGCGTGACCCTGCTGCTCGACAGCGCGGCGAAGACGGCTGCCATCCTCACCGACGTGTTCGGCTTCAAGGAGACCGGGCGCGAGGGCTCGGTGATCCGTTTCAAGGCGCCAGGCGATGTCGAAGGCAGCGTCGTCGACATCTACGAAGCCAAGGGCTTCCTGCGGGGCCATCAGGGCGGCGGCTCCGTCCACCACATCGCCTTCCGTGCGGCTGACGATGTCGATCAGGGCAAGATGGCGCAAAGGCTCGTGAGCAATCACGGCCTGCATCCGACCGAGCAGCGCGACCGCAACTACTTCCGCTCGATCTACTTCCGCGAGCCCGGCGGCGTGCTGTTCGAGATCGCGACCGACATCCCCGGCTTCGCGGTCGACGAGCCCGTCGCGAGTCTCGGCCGCGAGCTGAAGCTGCCTGCTTTCCTCGAACCGCACCGCAAGCAGATCGAGGGCGTTCTGCCGAATCTGGAAGAGACCGCGTCATGACCGAGACTTCATTCATCCATCGCTTCGAGCCCGCGACCAGCGCGGGCTCGCCCCCGCTGCTGCTGCTGCACGGCACCGGCGGCGACGAGAACGACCTGCTCGGCCTCGGCAAGATGATCTCGCCGGGCTCCGCCCTGCTCTCGCCGCGCGGCCGCGTGCTCGAGCACGGCATGCCGCGCTTCTTCCGCCGCCTCGCCGAAGGCGTGTTCGACGAGGACGACGTGCGCCGCCGCGCGAACGAACTCGGCGACTTCGTCGCGGAGGCGCGGCAACGCTACGGCCTCGCCGCGCCGATCGCGGTCGGGTTCTCCAACGGCGCCAACATCGCCGCGGCGCTATTGCTGCTGCAGCCGGACGTGCTGGCCGGCGCGATCCTGCTGCGCGGGATGGTGCCGTTGTCGGATCCGCCCGAGGATCCGCCTAAGCCTGCGCTCGGCGGCAAGCCGGTGCTGCTGCTCTCCGGTCACGCCGACCCGATCGTTCCGGCGAGCAATTCGGCACGCCTCGCGGCGTTGTTGTCGGACACCGGCGCGCGCGTCGATCACAAGGTGCTGCCAACAGGCCACCAATTGTCGCAGGCCGATGTGGCGCTGTCCCGCGACTGGATCAGCACGGTCGAGGCCGAAGCGGCATGATCTGACGAGCAGCGCCATGTGTAGGGTGCGTTAGCCTTGGCGGCCGCGCAAAGCGCGGTCGGCATGGCTTAACCCGCCGCTTCGGTCACTGCGCAGAGGGCGACCGATCGGAACACGGTCAAGCGATGCACGTTGAGCCGATGCATATGTGATCCATGGATACGCGTAGTGCATCCCGACATGACGACTTTCCTGGGTGTTGAGGCCTGCAACTTGACCGCCGCAGTGCCGGCGGCTGACGCGATCCTGTTCGGCGCGTCGGATGCCACCCCGTACCTTGCAGGTCAGACCAGCCATGCCGCAAAAGCGCCGGATGTCATCCGTCACGCGCTACGTCACTATGAGAGCGATCTCACCCGCTGGGATTTCGACCAGGAGGCCGAGCTGCTCGATCCGACCAAAACGAGGGTCTTGGACGGCGGAAACGTGCCGACCGACCCCATGACTCCGGAGCGCAACCGCGACGCGATCAGAGCAGCTACGCAAGCCGTCCTTTCGGCTGGCGCCGTTCCGATCCTACTAGGCGGTGATGATTCCGTCCCCATTCCTTTCTTCGAGGCGTTCCAGGACAGCAACGGACTGACCATCGTGCAGATCGACGCCCACCTTGATTGGCGGGATCAGCGAAACGGATCCGGCTATACCTTCTCCAGCACGATGCGGCGCGCCAGCGAATTGCCCTGGGTCAAGCGCATCGTGCAGGTCGGCTTGCGCGGCATCGGCGGCTCCGGTCGCGCGGAATTCGACGATGCAAAAGCGTGGGGCGCGAAGATCTTCACGGCAAGACATGTCCAGCATTACGGGATCGCAAGCGTGGTCGAGGCGATCGAGGATGACGGCGAGTGCCTGATGACCATCGATTGCGACGGTCTCGATCCATCGGTCATCCCCGGTGTGCTCGTCCCACAGCCCGGCGGTCTGTCCTACTTCGATGTGGTCGATCTCATACGGGGTGTCGCGACAAAGTCCAGAATAGTCGGCCTGGACATCGTCGAATACGTTCCCGAGCGCGATGTGCAAAATCTTGGAGCGATTGCGATCGCGCGGATCATCTGCAATGCGCTGGGCTGCATTGGGCGGCGGAAGGTATAGTGGTTCACCCTTCCGAGCACAGTCGTCTCAAGTCCACCATCCGTCACCGGGATAGGCAACACGATCCGCCGAAGAGATTTCCATCCCCACGCCCCTTCGAAGACGGCTGGCGTAGAATGCGAGAGGCGTTCCCTCGTTGTGCCGGCACCAGCGCACCTCGCCGATGAAGAGCGTGTGGTCAGCGATATCGATCGATTGGACCACCTCGCAGGCGAACTGCGCGATCGCCTGCGGGAGCACGAAAAATCCTTGGCGAGGCACGAGCGGCGAAGCGTCGCGCAACAACGGCCTTCCGGCGAAGTGCGCGCAGAGCGCAGCATCTTCCGCATGCAGGACATTGACCGAATAGACGCCGGACTTGACCACAGCCTGCCACGTCCGCCCGTGCATGAGTGAGACAAGCACGGTTGGCGGGTTTGCCGAAACCGTCGTGAAGCTGTTGGCGGTCATGCCGAGCGGCGCGCCATCCTGGTCGACGGTCGCGACGACCGCAATGCCCGTCGCGAACCGCGATGCAGCTGCCCGAAAACCGGCCGGTTCGGCAACGTGACCCATCACGCGCCTTCGACCGTGAAACGGCAGAGTGTCGCCCCCTTGGGCGAATAGTTTGGCACGTCGGCTGCGACCTTCCGGCCGATCTCCGAACCGAGCGCCGCGTCCATCGCAGCAGCGTCGGGGAAGAAGGCCTGGAAGATGCAGAAAGGCGCTTCCCCCGGTCCGAGTCGTTCGGGGAAAGCGTAGTGATGACGCACCAGACCGGGCAGCGTCGCTGCCAGGGGTACGTGCTTGTCCACGTAATAGGCCCTGAAGGCCGATGGATCGTCGGGCGTCGGGTAAAGGACGGTCAGGCAGTGCATTGGTGTTCCTCTCAGACATGGTTCAGCCAACCGCCTAGGACAGGATCGATTCCGTATGGCGGTTCGGCGTCAGGCGGCGATCCTGCCGCGACTATCGATCCAGGCGTGGATGCGTTTGTCGCTCGCCAGACGATCCCACTGGCGCTCCGGATAATTGAAGTTCTCGGTGAACTCGTCGCAAAGCGCCCGGTCCTGCGACATGGCGAAGATCAGCCGGCCCATGGCCTCCGATGGCGGCTGCAACATCATGTTGGTCCAGCGGGCAGCGGCAAGCACGCGGTTCTCGCGCGCGCGGTCGACCTCCTCGACGAAGCGCGCATCGAATGCCACCGCGCCGGTGATCGCCTTGCCGAGCTCGAAGGCCGCATATGAGGCCATGTTGGCGCCCTGGCCCATCAAGGGATCGACGACGGAGTGAACGTCGCCCAAGGCAATGGCGAGCTTGTCGCCGTCGAAAGCCACCCAGGACTGCCGCACCGTCGGCACCACCGCGCCTTGCAGCAGGTCGAGCGGCTGGGCCAGCCCGAAGCGGTGCGTGTCGATGCGGTCGTAGGTGTGCGGATGATGCTTTTCCAGCTTGTCCAGAAGGGTCTGGCGGAATGCTGCCGGGTTGTCATCGTAGCTGAGCGACACCAGGTCGGCCATGTCGCCGCCGGGAATGTTTTCCATCAACAGCGCCGTTTTCATGCCGCCGAAGCTCAGCGTGGGAATGACGATCATCTCGCCATGGCCGGGCGAGACGGACAGGGTGACGCCGCGCGGATCGTCG
The DNA here is from genome assembly GCF_028128975.1 of Bradyrhizobium sp. CCBAU 45321. Classification (NCBI taxonomy): domain Bacteria; kingdom Pseudomonadati; phylum Pseudomonadota; class Alphaproteobacteria; order Hyphomicrobiales; family Nitrobacteraceae; genus Bradyrhizobium; species Bradyrhizobium sp. CCBAU 45321. Next base: position 161,358 of record NZ_LFKZ01000119.1, read on the forward strand.
TCATCCGGGCTGCCATGATCGACGCCGTCGTACAGGCCGACGCAAAGCAGGCGCTGCGGCCGGCTGTATGGAGAGAGTTCGGGCCGGTGAGCGAACATGCGCCCGAGCGCGCCCTTGCCGGTGGAGACGACGAGAAGGTCGAAACGCGAAACCAGCGCGGGGATGTCGTCATCCTGAATGCTGGCATATTCGATCAGGCCGCCACGATCCTCGAAGTCCTTCATCAATGCCGGCAGGTAGATCCGATAATCCACCGCGCGGCTCGGCCGCTGAAATGCACCGCGGAACAGGAGCCCGCCGTTCGGGAAATTGAAGTAATGATCGTGGTGGTGATAGACCACCTGGGGATCGTCCCAGTGGTTCACTCCGAGCTCGATCTCGCGCGCGATGGTGACGCTGTGATGCGCGACGGTGTTCATCAGCCGTGTCGCCGCATATTGCTCCGGGGCGCGATCCGTCAGCACGGTTGCCATGATGCCCTGCTTCTGCAGGTAGAGTGCCAGATGCAGGCCGCCGATACCGGCCCCGAGAATGCCGATTGATTTGCTCATTCGCGTTCCTCCCCGAACGCAGGAAGGCTAGACCGGACCAGCCATGCCGTATATGGAATGGTCAGAATAATATAAATTCCGGCGAGGAATGAATGGACCGGATCGAGGCGCTGCAGACCTTCATCCGGGTGATGGAGGCAGGGAGTTTCACCCAGGCCGCCGACGACCTCGGTTTGGGGCAGCCGGCGATCAGCAAGCGGATTGCGCTGCTGGAAGCCGAGTTTCGCTGCCGGCTGTTCGTGCGCACCACGCGCAAGCTGCGGCCGACCCCGGAAGCCGACCGCGTGTTGAAGTACGCCAAGGACATTGTCGCGCTGCTCGAGAGCGCGGGCGCGCCGACGCAGAGCCGGATCGGCAATCCGTCAGGGACGTTGCGCATGACGGTGCCGACGTCGTTCGGCCGCTTCTTCTTCCGTGAGATCTTCGCCGAATACACCCGCCGCTATCCTGATGTCCGGCTGGACGTCAGTTTCACGGAACAGTTCGTCGACCTCATCGAAACCGGGACCGAGCTTGCGATACGGATCGGCAGCCTCAATTCGAGTTCGTTGGTAGCGCGGCGGGTGGGCACCATTAAGCGCCTGCTGGTGGCGGCGCCCGGACTGCTTGCGCGACATCAGGTGCCCTCGTTGCCGGATCATCTGCGCCGCATGCCCTGCGTCACCTACTCACGCCTGTCGCAGAAGAACCAGTGGACGTTCGAATCCGAAACCGGCCGTTACGTCGTGGACATCACGCCGGCGATGACCTGCGACGATGCGGACGTGATGACGCTGGCTGCATTGGAGGGGATAGGCGTCGCCGTGCTGCCGAACTGGTGTACCCAGGAGCACATCGCGGCCGGCCGCCTCGTCCATGTGCTGCCCGACTTCGTCGTGCCGCCGCTGCCCATGCATGTCGTCTATCCCGACCCGCAATGGATGTCACACCAGGCGCGACTGTTCCGCGATCTGATCATCGAACGTGCGGACGTCTTCACGCTCGTTGACCGCTTTCGAAACGCCGATCTCGCCGCTTCGGCAGCCACGGAAGTTAGCTCGTTCCGTTGAGCGTTCGGCGTCTGGAAAGGG
>NZ_LFKZ01000120.1:0-176190 GCF_028128975.1 Bradyrhizobium sp. CCBAU 45321
CGCGATCGCCAGGGTGGGCGGCGTCCGCCCGAGGTCGGCCCCCCGCCGCCGCTGCCGTCCTCACCCGGCGTGCGCGGCTTCCGCGACATCACGGCCGACGCCAACGATCTCGGCGGTGCCGCCGCGCAGGCCAGCCGCGCCGCGCGCCGCACCTACGCCAACGTGCCCTCGCCCTCGCCGGAATTCGACCGGCTGGAGCCGAGCCTGGAAAACCGCGCCGGTGAGACCGAAGCGCCCTATTCCTATGACGAGTCGATCGAGGAGGCCGAGCGCTACACGCCGCAGCCGCCGTCGCCGCGTCCGCGCATCGCCCCCGATCGCGACGTCAAGAAGCGCGCCCGCACCGGCTCCGCCTTTCCGTTCAAGAGCGCGATTGCCGTCGGCATCGTGCTCATCCTGGTCGGCGCCGGCATCCTCTGGGGCAAGCAGCTGGTGCAGATCGTCAACGGCTTTCTCAAGCCGTCCGCGACGCAAGTTGCTGACACGCCGACGACCCCAGCGCAGCCGCAGAGCAAGCCCAAGATTCCCGATCGCGTCGGTCAGCCCTCGGCGGACCAGCCGGTCGCGCCGGTGGCGCAGAAGGTCGTGCTCTACGACGAGGATCCGTCCGATCCGAAGGGCAAGCAATATGTCGGCTCGGTGGTGTGGCGGCTCGAGCCGATCAAGGCCTCGGGCAACCAGAAGGCCGACGTCGCCGTGCGCGCCGACATCGAGATTCCCGACCGCAAGTTCAAGATGACGATGTCGTTCCGCCGCAACACCGATTCCTCGTTGCCGGCGAGCCACACGGCGGAACTGACCTTCATCCTGCCGCAGGATTTCCCCGGCGGCAGCGTCTCCAACGTGCCGGGCATCTTGATGAAGTCGAACGAGCAGGCCCGCGGCACGCCGCTCGCCGGCCTCGCGGTCAAGGTCACCGACGGGTTCTTCCTGGTCGGCCTCTCCAATGTCGACGCCGACCGCGCCCGCAACGTCCAGCTCCTGAAGGAGCGCTCCTGGTTCGACGTGCCGCTGGTCTACGCCAACCAGCGCCGCGCCATCATCGCCATCGAGAAGGGCGCCCCCGGCGAGCGCGCCTTCAACGACGCCTTCGCGCAGTGGGGCGACTGAGGTTCTTCTGTCATTCCGGGGGGCGCGTAGCGCGAACCCGGAATCCATTTCAACGCGTCACATGCCGCCCGATGGATTCCGGGCTCGTGCTTCGCACGCCCCGGAATGACGTCCGAGAGGACTACTGCGCCGCGGCTTCCCGCTTGCGCGATGCCGCGGCGGCGGCGTGCTGGCGGTCCATCACGGCGCGGCAGCCGGGGCTGACCTGCGCCTTGTTCCGCACCATGCAGGCGGTGATCCGCGGGATGTCGGGAATTTCGCTGGAGCACAGCCGCATGGCGTCACCCGAGCACATCTGCTGGGCTTCTTGCGTGAAGGCGAGACTGGGTGAGGTCTGGAGAGCGAAGGTGGTGGCGACTGCGAAGAGCGAAGCGATGGTCTGAAGGCGTGTCATGTGGAATGGATCCCCGAGTTCCCGTAAGGCTTGAGCCGCTTGGTTTTGGGGCGCCGCACGCGGCTTGATCTGCCGCATGTCGCAGCCTTCACGTCGGGAGCTTCGATCCCGCGTGTGGTCGCTCGACTTCTTGATGCTCGAATCGAAAGTGCTGCGCCGCCCGAGCGAAGTATGCGCCATTGTCACGCGCCCGCAATGGCCGGCACAAAGGAATTCGCAATTGTTGCACGCCAGTCACGTCGCGCGATCAGATCAGCCGATCGGAGACGCTTGTTCCGCGTCGCTCGCGCCGAGAGCGGCGGCGTGCTCCTCGACAGCAGTCACGCCCTTGGGCGTCAGCTCGAACAGATCGCCGTCCTTCATCACGTAGCCGTCGGCGATCAATTGCCCCATCTTGCCCTGCCGGTCGTCGGCAAAGGCAACGGACTGGCTGATGTCCCGCAGGATCGAGAGTTCTTCGTCGTGCAACATGGCGTCACTCTCCGTTCGCGGGTATGGGTTCGTCCTCACATGCCGTGGCTCTGAAACACCTTGCTGCAGGACTTCGACAGCTTGCCCCGGTTGGCTTGCAAGCAGCTCTGCACTGCCCCATCATTGCCGAGGTCCTTGCGGCAGAAGCGCTGCGCATCGCGCGTGCAGGCCTGCCGCTCCTGCGGCGTGCCCATATGACCTTGGGCCAGCGCGGGTGCCGTCGGCAGGCTGCTCAGGGCCGTCAGCGCGATCGTCGCCAGAAAGAATTTGCGGGCCATCGGCGGCTCCAGTCTGCCAGGGGTTGAACTGCCAGGGTTGAATTCAGTCCAGCATGAACTCATCGCCTTGCCACTTGTTCCCCTTGAGGAGCCCGGCACCCGCTGTTCAAGGTTCCCGCTGCGCTGCTATAACGCCTGCAGAGTGTGAGGTGCTTGATGAAACGCTATCTGGTATTTGCGCTGGTCGTCCCATTCATCGGCGGGTTCCTGCTGCTGCTGACGACGACCTACCAGTCCGGCTATTGGGCCCAGACCAACCTCGGCGAGGTCGGCAAGCTGTTCGCGGTGTTCTTCAAGACGCTCCAATACAGCTACCTGTTCGGGTTCTTGCCTGCGCTGATGATCGGCGCAGTCGATGACATCCTGATCCACATCCGCCGGATCGGGCCGGTCTTGCGGATGCTCCTGGTCGGCCTGTTCGCCTTCGCTCTGGCCTCGCTCACTCACAGCTCGCGCGGGCCGGATTCGGGCGCGGTGCAGATCATCCTGTACGGGCTCGTCGGTTTCGTGCCGGCGGTGATTTCATCCTGGCTGGTGCATCGCTACGTCGAGGAGCCGCAAGCCGTGCCGGTGCCGACCTGACGCGCGGCGTTCGGGCGCGGCCGCAACCTCCGCCGCGCTGGCGCGTTCACTGAAGGCCATGGCCATGCAAGACGACGACATCCTCGCTCCGCGCAAATCCCGTTCCGGGAGCGGCTCGCATGCGCGCTTCTCGCGCGACGAGGCGCGCGGCCCGATCATCGACCAGGACGGCCACGAGATCAGGCCGGAAAGCCTGGAGCACGGATTTCGCGAGTTTCGTTTCGAGTTCGGTCAAGGCAGCCCGTTCGGCAATCTGACGCGCGAGCAGCGGATCGCGCGGCTCGAGGCGATCGCCAAGCTGCTCGACGTCGCCTTCATCCTGCCCGGCACCAACATCCGCTACGGCATCGACGGGCTGATCGGATTGATTCCCGTCGTCGGCGACATCATCACCACCGCGATCTCGCTGTGGCTGGTGCGCGAAGCCCGCGCGCTGGGCGCGCCCTGGCACATCACGGCGCGCATGCTCGGCAATGTCGCGGTCGACGGCGTGGTTGGCCTGGTCCCGTTCGCGGGCGACGCCTTCGACGTCATGTTCCGCGCCAACACGCGCAACGTCCGCCTGCTCCAGCGCTGGCTGGAAAAGCAGCCGCGGATGTAGCCTGGCTGAGAGCGCTCGCCGCGAGTCCGACTGGTCGACAATGCGCTCCATCTCCCAGAGTCGTCATTGCGAGCGCAGCGAAGCAATCCAGAATCTTGCCGCGGAGGGACGCTGGATTGCTTCGCTGCGCTCGCAATGACGGATGAGAGATAGCGGGTGAGAAAGCCCCCAAAACACAAAAGGCGCGACGACCTTTCGGCCATCGCGCCTTCTGCGCACATCGAACTTGTTGCGAAAGCTTACGCCGCGTCGGCGTCGGTCTCCGCGGCCGGGGCCGGCTTGGGCCGGCGGGGCAGCGGGAAGGCATCGCTCTCGTACAGCGAGCGGATGCCGTTCTGGTCGAAGCGCGCTTCCTCGACCTGGAGATAGGCGCCGTTCAGCGAGTCCGTCGGCAACTGCTCCATCGCGAACTGCACGGCCTCGGCCGCAGTACCGAACCGCCGATAGGTGAAGCCCGCGCGCTTCTTCTTGCGGATGGCGGCGGGGAAGAGCTCGGCGGAGGTGTTGAAGTTGAACGGACGCAGTGGACGCATGGTCAAAGACCTCGTGATCTTCTCTGGGGCTTTAAGCGCGTGGGGTTGGGGAGGGCAGGGGCCGCAATCGAGCGGGCCCGCCGCATGTCATTGTCGCCCTCTAATATAGGCCGATTTGACAAAAATGCGACCCCCGCGATGCGAGATGATGAATCAGCGCATGGCAGCCCCGCGGAGACGAAACTTATCGATATTTCAAAGGCTTATCACTTAAACTTTGTCAAGAAGCAGCAGCACGACCAGGATCACCAGCACGACCCCGCCGATCCCGATACCGGAATGGCCAAGGCCATAGCCGTAGCCGCCGAACCGGCCCGACAGGCCGCCGACGAGATAGATGATCACCAGGATGATCAGGATGGTCCCAAGCGCCATGGCATCCTCCCTGGCGGCCACCGAAATGCGATGATCGGCCGCACCGCCAGAGCAGAAAAGCACATCACGCCGCCGGGTTCCACGGGGGAACCCGGCGGCGGGCTTGGGTTATTTGGGCTCGAGCTTCAGCGCCGCGGAATTGATGCAGTAGCGCAGGCCGGTCGGCCCGGGGCCGTCGGGGAAGACGTGGCCGAGATGGCCGCTGCATTTGGAGCAGAGCACCTCGGTGCGGATCATGCCGTGGCTGGTGTCCCGCTCCTCGTCGATGTGGCTCTCGACTGCGGGTTGGGTGAAGCTCGGCCAGCCGCAGCCGGAATCGAACTTGGCATCCGACTCGAACAGCACATTGCCGCAGCCGGCGCAGACGTAGGTGCCGGCACGGTGGTCGTGCTCATATTCGCCCGAGAAGGGACGCTCGGTCGCCTTCTCGCGCAGCACGGCGTATTGCATTGGCGTCAGCTCGCGCCGCCACTGCTCTTCACTCTTGATGACCTTGTCGTCGGTCGTTTTCGTCTTGGTGTCGGGCATGGGTCTCCCGTTGCTTTGGTGATCTCGCGATCAGTTGGTCGCCTTGCCGGCATTAACCAGCGTCGGCTTCTCGATGTAATTATCCGCGAACAGCTTTTTCAGGTTCTCGACCTTCGGAATGTCGTTGAAGGCGATGTAGGGCTGGTTCGGGTGCAACGTCATATAGTCCTGGTGATAGGCCTCCGCCGGATAGAACGCCTCCAGCGCGCCGATCTTGGTCACGATCGGCTTGTTGAACACCTTGGCGCCGTTGAGCTGGGCGATATAGGCCTCCGCGACCTTCTTCTGCTCATCCGACGTGGTGAAGATGGCCGAGCGATATTGCGGGCCGACGTCGGGACCCTGGCGGTTGAGCTGGGTCGGGTCGTGCACTACCGAGAAGTAGATCTGGAGGATCTTGCCGTAGGAGATCTTCTTCGGGTCGTACTTGATCTCGACCACCTCGGCATGGCCGGAGCGGCCGCTCGACACGGTCTTGTAGTCGGCGGTCGCCTTGGTGCCGCCGGCATAGCCGGAGACCGCGTTGACCACGCCTGCGGTGTGCTGGAAGACGCCTTGCACGCCCCAGAAGCAGCCGCCGGCGAGCACGGCGGTCTGGACGCCGCTCGCGGGTGCCGCGTCCAATGTAGGGGCTGGGATCACGACCGCCTCCTCCGCGGCCCGCGACGGCATCACGAAAGCCAGCGTCAGGGCGGTGGTTGCGGCGAGCAGGGTGGCGAGGGCGGTTCGGCGCATGGCATCCTCTTTCGGAAGGGCTGACAGTCTAGGGCGTTCGGGACCGGGCGAACAGCCTGCCCGGCCGCGTTTTCGCATCATCCGAGATACGGGCCGTACCGCAGATTGTTACGCCGGGGCGGACACGAGACCGTGAGGACGCGGCTGACACGGCGACGGGCCGGCTTGGCGGGATGCGGAGACGCTGTCCATGGCCATCGACCTCGATCCCGGCAACGTCGTCGCGCTCAACCTGCGCGGCCTCGCCTATGAGCGGAGCGGGCAGGAGGATCTCGCGATGGCCGACTACAACCTCGCGCTCCGGAAACGCCCGGCCTATGGCGTTCCCTACAACAACCGCGGCGTCATCCACGCGCGCCGCGGCGCGCTGCAGAGCGCGATCGACGATTTCAGCCTGTCGATCAAGTACACGCCGAAATTCCTGCTCGCCTGGACCAATCGCGCCCGCGCGCGCACGCTGATGAAGGATTTCGACGGCGCCATCGCCGATTTCGCCGAGGCCGAGAAGATTGATGCGGCTGCGCCGCAGATCGCCGGCAACCGCTGCATCACCTACGGCATGACGGGCAAGTTCGACCGCGCCCTGGCCGATTGCAATGGCCTGATCGAGAAGCAGCCCAGGAACGCGCGTTCGTGATCAACAACCGCGCCGACGTCAACATGATGAAGGGCGATCTCGACGCGGCGCTGAAGGATTACAACACGGTCATCCAGATCAACCCGAACAATGTCCGCGCCCATTCCGGCCGCGGTCAGATCTACGAGCGCAGGAAGGATCTCGCGCAGGCCCGCGCCGATTATCGCGCCGCCGCCTATTCGCTGACCAGGTTCGACGAGACCGAGGTTGCGCGCGCCCGCGCCATCGCGCAGGAGCGGCTCGCCGCCCTGACGCCGAAGGAGGCGGCGACCGGCCGTCGCGTCGCGCTGGCGGTCGGCAACGGCGCCTACAAGAACGTCCATGCGTTGCCCAATCCGCCGCGCGACTCGCAGCTGATCGCGGGCGTGCTGCGCGACCTCGGCTTCCAGACCGTGATGGACACCAGGGACCTCACCCGCGATGCGTTCTTCCAGACGCTGAAGGCCTTCGCCGAGGAAGCGGAAAAGGCCGATTGGGCCATGGTCTATTATGCCGGCCATGGTTTCGAGATCGGCGGGGTGAACTATCTCGTTCCGGTCGACGCCAAGCTCACCGCCGACAAGGACGCCGAGACCGAGGCCGTCGCGCTCGAGCAGGTGATCGCCGCGGTCGGCGCGGCGCGAAAAGTGCGTCTCGTCGTCCTCGATGCCTGCCGCGACAATCCGTTCGCGCCGGCCATGCAGCGCACGCTGTCGCTGAAGCTGGTCGAGAAGGGCTTTTCCAACATCGAGCCCGGTGCCGGCTTCATGGTCGTCTACGCCGCCAAGCACGGCCAGACCGCGATGGATGGCGATGGTAGCCCCAACAGCCCGTTCGCCACCGCGCTCGCGCGCGAGATCAAGCAGCCGCGCGTCGAGATCCGGAAATTGTTCGACATCGTCCGCGACGACGTCTGGGCCGCGACCAGGCACGAGCAGCAGCCGTTCACGTATGGGTCGCCGCCGGGGCGGGAAGATTTTTACTTCGTTGCGGGGAGGTGAGCTTTGGAGAGAGGCCGTAGCCCGGATGGAGCGCAGCGTAATCCGGGAATCGCGATCGCGGATCCAACCCCGGATTACGCTACGCTCCATCCGGGCTACAAGTGCCGTAGGTGGGCAAAGCGAAGCGTGCCCACGCGTTTATTCGCTTATGGAGAAAGATCGTGGGCACGGCGCTTTGCGCCTTTGCCCACCCTACGGCAGCGGCGCTCTAGACGACGATACTCAGCCGTCTAGCCGCCCGCGTGATGCCGGTATAGAGCCACCGTGCTCGCGAATCCTGAAACGCAAAGCTCTCGTCGAACAGCACGACGTCGTCCCATTGCGAGCCCTGCGATTTGTGCACGGTCAGGACATAGCCGTAGTCGAACTCGTCATAAGGTTTGCGCTGCTCCCAGGCGATCTGCTCGACGCCGCCCTCGAAGCAATCGGCGCGCACTGAGACCTTGGTCACCTTGTGGCCGAAATCCTCGTCCGGCGACAGCCGCATCGAGAGGATGCGCGATTTCGATCGCGAGGTGTTGCGCGACTTGACGCGCCACAGGCCGCCATTGAACAGGCCCTTCTTGCGGTTGTTGCGCAGGCACACCAGCTTGTCGCCGGCGACGGGAAACTGATCCTCGATATTCTGGCGCTGGCGTACCCGCATGTTGTAGGCGCGGCGGGTGTTGTTGCGGCCGACCAGGATCTGGTCGGCGCCCATGACGCGATCGGGGTCGAGCTCCTTGCGCGAGACCACCTCGCTCTCGCCATAGCGGCCGATGTCGAGCTCGCGTCCTTCGCGCACGTCCATCGACATCCGCACGATCGGATCGTCCTGGGCCTGGCGATGCACCTCGGTGAGCATCGCGTCCGGCTCGGAATTGGTGAAGAAGCCGCCGCCCTGGATCGGCGGCAACTGCGCGGGATCGCCGAGCACCAGCAGCGGACAGTCGAACGACATCAGGTCGCGCCCCAATTCGGCATCGACCATCGAGCATTCGTCGATCACGATCAGCTTCGCCTTCGAGGCCGGCGCATCATCCCACAGTTCGAAGCTCGGCTGCTCCTCGCCGGATTCGCGGGCGCGGTAGATCAGCGAATGGATGGTGGAGGCGCCGTCGCAGCCCTTGTTGCGCATGACGAGGGCCGCCTTGCCGGTGAAGGCGGCGAACTTCACCTCGCCGTCGACGCCCTCGGCGATGTGCCGCGCCAACGTGGTTTTGCCGGTGCCGGCAAAGCCGAACAGGCGGAACACCGGCGGCGTGCCGCCCCGTCCCGGCTTGGCCTTGAGCCAGTCGCCGACGGCCTTGAGCGCAGCATCCTGATGCGGGGTGAATGTGGCCATGTCTGTCTTGAGGGAGCGGCGAATGAGGCGATTCGCCTTCCCCCAAACTAACCATTCGTCCCGCCCATTCAAGCGGGCAGGGCCCCCTACTGCCAGCCGGGAACGCCGCGCATGTCGGGCAGCTGGTGAGCGATGCCCTTGTGGCAGTCGATGCAGGTCTTTTCCTTGGTGAAGAGGAAGCGCTGGTGCGCCACCGAGGCCCGCGGCGACTGCTTGGTGATGTCCATGGAATCGGCGCTGTGGCAGTTGCGGCATTCCAGGGAATCATTGGCCTTGAAGCGCGCCCATTCGTGCGCGGCGAGCTCGAGCCGGTGATCCTGGAATTTCTCGCGAGTGTCGATCGTGCCGAAGATCTTGCCCCAGACCTCCTTGGAGGCCTGCATCTTGCGCGCGATCTTGTCGGTCCAGTTGTGCGGCACGTGGCAGTCCGGGCAGGTTGCGCGCACGCCGGAGCGGTTGGTGAAGTGGACGGTCGACTTCAGCTCGGCGTAGACATTGTCCTTCATCTCGTGACAGCCGATGCAGAACTTCTCGGTGTTGGTGATCTCCAGCGCGGTGTTGAAACCGCCCCAGAAGATCACGCCGGCGACGAAGCCGGCCAGCACGAGGGTGCCGAGCGCGAACACCGAGCTCGGCCGGGTCAGCACCTGCCACAGCTCAAGCACGAAAGCCCAGCTCCGCGCGATGACGCCGCGCTTGGCATTCAGCTCGGCGTTGGGATCGTCGGCAGTCGTCGTCATCTGCGGCCACCCGGGCTTGCGCGTGACAGCAGCGTGTCGATGTCGGTGAAATCGTTGCTGACCGGCGGATTGGCGGTGTTCTGCGGCACGTGGCATTCGGTGCAGAAGAAGCGGCGCGGCGAGACCGAGGCCAGGAACTGGCCGTCGCGATCCATGAAATGCGTGATCGAGACCATCGGCGCCTGCGACTCGGCGGTGCGCGCCCGCGCATGGCAGGACAGGCACTTGTTGCCGTTGAGGTCGACCTGGTAGCCGTCGATATTGTGCGGGATGACGGGCGGCTGCTCCGGATAGTTGCGCACCTCCTTCTCGGAGGTGTTGCGGTTCGGCAGCATCGGCGGCGCCGGGCCCTCGTCGTTGAGCGGGGTCGGGCCGCGCAGGCCGGAGCTCACGGTCTGCGCCGTCAGCGAACTCGTGCCCGCTGCGATCGCGAAAGCGAGCAGGATGATTGCGGATCGTTTCATCATGACATGTTCACTCGCTCGATGCGCACGGCGCATTTCTTGAAGTCGGTCTGCAGCGAGATCGGATCGGTGGCGTCGAGCGTCACCTTGTTGATCAGCTTGGATTCGTCGAACCACGGCACGAAGACGAGGCCGCGCGGCGGCCGGTCGCGGCCGCGCGTCTCGACGCGGGCGCGGATGAAGCCGCGGCGAGAGACCACCTTCACCTCGTCGCCGCGCCGGAGCTTCGCCTCCTGCGCATCGTCCGGGTGCATGAAGCAGACCGCTTCGGGAAAGGCCTTGAACAGCTCGGGCACGCGGCGCGTCATGGTGCCGGAATGCCAGTGCTCCAGCACGCGGCCGGTCGAGAGCCAGTAGGGATATTCGTTGTCGGGCGATTCCGCCGGCGGCTCGTAGGGCAGCGCGAAGATGCGGGCCTTGCCGTCGGCATGGCCGTAGAACTGCACGTTGGTGCCCTGCTTGACGTAGGGATCGCTGCCTTCGCGGAAGCGCCACTTGGTCTCCTGGCCGTTGACGACGGGCCAGCGCAGGCCGCGCTCCCGGTGATAGGTGTCGAACGGCGCGAGGTCGTGGCCATGGCCGCGGCCGAATTGGGCGTACTCCTCGAACAGGCCCTTGTGGACGTAGAAGCCGAACGCCTTGGATTCGTCGTTGGCATAGCCCGGCTCGATATCGGTGACCGGGAATTTGTCGACCTGGCCATTCTTGTAGAGCACGTCGAACAGGGTCTTGCCGCGATATTCCGGCTTCTTGGCGATCAGCTCGGCGGGCCAGACCTCCTCGATTCTAAAGCGTTTGGAGAACTCCATGAGTTGCCAGAGATCCGACTTCGACTCGCCCGGCGCGGAGACGAGCTGGTGCCAGAACTGGGTGCGCCGCTCGGCATTGCCGTAGGCGCCTTCCTTCTCCACCCACATCGCGGTGGGCAGGATCAGATCGGCCGCAATCGCCGTCACGGTTGGATACGCATCCGAGACCACGATGAAATTGTCGGGATTGCGGAAGCCGGGATAGGTCTCCTCGTTGACGTTGGGACCGGCCTGGAGGTTGTTGTTGACCTGCACCCAATAGGCGTTGATCAGTCCGTCCTTCAGCATCCGGCTTTGCAGCACGGCGTGCGCGCCGGGCTTGTCGGGAATGGTGCCCTCGGGCAGCTGCCAGATCTGCTCGGTGTGGTCGCGATGCTTCTTGTTGGTCACCACCATGTCGGCGGGCAGGCGGTGCGAGAAGGTGCCGACCTCGCGCGCGGTGCCGCAGGCCGAAGGCTGGCCGGTCAGCGAGAACGGGCTGTTGCCGGGCGCGGAGATCTTCCCGGTCAAAAGGTGGATGTTGTAGACGAGGTTGTTGCACCAGACGCCGCGGGTGTGCTGGTTGAAGCCCATGGTCCAGAACGAGACCACCTTCGTCCTCGGGTCGGCGTAGAGCTCGGCGAGCGCCTCGAGACGGTTGAGCGGCACGCCCGACATTTGGGCGGCTTTCTCCAGCGTGTACTCCGACACGAACTTGGCGAATTCGTCATAGCTCATGTCGGTGGCGTCGTTGGGTTTCGCCGCGCCCGTCGCCTGCTTCTGCAGCGGATGCTCGGGCCGCAGGCCGTAGCCGATGTCGGTCTGGCCGCGCTTGAACACGGTATGCGCGGCAACGAAGTCCTTGTTGATGCGACCGGTCTTGATGATGTGGTTGGCAATGGCGTTGAGGATGTACAGGTCGGTGTGCGGCTTGAACACCATGCCGATATCGGCGAGGTCGAACGAGCGGTGCTCGAAGGTGGAGAGCACGGCGACGCGGACATGCGGTGCCGACAGCCGGCGGTCGGCGATGCGCGTCCACAGGATCGGATGCATCTCCGCCATGTTGGAGCCCCACAGCACGAAGGCGTCGGTCGCCTCGATGTCGTCATAGCAGCCGGCCGGCTCGTCGATGCCGAAGGTGCGCATCATGCCGGCGACCGCCGAGGCCATGCAGTGCCGCGCATTGGGGTCGATGTTGTTGGTGCGGAAGCCGGCCTTGAACAGTTTTGAGGCCGCATAGCCTTCCCAGATCGTCCACTGGCCGGAGCCGAACATGGCGACGCCGTTGGGCCCGCGCTTCTTGATCGCCTCCTTCCACTTCAGCTCCATGATGTCGAAGGCTTCGGTCCAGCTCACCGGCGTGAACTCGCCGTTCTTGTCGTATTTGCCGCCCGTCTTGCGCAGCATCGGCTGCGTCAGGCGGTCGTGGCCGTACATGATCTTGGAGAGGAAGTAGCCCTTGACGCAGTTGAGGCCGCGATTGACCTCCGCCTTGATGTCGCCGTGGGTAGCGACGACGCGGTTGTCCTTGGTCGCGACCATCACCGAGCAGCCGGTGCCGCAGAAGCGGCAGGCGGCCTTGTCCCATTTCAGTTCGCTCTCCTTCCGCTCGGCGGCGAGGTTCGCGGCGAGCGCCGGTGCCGGCAGGCCCGCGGCGGCCGCGGCGATCGCGGCAGCCTCGAGCTTGAGCATCTGGCGGCGGTCGAGCTTCGGCGATGTCATGATGGCTCTCCGGCCCTTAGGTCGTTTCGATGGCGTGGAACACCAGCGCCGCGGAATAGACGTGTTGCAGCGACTGGATGGTGTTGAGCATGGTGCCGAGGCTGGCGGCATCCGGCGCTTCGGCGACGACGACGAGCTTTCCGCGCGGATCGCGGGCATGGATCTCGCAGCCGGAAAGCGCTGCGATCTCCGCTTCCAGCTCGGCCAAGCGCTCGGGCCGCGCCTGCACGATGATGCTGGCGATCTCCGCGCCCGGCGGCGCGATGACGCGGTCGGCGCTGAGCGCCCGGCCGGTGATGAGGGCGCGGCGGTTGAGTGTGGCGTGAGCCATGATGCCTGTCTTTCGCTGGTTGCCGATCAATGCGGGGAGGGCGGCGGGCCGGGAGGGCCGGCGAACATCTGGTAGATCCAGACGCCGAGGCCGTAACTGCCGACGGTCCCGACCGCGAGCACGGGCATCACGATCGCGGTCAGGAACAGGAAGGCGAAGATCTCCATGCGCTTACGGCGCACGCGCGACGTCGTGTCGTCAGGGGCCGACATATTCGGTCTCTTGAATGCTGTGGGGAATCGTGACGGCATCCGGGCCGTCGCCTTGCTGCACTTTAGATACGTTCCACCCGACAACGCGTTGATTTGGATCAATGTCGGTTGGCTGCTTCTCGCTGCGCCGGAGGATGGATCGTCTCCCACGTGGCGGAATTGCGCATCCGTAGACAGCGTCGCCTCGCGCACTAAGATGCCGTTAACAACAATAAGCGGGAGAGCGACGCCATGAAGTTCGGCATCTTCTACGAGCTGCAGCTGCCGCGGCCCTGGGTGGCCGGCGACGAGCTCGCCCTCTACCAGAACGCGCTGTCGCAGATGGAGCTCGCCGACAGGCTCGGTTACGACCATGCCTGGGTGGTCGAGCATCACTTCCTCGAGGAATATTCGCACTCGCCCTCGCCGGAATCGTTCCTCGCTGCCGCAAGCCAGCGCACCAAGAACATCCGGCTCGGCCACGGCATCCTCCAGCTCACCACCAACCATCCGGCGCGCGTCGCCGAGCGCGTCGCGGTGCTGGATCTGCTCTCGAACGGCCGCTGCGAGTTTGGCATGGGCGAGAGCGCCTCGATCACCGAGCTGGAGCCGTTTGGCCGCGACATGGAGACCAAGAAAGAGGTGTTCGAGGAGGCGGTCGCGGCGATCTTCCCGATGTTTCGGGACGCCGGCTCAGAGCATCACGGCAAGTATTTCGACATCCCCTTGCGCAATGTCGTGCCGAAGCCGGTGCAGAAGCCGCACCCGCCGTTGTGGATGGCCTGCTCGCAGCTGCCGACCATCGAGCGCGCCGGCCGCCATGGCTTCGGCGCGCTCGGCTTCCAGTTCGTCAGCGCCGACGCCGCGCACGCCTGGGTGCACGCCTATTACAACGCCATCACCAAGCGCCTGCACAAGCTCGCCGACTACGAGATCAATCCGAACATGGCGCTGGTCTCGTTCTTCATGTGCGCCAAGACGGACGAGGAGGCGCGTGCCCGCGCCGACGGCGCCACCTTCTTCCAGTTCGCGCTGCGCTTCTACGGCGCTTCGCAGAGCCGCCAGCGCCCCGCGCCCTACACCGTCAACATGTGGGACGAGTACAACAAGTGGAAGCGCGACAATCCGCAAGCCCAGGAGGCGGCGCTGCGTGGCGGCCTGATCGGCTCACCCGAGACGATCCGCAAGAAGCTGAAGCGCTTCCAGTCCTCGCACATCGACCAGGTCATCCTGCTCAACCAGGCCGGCAAGAACAGCCACGAGCATATCTGCGAGTCGCTGGAGCTGTTCGGCCGCGAGGTGATGCCGGAGTTCCAGAACGATCCGGCGCAGGCGGCCTGGAAGCAGGGCGTGATGAGCGGCGAGATCGAGCTGGAAGAGATCGATACCGAGGCCTTCACCGATCGCTACGGCAAGCTGGCGATCAACGTGGCCCCCGCGAAGGCGGCGGCGGGGTAGCGTGTAAGCAACGACAGGTCCTGGCGCTGAAGCCGGTGCGGGGAGCCGCGCAGGAGTGCGGCGTTTTGACCCGGAGCAGACCTTTCGAACTCTCTGCATCCAGCAATGGCTGGGCGCTCGACGTCGCTCTCCCTTGCGCTGCTTCACGCATATCGTCGTCCCAGCAAGCGCCCAAGCGGCGCGAGGAACGATTCAACACAGCGTGAGTTCGACCTCAAATCCAAGAAACAAAGCAAGAGGGTAACGCGATGACACGATCCGTGGAGGAGTTGAGACGGGAGTCCGAGCGTAGCCGCGCGGAGCTGGCGGCGACGGTCGGACGGTTGAAGGAGCAGATATCGGACACCGCCGAGGACATTCGCCTCAAAGTCTCGCCGCAGCACATCAAATCCGAAGTCACCGAATACGTCAGCCACAAGACCCAGAGCTGGGTCAAAGGGCTCAAGCAACAGATCATGGACAACCCGATGGGCGCAGTGGCCGCGGGCGCCGCAGTGGGCGTTCCGTTGCTTCGGTTGGTGCGAGGTACGCCGTTGCCACTTCTCATGATCGGCGCAGGACTCGCCCTGACCTCGAAGACGGTGCGCGATCGTGCTGCAGACGTCACCGGCCCGGTCTTGGACAAAGCCGGGCACATGCTTGAGGGGGTGGCCGAGGGCGCACGGGCGATGCAGGGCGATGCCAAGGAGACGCTGTCCTCCGCGCAAAGCCGAACCGCTGGCATGGCTGATGACGCGCAGGAGAAGGCCGCCGGCATTGCCGCTGATCTTCGGGAGAGCGCGGCGCGTGCTTCCAGTTTTGCGAGTGAAAAGCTCAAGAGTGGCATGAATGCAACCAGGGATGCCGCCGCGAGCGCGCCTGACCAGGCCCGGCAGACCATTGGTGACAATGCTGCGCTCATCGGCGGCCTGGGCATCGCGATCGGCGCCATCATTGCGGCTGCTCTTCCCGAGACCAAGGTCGAAGCTAAGGTTATGGGCCGGACGAGCGACGGGGTGAAGCAGGCTGCTGCCGCCGCGGCGCAATCCGGGTTCGAGGCCGCGAGAGACGCCACCACGTCGGCCGCCGATGCTGCGGCGCAAAGGGTCGCCGATGCTGATCTCGGCACCCATGCCAGCCGCATGACGCAGAACATGGCGGACACTCTGAAGGAGGCTGCGGACGACGTGGTCAAAGCTGCCTTTAGCCCCTCTCAATCCAACACCTGAAGGAAACCATCATGAGCGATTTGGACCCGCGCAACGTGACGCAGTTCGCAAAGAACCAGGACAAGGGCACCGCGAAGGACATGAAAGAGCAGATCGGCGATGCCGGAGCGGAGATGAAGCAGCGCGCCGGCGATGCGTTCCGGGCATCGGCCGACGTTGCGCGCGACAAGTTCGGCGAGGCCGCGGATGCAGCAAAGGGCGTTGCGGACGGAACCATGGACCAGATCCAGAGCCAGGCGCGCGAACAGCAGCGATCGGGCGCCGATTTCGTCGAGCGCCTCGCGGGCAACATCCGCGAGGCCGGCCGGGCTTTCGAGAGCGACGTACCGTTCGCCGCACGCGGCATCGGTTCGGCGGCGGACTATGTCGAGGATGCCGCCCGGAAGATCCGGGACGGAAGTTTCCGAGATCTTGTCGCAGGCGCGACCGATTTCGCCAAACGTCAGCCGGCCGCCTTTCTTGGCATATCGGTGCTGGCTGGCTTCGCGGCCGTTCGCTTCCTGAAGGCATCGGGCGGACAATCGTCATCCCAAGGGCAGCGCAACACCCCCGGCAGCACGTCGGGGAGCGGGCAAATGTCGGGTGGGAGCTCTTTTTCGGCGGGAGAGCAAAACTGGAATCGGGAGTCCGGGACCCGTAACCCCCATACGCAACAATCCTCATCCTTCCAGGGTAGCACGTTACCATGAGCATCGAGCGCGATATCAAAACCAGCAAAAGCGAGTTCAGGGAAATCTCGACGCTGCTCGGCGATGCCATGTCGCAGTTCGCCAAGCTGTTCCAGAACGAGATCGACCTGGCAAAGGCAGAACTTGGCGAGAAGCTCCAGAAGATCGGCGGCGCCGTCGGCTTGATCGTAGCCGGCGCCGTTCTGGTGATCCCGGCCATCGTCATGGCCTTATTCGCTCTATCCGCCGCATTGATCTCCGCAGGATGGTCGCAGCCGCTGTCATATCTGACATCGGCGGTCATCGCTGCGGCCGTCGCCGCCGCGCTCGTCGCCATGGGCATGAACCGGCTTGATATGCGTCAGCTGGCGCCCCGCGAAACGATCGGCCAGCTGGAAAAAGACAAGGACACCGTGAAGGGAATGGTGCGATGAGCAGCACAAAGATCAGCTTTATCGACAATCTGGTAACGGCCGCCAGGGACAACCCGCTCGCCGCAGCCCTCATCGGAGGCGGCGCGCTTTGGCTGTTGGCCGGAGACCAGAGGCTGAAGACTGTGGCGCGTTCCGCCGCCGAGGCCGTCGAACCTGTTGCCGATATCGGGACGAGTGGTTTCAGGTCGGCAGCATCCGCGATCAAGCAGACCGTGGCGCCGCCGACCGCCCCCGAAATGGACAACGACGGCTCGCAACGGTTCGGGGAGACCCTGCGTGGTGCGACCGCCGCCGCTTCCGATACTGTGTCGCAGGCCGCCGAGGGCGTTCGGGATCGTTTCGACGAGGGCGTCGCCTTCGCGCAGGAGCAATTCAGCAAGCTGGGCAATGCGCTTCCGAACAAGGACACCATGACGAGTGCGAAGTCGTCACTGGCGGACATGCTGGAGCGGCAACCGCTCGTGCTGGGGGTCGTGGGCATCGCAATTGGTGCGGCCGTGGCGGGCGCGTTCCGCGCCTCCGAGGTCGAGAACCAGTATATCGGAGACGTCAGCGACGACGTGAAGGCCGACCTGAACCGGCGCGCCGGTGCGGTCTCGCAGGCCCTGCGTGAAGCCTCGGACACGGTTGTCTCGGAAATCAGCGATACCGGCGCCGAAATTGTGGACCGAGTCAAGCAGGCCGGGATGGACGCCGCGGCAGCTGCCCGCGCCGAGGTGAAGGCTCCGCAATGAGGCGAGGGAGAGCGGGGTGCGCCGCCACGCGCCCCGCTCTGGTTGGGTGCTCAGGCAGGTGGGTTGTCCTGAAGGCGAACCTAATCCCAGTATGGAATGGCGGGACGGGCGATCATCAGCCAGAAGATCATCAGCACGGCCGCGAACGCCGGAAAGCCGAAGGCGAACCACCATCGGAAGAGCTGGTAATATCGCGCAGGCAGCTTGCCGTTGGTCGCGACCGCTGCGATGGCGAGATCGCGCATCTGCATCTGCATCCACACCACCGGCAGCCAGAAGGCGCCGATCACGAGATACAGTGCAATCGACGCCGCCACCCAGCCGTCGCCGAGGGAATACCCGCTCGACCAGGTGAGCCATGTCCCGGTGATCGGCTGCAGGATCACGGCACTCGCCGTGAACAGGAAGTCGGCCAGCACCACCGTCCGCGCGACGCCCGCGATCTCGCGCGGGTCGCCGCGCAGATGTGCCACCAGCATGAAGAAGGCGATGCCGGCCCCGGTGCCGAGCAGCACGGCAGCACCGATGATGTGCGCCATCTTCACGAGGAAGTAGAGCATCAGCGATCCTCCCGGATCGCCATGGCGACCAGATTGAGCATGATCACCGGCCAGATCTTCAGCATCGGTCCCAGCGGATCGGCCCACAGCCGCGGCACCAGGACGGTGCCGATCACGGCATAGGTGAGCGAGATGATCAGTGCGGCCCAGAGTCCGTAGCGGCTCAGAGGCCGCCAGAGAATGGCGATGCCGATGACGATGTCGGCGAGCGCGCCCGCGGTGACGACGAGCGCCGCGACGTTCCCTTGCAGCCCGCCTTCAAGCAGCAACGACATGCCGATGTTCCAGCCCGCGCTCAGCGAGATGATGCCGGTGGCGATCCAGAACGCGCCGAAGACGCCAAAGATCAGCGGCTTGAGCGCATACAGCTGAGCAAACCAGCGTTCCTGCACCGACGCAGGCTCGCGTGCGAGCGCGACTTCGAGATCGCGCGATGGAGTGCCGGTCAATCGACGCCAGGGCTCGGGATCGCCGGTCGCACCGCGGCGCATTTCCGCCTGTGCCGTCGTGTTGATGGGCGTTGGCCATCCCAGCATCTGCGCAACGTCGCCCGCACGATAGGCAATTGAAGCCGCCCAGCGCGGCAGCTGCAGGCGATAGGCCGGGCGCCAGCGCAGCCAGGCGCGAAACAGCGCGACCGCATCGCTGAAGGCGATCCGCCGCGGGCCGGCCAGATCGACCGCGACCCGTGAAGGCGCGCCGGGCTGCAGGAAGAACAGCACGGTCTCAACGACGTCGTCGAGATGCACCGGTTGAATCGCCGCCGTGTCCGGCATGACCGGCAGAACCGGCAGCGCCGCCAGCCCGCGCAGCAGCGCGCTGCCACCATAGGCGGGCCGGCCGACCACGACAGAAGGCCGCAGCACCACCCAATCGAGCTCCCGCGCCATCAAGGCGGCTTCGCCCTCGCGCTTGGTGCGGGAAAAATCGCTGAGCGCATCATTGCTGCCGATTGCCGAGAACAGGATGACCCTGCGGACCCCGGCGGTCTCGCAGGCCGCATAGAGCGCCGCGCTGCCGGCGACATGAACGCCTTGCATGTCCTGTCCCTGCAGCGCACCCGCTGCATTGATCACGGCATCGACGCCGGCGAGAAGGCCCTTCCATTTCGACGCATCGGTGGTTCGGGCGACATCGAGCGTGATGTGGCGAGGATCGTGCGTCGCCGCGGGATGGCGCGACACCAAGATGCAGTCATGTCCTTCGGCGGACAGCCTGGCGTGGATCGCCGATCCGATAAGTCCTGTAGCCCCGACGAGAAGGATGCGCATCGACTGATCCTTCGATGGGCGGCCTGGGCAACGCCTTGATCAAGCCTTGAAGATACGGACCAATAAAGCGGGGCTGCAATCGTTCCTCGCGGGGGAACTGATGGGTTTGGCTGCAGGCAGAGAATCGGACACCTCGCCCCGCGCAGCTCCCTTGAAACTACTGGCGGATGATCGAAAGGGTACGGAGCGACGCAGCGGCGTGATCCGCGAATGCCCTCACAGCCGGTGTGGTGCGCCGGGAGCCGGGAATCACGACTTGAACCGGTACGGCCGGCGGCTCATAGGCCGGAAGAAGACGCACGAGCTTGCCCGACGAAATCTCGGCTTCGACCTGATAGGATAAAAGTCGAGCGATGCCTTGGCCCGATGTCACGGCGGCAATGACCGTGTCGAGATCTGTCGTCATGAGGCGCGGCATCATGCGAACCGTGTGCAAGCGACCTCGATTCTGAAAACGCAGTTCGGTCGGCCCCGCAAATCCGGAAAAGAACACGACATCGTGCTTCGGTATGTCTCGCGGATGTCGAAGCTCAGGTTGCCTGCGCAAGTAGGAAGGGCTGGCCACCAGGACGCGACGGACCGACCCCACTGATCTGACGACGAGGCGCGAGTCGCGCGGCTGACCTATCCTGACCGCAACATCGATGCCTTCACTGATCAGGTCGAGCGATCTTTCACCCATGACGAGCTCGATACGGATCGCCGGATGAGCGTCAAGGAAGCTCGATACGATCGGAGCGACATGACGGCGTCCGAAGATGGTGGGAGCGGCTATTCGCAGGATACCGTGCAGCGGAGCCCCTTCCGTCTCGACAAGCCTGCTCATGACGGTCGAGTAGCCGTTGACCAGCTCGCGGGCGCGCTCAGCAAAGTGGCGTCCGGCATCCGTCGGTGCAAGACGGCGGGTTGTTCGCTCCACCAATCGTCTTCCGACCCTTTCCTCGAGGGCCGCAAGCGCGCGAGTGACCGCGGGAGGTGAACGCTTCAATCGCTTTGCTGCGCCTACCAGACTTCCAACCTCAACTATCGCGACGAATGTCGCAAGTTCATCGAGCCTGTCCATCGGATCATTCCCCGAAATGGAATTGTGACTTTCAGCATTAATTCTAGTGCAATTCAGGAGGTCGTAATAGCCTTCGAATGCGGTCGGCAGCGGAGGCGATCATGATCGCGGCAGCGCGAGAGGCCATAAAGGCTGATAACGCAGACGCGGCGCGCTCGCGTTCTTGAACGAGCATTAGTGCCCCGCCTTTGTTTCGCAACACGTTTCGAAAGGTGCCCTCATGCCCGCAGCATTGGAATTTCTGTTGTGGTGTGTCGCGCTCGCAACGTGGCTGATGCTTTTTTGCGCGGTGGTCAGTGAGCGCTTGAAGCGGCTCTCAAAGCTTTTCAGTCATCTGCGCGAGATTGCTTTCAGGCACAGGGTGAAGTGACTCGGTGGGGCCATCGGATCAGCCTCATCTGAGAAAATCGCGACGATGCCGTCTCGAAGGGCGAGGCGCAGCGTGAGACCCGTCAATGGCGTCTGCAACAGCCGAGCGGCCCTGGGCGGCGGTGCTCGTGAGCGCTTCCGGTAAGATTCCGTTGCTGCTATCCTCTCGCAAAAGAACGTCTTGCGGAGGAATACGGTGCGCCCCAACGGGATAACCCTTGATCCGTCGGCCGGCGATATCACGCCCGCGGTGCTCGCCATCGGCCGCTCCGATTTTCCCGATGTGCTCATCGACACGCTGCGCCGGCAGGCCGATGTCGGCCATTGCATGGTGTTCGCGCTGAGCCGGGCCGGCGCGGCAAGCTGCCTGCTCGATGCCGGCAACATCCCGATCGGCGCCGATCTCGGCGCCGCCTATGCCGGCCAGTTTCACGAAACGGATCCCAACCGCGATGCGCTGTTCGAAGGCGAGGGCGGCGCGCCGATCATGCTGTCTCACTTCGCGCCGCGCATGTACGGCGCGCGCTACCGCAAGATCTTCTTCCAGGATTCCGGCATCGTCGACAAATGTGCGACCGCGATCTGGACCGGTGACACCTGCTTCTACGTGAACTTCTACCGCATCGCCGCGCAGGGCCGCTTCAGCGCCGCCCAGCGCGCGCGGCTCGGGGCGATCGCACCGGCGATCGCAGCCAGCGTCGCGCGCCATTTCCAGGAGAAGCCGACGTCCGATCTTGCGACCCTGTTCGCGACGCGCAAGCCGCTCTCCGCGCTCACCCCGCGCGAGCAGGAGGTCTGTCGCCGCATCCTCGCAGGCTTCAGCTCCGAGGCGATCTCGCAAGGACTCGGCATCAGCCTGCATTCGACCCTGACCTACCGCAAGCGCGCCTATGAGCGGCTGGGCATCTCCTCGCAGAGCGAGCTGTTTGCGATCGTGCTGCGCCTGCTGACGGGTCCGCGCGGCCTGAACTGAGGATATTGGTCCGCGATCTGTTGACCAAAAAGCGAAGGTGCCTGAAAAATCGATATGTTCGACTGAATTCGTTAAGCCCGCCGAAGTGGAGTCCCTGTATCAGTTTGGAGATACGCTAGGTTGGGCGAAAAGAGATGTTCATATCTCGCGGCTCCTCGGTGAAACCTCCGCTTGTCGACAGAATCCAGCTCTGGCTTTCGAAAAGCCGCGTGATCGACGGCCTCTGGGTTGGATCGCTGTCGGATGATCCCGAGCAGGCTCTGCAACGCGTTGAGGCCGCGCTTCGGCTGATCGAACGGTTTGCTCCGCTTCATTACCAGCGGGTCAAGAAGAGCCTTTCTCGAATCTGGGTGCAGCTGGTTCCATACGGCGCAGCCTGCTATCAGCATTCCCTGAACGCGTGCCTACTTGACTCGCGCGTTGTTGCTTCCGAAACCACGACGATCGAATGGGTCGCGTCCGCAATCGTTCATGAGGCGACCCATGCACGCCTCGAGAGGTGGGGGATCCGCTACGACGAAGCAGCCCGCCCCCGGATCGAACGGATATGTGTCAGAAGAGAGCGCGACTTTGCCCGCCATCTGGTGGGCGTTGATGCATTACAGGAAGAGATTGCGCAGATCCTCGATTTGTGCGGTGACGAAAGCACGCACTTTACAGACCAGAACATGCGGCAGAGCATGGACGAAGGCGCCGTGGAGGCGCTCCGTCATCTGCGAACGCCGGAATGGGCCATAGCTCTCCTGTTCAGGATGAGAGATTTGCGCCTTGGAGTCCGCCGGTTCACACGACGCATAGCCGGTGTTTTGGTGCGATGATCGTGGCTCTGACCGCCATTCGCGAAGCTCGCGCACGCGGCGGGGCCCAACGTCCGGCGAACCCGAGCTAACCCGACGATCGTCTCTCGACGGCCGCCTCGATCTTTCTCCAGGGCGGCGTTTGTGTGCCGCAAGTCGACCAGATGCTGTTCGCACATCTCGATCAGCGTCCGGCCGGGCGTCTGCACGCCCTTCGGCAACAAAGCCCGATCAGCGCTGCCAGAGAGACACCGGCAGCGAGCCCCTTGGGCAAAAATTAACGTTGCGCGACCCAATATGCTCGACATGCATTCCGAATGGCGTCGTCAACTGCCCTATCTGGTTCACACCAATAGAGAGCTCGGCCTGATGCTCCGGGGCACCAAGCCCCTCGCATATTTCACGGATTTCGTTGGCCTTGAACCAGATATCTGTGCTCGGTATTGGCGCATGTTCGACCGGCATGTCGCTGAAGGCCGCCTGACGAAGCGCGAGCTGATCGAGCCATGTCCTGGGGCGCCGCAGCTCGAGTATCGGATGCTGTTCTACACATTGCCTGGTCACGAGTGGCGGATTGACGCCATGCTTGCGCTGCTGAACGAGCCGGGAGCTTGGTCCGAGGGTCGCGAACGGCGCTTCGGGGAATTGCTTGGTTACGAGACCTGGCAGATCGACCATTGGCTGACACATGGTCGCTCGCTGGCGGACGCCTAGTCTGCGGTCCGTATCACCAGCCTATCACCAGGGACAGATGCAAGGTCGGTATCCAAATGCGCGGTTGCCGCACACTGGCACCCCTGCAGCGCTCGGACGAGCGCTTTGCTATGCGGAAAGTCGGGAACGATAGGGCGCGGTGAGCAGCAGCATGAACAGCGCTCTCTCGGCCTGGTACTTTGCTGCGGGTCGACTGGCTTCCCGGCCCTGCATCACCACCGCGCCTTGAATGGTGCAGACGGCCCAGCTCCATCTCCTGCGCCTGCGCTGCGCCAGGGTCATTTCGAAAATCGGAAATTCCGGTCCCGCCATTGCCGCCGCTTCTCGCCAGACATCCAATTTGGGCGGAGTTGAACCCGGCGGGCCGGCCCGTGTCTTCACCCATTTGGGTGAAGCGAAGTTTGCCCCTGCCGGGGCAGGCCACCGCACAAGTCCGGCGTCAATCTCTCAGCGGCAATTTGGGGATCGCACCGAAGAGGGCAGCTGCGCTCTTCTGGTTCCGCGTTCCCGTCTTGGCGAGGACGGCCTTGACCTGCGTGCGGATGGTTTCGCGGCTGAGCCCGTGATGCGCGGCGATATCGCCGATCGTCTGTCCTTGCGCAATTCCGCGCGCAACGCGCGCCTCGCTCGGGGTGAGATCGAATAGGCCACGAATGAGGGCAAGGCTCGGTGCCTGCGAGGCGGCGACCGGCGTTGCGATGAGGAGGCCAACCGCCCCATCGAAGAGATCGCGGGCTTCGCCCGGCATCGACACGAGATGAAGCACCACCCGATCGAGATCGCTGCTGCGACGCGCCGCAAAGGAGCACACGGCCTTGTCCGGCGCATCGAGTTGAGCGAGGCCAGCGCGCAGCAGGGTGTCGGCCGCGCGGTCCTTGATGGCGATCCGGTCCTTCGGCAGCCATTGCAGAACGTCGGTCATGCCTTCGATCAAGGCGTTGGCGGCCAGAACCCGCCCGGAGCGCGTGATCGCAAGGGCCGGCAAGCCGACCAGAGACAACGCCTCGGTTGCCGCCCGCATCCGGGTGAGGCGCCAGCGCGTCGACAGCAAAGCTGCCCGCGCGAGATGGGGGCGAAAGCGGTCGAGAAATTCGAGGTCCTGCCGCGAAAAGGCGGGGCGGCCGGCCAATCTTTCCATATGGAAGACGATGATCTCGCCGGACGGGCTGCGGACCGCCGTCGCGCAGGCATGCTCGAAGCCCCATTTCTTGTTCCATTCCACCCGATATGGATCGCGCTCCCATTCCTCCGGCGAAAACGCCTCGTGCTCGCCGACGAAGCCGGGATGATCGAGCGCAAGGAGTCGCGGGGTCGTCTCCGTCCGGCTGGAGAGGTCGCCACTCAGGAACGCCGAGAAGGCCTCGCGAATCGACGGCGACGCCACGGCGCCGTTCCAGACACCGGACCATTGATCGGAGTCCGAGGTGATCATGACCATGCCATGCGCGCCCGCGGCATGAGCGATTTGCTCCAGGACATCAGGCCAGAGCTCTGGAACGGTCGCTGCCTCGTGGATGCGGTCCACGATCTGCTCGAAATCGATGCCCGTCATTGCTGCGCTGGACCCATCAGATTCGACCGATCTTTCAGACGCGCGGCGTGCATTTCTGCAGCAGCCTTCGTGCTTCGCCCGCCCAAGGCCCTTGATACCAATCCGCTTCGGCGGAACCAATTGCTACTTTTTCCC
This sequence comes from Bradyrhizobium sp. CCBAU 45321, assembly GCF_028128975.1. Taxonomy (NCBI): domain Bacteria; kingdom Pseudomonadati; phylum Pseudomonadota; class Alphaproteobacteria; order Hyphomicrobiales; family Nitrobacteraceae; genus Bradyrhizobium; species Bradyrhizobium sp. CCBAU 45321. The sequence goes on from NZ_LFKZ01000120.1 coordinate 24,724, forward strand.
AAGCTGGCCCGGATGGACGGCTAGCAGAAATCATGTCCATATATCAACTATTTGACAGGTCAGAGGTTGTCCCGGCGGCTTTCAAGGTCGGTCTGATTCCGTAAGCCGGGGGCAGCGCTGAATGGACCACGGTTCTCGGCGCATCAACCTATCGGCGTTCGCGGGTAGAGGAGGTGAGCATGATCCTCATATGGCTTGGAGTGCTCCTTGTTTTCGGCGGCCTATTCCAAATGGCGTTTCAGCCCATTTGGCGAGGTCGATTCAGTGGTGGGAAGTGGCTTCGCTCCGGACGTGACACGCTGGAGCCCGAAAGGCCCGGTAGCGGCTTCGGCGTCAAATCGAACTGGCCTGGACTTGTGATGGTCGCGCTTGGCGGCGCTTTCTTGCTGGCCGGAGCTGCCATCTGAGTTGAAAGCAGACAAAGGCCTGAGAAGATACAGGATGGCCGAACCCGTCGAGCTGCGCCAGTTCAGAAGGCAGGCCCTGGATATCGTGCTGAGCTGGAATTTTCTTCCAGAGGTGAATGATGCGCAACCCCGTCGCACCTTTGCCGAGTTGACCTCGCAGCAGTTCGACGCTGGCATGGTTGACGCGAGCGGCAGCTTGTGGCCCGCCTGTCCCAATCCATGGGGACAGACGGCGGCAACTGAAAGGCGCTAGCCTCGGCATCGAGGAGACCACAAGGGAGCGAAGCTTGAGCACCGCGCCGCGCATCGAGATCGACCCGGCTGCCTTCTGGGCCGACCCCTATCCGATGCTCGCCAAGATGCGGAAGGAGGCGCCGATCGCCTTCGTGCCGCAGCTCGGCTCGACGCTGCTGACGAGCCGCGACGACATCTCGATCTCCGAGAAGCAGATCGACGTGTTCTCGTCGCACCAGCCCGCCGGCCTGATGAACCGGCTGATGGGCCACAACATGATGCGCAAGGATGGCGAAGCGCATCTCGTCGAGCGCCGCGCCATGTTTCCGACGGTCTCGCCGAAGACGGTGAAGGGCTACTGGACCGCCCAGTTCCAGGCCCATGCGGATCGCATCATCGCTTCGCTCGAACCGGGCCGGATCGATCTCATGCGCGACTTCGCGCTGCCGTTCTCCGGCGAATGCCTGAAGTCGATCACCGGCCTTACCAATATCGGCTTTCAGGACATGGATTCGTGGTCGCAGGGCATGATCGAAGGCATCGCCAATTATGCCGGCGACCCTGAGGTCGAGGCGCGCTGTCATGCGGCAACCGCGGGCATCGACGCCGCGATCGACGACATCCTGCCGGTGATGCGCAAGCATCCCGACCAGAGCATTTTGGGCGTGCTGCTCGCCTCGGACATGCCGATGGAGAGCGTGCGCGCCAACGTCAAGCTCGCCATCTCCGGCGGCCAGAACGAGCCGCGCAAGGCGATTGCCGGCACGGTCTGGGCGCTGCTGACCCATCCCGACCAGCTCGATCTGGTCCTGCGCGGCGAGGTGTCGTGGCTGCAAGCCTTCGAGGAATATGCCCGCTGGATCTCGCCGATCGGCATGTCGCCGCGCCGCATCGCAAAACCCTGGACCATTCGCGATGTAGCGTTCGAGCTCGACGAGCGCGTGTTCCTGATGTTCGGCTCCGCCAACCGCGACGAGAAGCATTTCGAGCGCGCCGATCAGTTCGACGTGCGGCGCGACACCTCCAAGAGCGTCGCCTTCGGCGCCGGCCCGCATTTCTGCGCCGGCGCCTTCGCCTCGCGCGCCATGATCGCCGACGTCGCACTGCCGACATTGTTCGCGCGCGCCTCGCGCATCGAGCTCGCCGAGGACGAAGAGGTGCGGATCGGCGGCTGGGCCTTCCGCGGGCTGCAGAATCTACCGGTGAGGTGGGAGCAATAGGGCGGTAGGTGCTCGTGGCACGTCGCTCGTCACACGTTCGGTGTCATCGCCCGGCTTGACCGGGCGATCCAGTACTCCGAGACAGTTGTGGTGGAATCGCCGGGCCGCGGCGTACTGGATTCCCCGCCTTCGCGGGGAATGACGGCGAGAGGGTGGAGGGAGCTCCGCGCCTCAGCACCCACTACGAAATCATGCCGTTCTGCCGCTGTTTTGCCCGACGAGTCAAACGCACTTCGGATAATACGTAAGTCGTTGTTTTCGCCACGCCCGGCTACTGTGCATGGGGTTGTTTTGCGACTTTGTATGTTCCGCCGGTCCGGGCCCGACCAAATCCGTGGAGCTCTCACATTCGCGTGCAGAAAAATTCCATCCTCATTCGCTTCGCCGCTTGAAAGATTAATCACGCGCGCGGCATGCAGCGCAGTGCTCGCATCGCTATTTTCCCGGACGTCTCGACACTTCCGATGACGCGCACCATCATTCGGCAAACGTGAATGATGACGGCCGCACGCGGCCGGGAGTGTGGAATGCAGCGTCGAGACTTTCTGAAACTTTCGGTTGGAACTGCGGCCGCCGCCGCGTTCGCATCGCCTGCGATCGCGCAAGGCGCGGTGAAGGAAATTCGCATCGGCTATCAGAAGACCGGCGTGCTGGTCATCACGCGCCAGCAGGCTGCCCTGGAAAGACATTTCGCAGCCTCAGGCATCGAGGTGAAGTGGATCGAGTTCTCCTCGGGCCCGCCGATGATGGAGGCGATGAATGTCGGCAGCGTCGATTTCGGCGCGGTCGGCGATTCCCCGCCGGTGTTTGCCCAGGCCGCGGGCGCGGCGATCGTCTACGCCGCCGGTCAGCCCATCACCAACGGCCAGGGCATCCTGGTGCCGAAGGATTCGCCGATCCGCGACATCGCCGATCTCAAGGGCAAGCGCATCGGCTTCACCAAGGGCTCCAGCGCCCACAACGTCGTAGTGCAGACGCTGGAGAAGGCCAGCCTCACCTATGCCGACATCACACCGGTCTACCTGACGCCGCCGGATGCCGGCCCCGCCTTTGCTCATGGCAGCATCGAGGCCTGGGCGATCTGGGATCCCTATTTTGCGATCGGCGAGACCAAGCAGAACGGCCGCATCCTGATCAATGCGCGCGAGGTCACCAAGACCAATTCCTTCTACATCGCCAACCGCGAGTTCGCGAAGAACCATGGGGCGATCCTGCAGCAGATCGTCGACGTGACGACCGCGGCAGGCCAATGGGCCGAGCAGCACCGCGACGAGGTCGCCAGATCGCTCGCCGCGATCACCGGCGTTCCCCTGGATATCCAGACCGTCGCCGCCAATCGCGCGAACTTCGTGGTCGGCCCCGTCACCGACGAGATCGTCGCGACCCAGCAGGGCGTCGCCGACCGCTTCTACAAGCTCGGCCTGATCCCGAAGCCGATCGTCATTCGCGACATCGTCTGGCGCAACCCGGCAGCCTGACCGTGCCGACAACTCTTCCCGTTCAAAAAGGTCTGAACATGAAGCGCATCGTTCAACGCGTGATCGCAGCCATCGTGCTGTCGATCGGCATCGTCGCGGCCGCCGTCGGCACGACTTACGGCTAGGGGCGATCCATGAACCAATCCAACGCCAACATCCTCTGGTTCCTGCCGACCCACGGCGACGGCCGCTATCTCGGCACCGGCATCGGCGGCCGCGAGGTCAACTTCAACTATCTGCGCCAGATCGCGCAGGCCGCCGATCAACTCGGCTATTTCGGCGTGCTGTTGCCGACCGGGCGGTCCTGCGAGGATTCCTGGATCGTTGCGTCCTCGGTCGCGCCGTTCACCGAGCGGTTGCGCTATCTCGTCGCCGTTCGTCCCGGCCTGCAATCGCCGAGCGTAGCCGCGCGCATGACCGCGACGCTTGATCGCGTCTCGAACGGCCGGCTCCTCGTCAACGTCGTCACCGGCGGCGATCCCGTCGAGAACAAGGGCGACGGCATCTTCCTCGGCCATGACGAGCGCTACGAGGTCACCCGCGAGTTCCTCAGCGTCTACAGCGACCTGCTCGCCGGCAAGACGGTGAACGTCGAGGGCAAGCACATCCGCATCGAGGGCGGCAAGCTGCTGTTTCCCCCCGTGCAGTCGCCGCGGCCGCCGCTCTATTTCGGCGGCTCGTCCGATGCCGGCATCGACGTCGCGGCGGACACCGTCGACAAATATCTCACCTGGGGCGAGCCGCCGGCGCTCGTTGCCGAGAAGATCGCGAAGGTGAGGGAGGTTGCCGCGGCCCGTGGCCGCAAACTCTCCTTCGGCATCCGTCTACACGTCATTGTCCGCGAGTCCAATGAAGAGGCCTGGCGCGCCGCAAACGAGCTGATCAGGCACGTCAGCGACGACACCATCGCGCTGGCCCAGAAGAACTTTGCCCGTATGGACTCGGTCGGTCAGCAGCGCATGGCGCAGCTCCACGGCGGCAATCGCGACAAGCTCGAGATCGCGCCGAACCTGTGGGCCGGTGTCGGCCTCGTCCGCGGCGGCGCCGGCACGGCGCTGGTCGGCGACGCCCAGACAGTGGCGGCGCGCATCAAGGAGTATCAGGATCTCGGCATCGATACCTTCATCATGTCGGGCTATCCGCATCTGGAGGAAGCCTATCGCTTCGCCGAGCTGGTGTTCCCGCTGCTCGCGCTGGAGCAGCCGAGCAACGTGACAAAGCTGCATTTCAACGGCGGTCCGTTCGGGGAGACGGTCGGCAGCGATTTCCGTCCGCAGCACCGGGTGTCGCAGTCATGAGCCTGATCGACAGCATTTCGCTTCCGCGCAGCATCCGCCTGCCGCGGGCCGACGGCCTGATCCAGTGGATCGTGCCGCTCGCCATCATCGCGATCTGGCAGGTCGCGAGCGTCACCGGCTTCGTGCCGACGCGGGTGCTGCCGGCGCCGAGCGACGTCGTGCTCGCGGGCTGGAAGCTGCTGGTGTCCGGTGAGCTCGTCCGCAACATCTGGGTGTCGTTCTGGCGCGCCTCGACCGGCTTTCTGATCGGCGGCAGCATCGGCTTCGCTTTCGGACTCGCCAACGGCCTGTCGCAGCTCTCGGCCAGGCTCACCGATACCACCCTGCTGATGGTGCGCAACGTGCCGCATCTGGCGCTGATCCCGCTGGTCATCCTCTGGTTCGGCATCGACGAAAGCGCAAAGCTCTTCCTGGTGGCGCTCGGGGTGTTCTTCCCGATCTATCTTAACACGCTGCACGGCATCCGCACCGTCGATCCGCAGCTGATCGAGATGGGCCGCATCTACGGCATGACCGATAGCGAACTGTTCCGCCGCGTCATCTTCCCGGGCGCGCTGCCTTCGATCTTCGTCGGCATCCGCTTTGCTCTTGGTATCATGTGGCTGACGCTGATCGTCGCTGAGACCATCGCGGCCTCTTCCGGCCTCGGCTACATGGCGATGCAGGCGCGCGAGTTCATGCTGATCGACGTCGTCGTGCTCTCGATCCTGATCTACGCCCTGCTCGGCAAGCTCGCCGACAGCGCCTCCCGCGTGCTGGAGCGTCTGACGCTCTCCTGGCACCCCGCCTTTCAAAAACGTTGAGCAGAGATATTGGCAATCACATGCAGACAGCGCTTCGTACTTCCCTTCCCGAGACCGAGCTCGCCAGCCGCGCCAATTTCGCCCCACACGCGCGCGTAGTGCGCGAGGAGCGGCCAATTCAGGCCAGCGGCCTGCCGCTCAGCATCCGCGGCCTGCGAAAGTCCTTCGGCGACAACGAGGTGCTGCGCGGCATCGATCTGCACATTCCCGCCGGCCAGTTCGTCGCGATTGTCGGCAAGAGCGGCTGCGGCAAGAGCACCCTGCTGCGCCTGATCGCCGGCCTCGACAAGATCGATGCCGGCAGCATCAGCTTCGGGCAGGATATTCAGCCCGAGGACATCCGCGTGATGTTCCAGGAGCCGCGGCTGCTGCCCTGGGCCCGCGTGCTCGCCAATGTCGAGGTCGGCCTCGGCCGCGATCGTGCCTCAAGCGATGCGCATGCCCGCGCCGAGAAGGCGCTGATCGAGGTCGGCCTCGCTGACAAGCGCGATCAATGGCCGTCGGTGCTCTCAGGGGGCCAGAAGCAGCGCGTCGCGCTCGGCCGCGCGCTGGTCTCGCGCCCGCGTGTGCTCGCCTTCGACGAGCCGCTCGGCGCGCTGGACGCGCTGACCCGCATCTCGATGCAGCGCCTCTTGGAGCGGGTCTGGCGCGATCAGGGCTTTACCGCGATCCTGGTGACCCACGATGTCTCGGAAGCCGTGGCGCTGGCCGACCGCGTGCTCGTCATCGAGGAGGGCCGCATCGCCCATGACGTCACGGTTAACGCCGCCCGGCCGCGCCAGCGCGGCTCCGGCGAGCTTGCCGGGCTCGAAGGCTCCATCCTGAGCCACCTGTTGTCGGCGGACGATCGTACCTAAATAGAGGGAACCCCCGCTTGCGGGGAGTAGCGCCATGAATGTAGTGCCCCGCGAGCTCATGACCGAAATTCCCGTCTCGTCCGCCGATTTCCGCGGCGCCATGCGCCACCTCACCGGCGGCGTCAGCGTCATCACGGCCGGGCGGGGCAAGGACATCTCCGGCATGACTGTGACCTCGGTCACCTCGCTGTCGGTCGAGCCGCCGACGCTGCTGGTCAGCATCAACCGCGACGCCTCGTCGTTTCCGCTGATCCGCCGCCACGGCGCCTTCGGCGTGAACATCCTCAACGCTGACCAACTCGACATTGCCGAACGCTTTGCCGGCAAGGGCGGGCTGAAGGGTGCGGATCGCTTTGCAGGCAGCCAATGGGTGACGGCAGTCTCGGGGGTTCCGCTGCTGGTCGGCGCGCTCTCGGCCTTCGATTGCGAAGTCGAGGAGATCGTCGAGCGGCACTCGCACGGCATCGTCATCGGCCGCGTCAGGGACATCAGGAGCTCGACCCGCAATGCCGCGCTGGCCTATTGGCACGGCCAATATGTTGCGGTCGACCAGGACGAAGACGCGGCCCGGCTCGCCGATGTCAGCCTTCCCGCGCGCGGCCGGCGCGGCATTTGATCGCCGTCGGCGAGCCTCGCGCAAGGCTGGCCTTTTCCGCCTCGTCGCTCTAGAAGCGCTCCTGAGCTGTCCCGCCGTACGCATGGAGCGGAACGATGAAGCGCGTGGCTACCTTGATCTTCTACGCCATCGGCGCGCTCGCGATCGCCTATCTCGCGCTCTACGCCTATGCGATGTTCTCCGGCTCTCCGATCGTGCCGGGCGATCCCATCCACATCTTCCGCAAGCCGGATGCGCCGAGCTATTCGTAGAACTTGGTCGGTCTCGTAGGGTGGGCAAAAGGCGCCCTTGCGCCGTGCCCACCATCTCTCCAAGGCAGCAACGGAACGGTGGGCACGCTTCGCTTTGCCCACCCTACGGCACCTCCGTTCACCCCCGCAGAATCGCCAGCGCCAGCGCCTGTGCGCGCGGCACGATGCTGTCGATCTCCAAATATTCCTCCGGCGTGTGCGCGAGCCCGCCGACCGGACCGAGACCGCAAATGGTCGGCGTGCCGACCGCGGCGGTGAAGCCGGAATCGGCGCAGCCGCCGGAGAACTCGCCCTGCAGCGTGGTGAGGCCCACCTGCCTTGCGGCCGCCTGATAGCCTTCGAACAGCGCCTTCGAGTCCGCGCTCTGCACCACCGGCACGAACTCGCCCTTGATCGACAGCGTCGCGCTGGTGCCCGGCACGTAGGAGGTCGCGACGATCTTTTCGATCGCACTCATGATCCGCGCGCGATCGGCCGGATCGACATAGCGCAGGTCGATCTGCCCTTCCGCGTAAGGCGCCGTCGTATTGACGGACTGCCCACCCGAGACGAGGCCCACATTGAGCGTGATGCCCTTGTCGAGGTCGGTGAGCGCGTGGATTTGGACGATCTTGTGCGCGAGCTCGCCAATGGCGCTGACGCCGGCGGCGAAGTTGGCGCCGGAATGCGCGGCCTTGCCGGTGATGGCCATGTGCATGAAGATGCCGCCCTTGCGCCCGGTGACGACGTTGCCCGTGGGCCGGCCCGGCTCGGAATTGAACACCGCGCGGGCCGCGCGTCCCTCGCGCTCGATCACAGGGCGCGAGGAGGGCGAGCCGATCTCCTCGTCGGAGGTGATCAGCACCTTGATCGGATGCGGTGAGCCGCCGAACTTGTGGAAGGCGGCGGCCACGAACACGTTCATGACAAGGCCGGACTTCATGTCGGCGACACCGGGTCCATAGGCGCGGCCATCCCGGATCGTGAACGGCCGCCGCCCGGCCTCGCCCTTGCCGAAAACGGTGTCGCGGTGCCCCATCAACAGCACCGGCTTCTCGTTGCTGCCGGGCTTTGCCACCTCGGCATGGATCGCGTCGCCGAACGTGCCGTGGCCTTCGCGCCGGAACGGAATGCCGTGCTCGGCAAAATGCCGCTCGAACCGCGCACCGACCGCATCGACGCCTTCCTTGTCGTAGGAGCCGGAATCGATGTTCACGACGTCGCGCAGCAGGTCGATCATCGCCTGCTTCTGCGACGCCAGCCAATCCGTGATTTGAGCTTCAGACATGTTGTCCCTCGCGTGGTTTTCGGGCGAGGTTATAGGGCGTGCCGCGCGGATGGCATAGTCACGTGGCGCGGTTCGGTCATGCGAAGGACGCTCTTGAGGTTCGTCATTGCGAGCGCAGCGAAGCAATCCAGTCTGTCGCCGCCGAGGGATTCTGGATTGCTTCGCTGCGCTCGCAATGACGGGGTGGCGGCCTGCGCCAAACGAAAAATGCCCGGAGTTGGCCCGGGCATTCGCGTCCGCTCGATGGTCGCGGGCGTCTACGCGCCCATCATCGGCATCCGCGGATATTCCCCGGGCGTGCCTGCGGGCGGGATCGGGATGCCGCCGTCGGCATATTCGTTGAGCTTGTTGCGCAGCGTGCGGATCGAGATGCCGAGGATGTTGGCGGCATGGGTGCGGTTGCCGAGGCAGTGCTTCAGCGTCTCCAGAATCAGATCGCGTTCGACGTCGGCGACGGTGCGCCCCACCAGTGCGCGCGTCACCTGCTCGGCGGCCATAGTGGCATGCGCCACGGCCGGGGCGGTCTTGGCGAGGTCGAGGCGGTCGCCGTCCGGCGTGATGATGGCGTCGGGCCCGATCTCGTCGCCCTGGGCCATCAGCACCGCGCGGTGCATGGTGTTTTCGAGCTCGCGGACGTTGCCCTGCCAGCGGTTGGCGGAGAGCACGCGGCGCGCCTCGGCCGAGAGCGGTCGCAGCGGCACGCCGTTGGCCTCGGCATATTTCTTCACGAAGTGCTGGGCGAGCTCGAGGATGTCGGCGGGACGCTCGCGCAGCGGCGGGATCTTCAAATTCACGACGTTGAGGCGGAACAGCAAGTCCTCGCGGAACGTGCCCTCTCGCACAGCCTCGGCGAGATTGCGGTTCGAGGTCGCGATGATGCGGATGTCGACCGGAACCGGCTTGGTGCCGCCGACGCGGTCGATCACACGCTCCTGGATGGCGCGCAGTAGTTTCGATTGCAGGCGGACGTCCATCTCCGAGATTTCGTCGAGCAGCAGCGTGCCGCCGGTCGCCTCCTCGAACTTGCCGATGCGGCGGGCGACCGCGCCGGTGAAGGCGCCCTTCTCGTGGCCGAACAGCTCGGATTCCAGCAGGTGCTCCGGGATGGCGGCGCAGTTGATCGAGATGAACGGGCGCTTGGCACGGGCCGAACGGGAGTGAACGTAGCGCGCCAGCACTTCCTTGCCCGTGCCGGATTCGCCGGTGATCATCACCGAGGCGTCCGAGCCGGCGATCTGCTGGGCGAGCTTGATCACTTTTGCCATCGCGTCGTCACGGTAGACCAGCTCGCGGGAATCGTTGGCGACGGCAGCCAGCACCGCGGCGATCAGCTCCGGATCCGGCGGCAGCGGGATGTATTCCTTGGCCCCGGCATGGATCGCGGCGACCGCGGCGCGGGCGTCGTTGGTGATGCCGCAGGCGACGATCGGGGCGTGGATGTGCTCGGCTTCCAGCCGCAGCACGAGGTCGCGGATGTCGAGCGCGACGTCGACCAGCAGGAGGTCGGCGCCCTTGCCCCCGCGCAGCACGCGCATCGCCTGCTCGTGATCCTCGGCATGGGTCACGGTGGCGCCGTTCTCCATCGCGATCTTGGTGGCGGTGGTGAGCTGGCCCTTCAATGTGCCAACGATGAGAAGCCGCATGTCAGTCTCCTGTCCGTCTGCTCGCGCCGTCGCGCGTCATGTCCTTGCGTGTCAGCCGCGTTCGGCCTTGATGATTTCCGTCATGGTCACGCCGAGCTTGTCCTCGACCAGGACGACCTCGCCGCGGGCGACCAGCTTGTTGTTGACGTAGATGTCGATGGCCTCGCCGACGCGCCGGTCGAGCTCGAGCACGGTGCCCGGTCCGAGCTTCAGGAGCTCGCCGACGTCCATCTTGGAGCGGCCGAGCACGGCCGAGACCTGCACCGGCACGTCGAACACCGCCTCGAGGTCGGCGGCGGCACGCGCCGCATATTCGTCCTCGTTGTAGCCGACGTCGGTGCCGGCAGGCGGCATCGGGCCATTGAGATCGGGCAGCGGGACCTGTCCGTCGGTGTCGCTCATGGTTTAGCTCCCCCTGCGGGACGCGATGTAGCGTCCGACCATTTCGTCGATCTTGGCCGCGATGGCGCCGCGCTCCAGCACGACGCCGCCATCGGCCCATTCGATCCGGCAGTCGCCGGTGGCAATTTCCGGCTCGGCCAGGATCACCAGCCGGCCCTCGAAGCCGCTCTGCTTGGCGAGCCGCTCGATCTTCTCGCGCGCGCTGTCGTAGAGCGCATCGTTGATGCGGACGACGAGATGCGGCGTCGCGACCAGATGCGAGAAACAGTCCTTGACCAGCGCGATGACCTCGCCGAGCGGCTCGGCGGCGACGAGGTCGGCGCACAGCTTGCGCGCCACCGCGACCGCGACCTCGACCGCCTCGGTCTCCATCCTGGTCTCGATGTTGCCGATGCCGGCGGCGACACCGCGGATGGCGATGTTGATCTCTTCCATCGCGAGTGCGACGCGGCGGTCGCTCTCGGCCTTGGCCTCGCGCTGGCCGGCGGCAAAGCCGTCCTGATAGGCGCGGGCCTCGGCTTCTGCGACCTTCTGCGCGATCTCGGCCGCGGTCGCGGCCTTCTCGCGCGTCGCGCGCTCGGGCGCCGCGAAGTCGGTATCGAACAGGAATTTTGCCGGAGCGGCCATCAGTACACCAGCTCGTCGTCGGCGCGGTTCTTGGTCAGCATGATCTCACCCTTGGCGGCGAGGTCCTTGGCGAGATTGACCAGCAGCGCCTGGGCTTCGTCGACGTCGCGCAGGCGCACGGGGCCCATCGCCGCCATGTCGTCCTGGAGCATCTTGGCCGCGCGCGAGGACATGTTGCCGAAGAAGAAGTTGCGGACGTCCTCGTTGGCGCTCTTGAGCGCGACGCCGAGCTTGTCCTTGTCGACGTTGCGCATCAAGGTCTGGGCGGAGCCGGAATCGAGCTTCACCAGGTCGTCGAAGGTGAACATCAGCGCCTTGATGCGCTCGGCGGATTCGCGGTTGTCCTCTTCCAGCGAGGTGATGAAGCGGGTTTCGGTCTGGCGGTCGAAATTGTTGAAGATTTCCGCCATCACCTCGTGGGCGTCGCGGCGACGGGTCTGCGACAGGTTGGACATGAACTCGACGCGCAGCGTCTTCTCCACGCTCTCGATCACCTCCTTCTGCACCGCCTCCATCTTCAGCATGCGGTTGATGACGTCGAGCGCGAGCTCCTCGGGCAGGATGGCGAGCACCCGGGCGGCATGCTCCGGCTTCAGCTTCGACAGCACCACGGCGATGGTCTGCGGATATTCGTTCTTGAGGTAGTTGGCGAGGACCTCTTCCTGCACGTTGGAGAGCTTCTCCCACATGTTGCGCCCGGCGGGCCCACGGATCTCGTCCATGATGCCGTTGACGCGTTCCGGCGGCAGGTATTGCTGGAGCAGCCGCTCGGTGGCGTCGAAATTGCCCATCAGCGCGCCCGAGGCCGACATGCGCGAGACGAATTCGAGCAGCATGTCCTCGACGGTGTCGACCTCGACGGTGCCGAGCGTCGACATCTCCAGCGAGAGCTGACGCACCTCGTCGTCGTCGAGCAGGCCCCAGATCTTGCCGCCATATTGCTCGCCGAGCGCCAGCATCAGGATCGCGGCGCGCTTCGGCCCCGCTAGGCCCTGGGTTTTGGGACCGCCCTCACGGCTGCCGGCGCGCTGACCGAGCGTGGAGATCACGCTGGTGATGTCGTTCGAGTTGGCGTTTTGCAAGGTGGCGGCCATGTCAGATCACTTCTTGATGCGCTTGGCTTCGGTTATTTCGCCGGCTCAGTCAGCCATTGGCGGATGATTGCGACGGTTTCGTTGGGATTGCGTTCGGCGAGTTCGCCGACGCGGTGAACGGACTGGGCGTGGACCTGGCCCTGAATGGTGGCGACGTCGATGGCGCTGGTGCCGCCGCTCGGCAGCAGCGGCTGGCCGGCCGGCGCGGCCTCTTCCGAGGCAGCTGGGCCCGTCAGCACGCCGGAGATGGCGGCGGCGACCTCGTCGGAGGCGAGAATGCGCTTGACCAGCGGGCGGATCACCAGGAACAGCACGACGAGGCCGAGCAGCATCATCACGCCGAGCTCGACGAAGTACATGACGTCGTCCTTGGTGAACTGCAGCATGCCGAGGAAGCCGCCGGGTTCGCCGATCGGGGCGGTGGAGGGCGCGTCGGCGAAGCGCAGGTTGACGACCTCGACCTGGTCGCCGCGCTTCTGGTCGAAGCCGATCGCCGAGCGCACCAGCGTGGCGATGCGGTCGAGCTGCTCCTTGGTGCGGTCCTGATACGCCAGCTCGCCCTTGTCGTTCTTGCTGTAGATGCCGTCGACCAGCACCGCGACCGAGATGCGGTTAACCCGGCCGGCCTCGGTCACCTCGGTCTTGGTGGTGCGGGAGATCTCGTAATTGTTGGTCTCCTCGGTCTTCTTGCTCTGGTCCTTGGGCGCGACGCCGTTGTTCTGCTGGTTGCCGGGCAGCTCGTTGTTGACGGTGACCTGGCCGTTGTTGTCGGCGGTCATGCTCTGCTCTTCGCGGGTCTGGCTCGAGCGCAGCACGCGGCCCTCGGGGTCGAATTTGTCCGAGGTCTGGGTGACCTTGTTGAAGTCGAAATCGGCAGAGAGCTGCACGCGGGCGCGGCCCGAGCCGACCACGGAGGAGACGATGTCCTCGACCTGCTTGCGCATCCGCTTCTCGAAGGCGATGCGGCGCTCCTCGCCGATGGCCTGCTCCGGATCGGTCTGGGCGCCGTCGGCGAGCAGCTGGCCGGCCTCGTCGACGATGGAGACCCGCTGCGGCTTCAGCCCGTTGACCGCGGAGGCGACGAGATGGCGGATGGCGCGGATCTGCTGGGCTTCCAGTGCGCCGCGGACGCGCACCACGATCGAGGCCGACGGTTCCGGCGCCTCGCGGGCGAACAGCGGCCGCTCGGGCAGCACCAGATGGACGCGGGCGGCCTGGATGCGGTCGATGGCCCGGATGGTGCGGGCGAGTTCGCCCTCCAACGCGCGCAGGTGGTTGATATTCTGGACGAAGGAGGTGGTGCCGAGCGCGTCCGACTTGTCGAACACTTCGTAGCCGACGCCGCCGCCCTTAGGCAGGCCGCCCTCGGCGAGCTTCATCCTGAGACGCGTGACCTTGTCCTTGGGCACCATGATGATGGAGCCCTCATTGCGGATCTCGAACTGGATGCCCTGGCGTTCCAGGTCCTTGATGATGCTGGAGGAGTCTTCGACGGACAGGTCCGTGAACAGCGTCGTCATCTGCGGCGTGGTGACGCGCATGATGACGAACGCAAAGAAGCCGATGAGCGCGGCGGTGACCGCGATCATTGCCCCGAACCGGGCGGCACCGATACTCTTCAGAAAGTCCGCAAGCCCTTGCAAGCAACCGCCCCACAGCTCCGGCCGCTTCACTGGAAAGGCCGACTGGGCAATTATTGCCTAGGTGATGGTTTCGATATGGTTAACGAAGGTTAAGAGGTCGGACAAAAGTGCATCATGAAAAAAATCGGCCTCGCAGAGCGAGGCCGATTTTCGTCAAAAACCGCAGAATTCCGGATCGCCTACTGGCGATATTGCTGGATGCGGGTGGTGCGAAGACCCGCCAGACCGTGCTGGTCGATGGAAAACTGCCAGGAGAGGAATTCGTCGACCGTCAGGGTATAACGGCTGCAGGCCTCCTCGAGGGAGAGAAGTCCGCCACGGACAGCGGCGACGACTTCGGCCTTGCGGCGGATGACCCAGCGTTTGGTGCCGGGTGCAGGCAGATCCGCGATCGTCAACGGACTGCCGTCCGGCCCGATGACGTATTTTACCCTCGGGCGATGGGGTTCTGTCATGGCGTACTCACAAACTCTCAACCACTGAACTCACGCCGTAACCGTAACCCCCGCGGCTTAAAAATCCGCTAAGCCTAAGGGTTCAATACAATTCTCGTTGAAACTTGCGGGAACGCGGCCGACTCGGCGGGCGGAAGACGCAATCTCGGCCGGCTGAGCGGGGCAGAAGGTAAATACTTTACTAACAAAGAGGGTCTGCCGAGGTGCCGCGGAGTCCCTCTCTTGTCATCCCGGGGCGCGCGGAGCGCGAGCTATGATGCGCAATTGCGCATCTGAGGATCCATAACCCCAGGAAGGGGTTTGACGAAGACTTGGGAAACCAGCTATGCGCTCCAACCACACCCTGTGGCTATGGATCCCCGCCCCCCGTGCGCAATTGCGCACTAGGCGGGGATGACACCGAACTTGTCGCTGCAGCGCTCCCTCAATTGCCCGTCGCAATGATGCTCTTGACCTGGCTCAGCGTGTAGCTGGCGCCGTCGATGGTGAGCAGCGGCGGCGACTGGGTCAGATCGACCGACGACACCACGCCCTGCACCTGCGCGGCGATGCCGACATTGTTGTTCGCGACGTCCTTGCCCGTGGCCGAGATCGTGTACTTGCCGTCGGGCCATTGCGTGCCGTCATTGCCCATGCCGTTCCAGGTGAAGGGGATGTCGTTGCCGGCGGCGGCGGTATATTTGCCGTTGAACACGGTCTGGCCGCTGGAATTGGCGATCGAGATCTCGACCGTGGAGTCGGTCGGCACGTTGAGATGCCAGGTCGCCGACGAATTCTTCATCGTCGCGGTCGAGCCGTCGACCAGCGCGGTCTTGCCGACGAAGCCCAGCGCCTGGGTCGCCTGCGTGGTCTGCTGCAGGGTGACGAGCTGAGCCAGCGATTCGTTGGTCTTGAGCTGCTGCTCGACGCCGGCGAACTGCACCAGCTGCTGGGTGAACTGGTTGGTATCGAGCGGATCGAGCGGGTTCTGGTTCTGCAGCTGCGTCGTCAGCAGGGTCAGGAAGGTCTGGAAATTGCCGGCGAGCGTCGACCCCGTGGTCGAGCTCATCGACGAATTCGACGAGGATTTCGGCAGGTCGGTCGTTCCGGAGACGACCGCGGGCGAAGTGGCGGCATTCGTGGTGGTCATTGCCAGATACTCCTCACACTCTGATGTCGACGCCGCTGCTCGATCCGAGCATGCGGCCATAGCCGCGCCCGATGGGCGCTGCGGGAACGCTGTCGTCCTCGCTGACGATCAGGCGGCGGGCATTGCCGCCATTGTCGTTGTTCTGGCCTGAGTGCTGACCCGATGAATTCTGGTCGCGCAGGCTGAAGGACAGACCGTTGCTGCCGGTCTTGAAGCCGGCATCGTCGAGCGCGCGCTGCAATTGCGGCGCGTCCTGACGCAGCATCTGCAGCGTCTCCGGCTTTTCCACCGTCAGATGCGAGGTGACGTTGCCGGCGCGGTCGATATTGATGCGGACGTCGATCTTGCCGAGCTCGGCCGGATCGAGGCTGATGTCGAACCGCGACTTGCCGGAGCGAATGGCGGCCGCGATCTCGATCGGGATGCCGCTGATCGGCACCGCCGTAGTGTGGGTCGCCGCGGTCGCGGTCAGCGTCGCGGTGGAGGCGGTGGCGGCCGAGGTCGCATTGGTCAGCGGCGCCTGCACGGCGGAAGCGGCCTGCGCGCTGGCTTCGGTCGGAGCGATCGTGGCTTGCGGGCCGGCATGCGCCGGCGCGGCCGGCGTGCCCTGGACCGGCTCGGCGGTGCGGTCGGCGGGGCCCGCCTTGGCGTCGGTCGCGAAATTATCGGCCTGCGGCTTCAAGCCTTGCGCATGGGCGGCGTTGGCGGCCGGTGCCTGCGCGGCGACGTTCGCCTTGCCGGTGTCCTGGCCGATATTCGAGATGTCGGTCTGGGCCTGCGCCGTGGCGGCATCCTTGAACGCGGTCTTGGGCGTGCCCTGGCTGACCGCGGCGATCAGTCCGCCACCAGCTTTTCCATCGGTCGAGGCGGTCTCGGTCGTGCCGGCCGCGGCCTCGCCGAGCGTTGTCGTAGTCTCGGCGTCGACCTCGGCGCCTGCGGCCTTGGCGCTCGCCGTGGCGGTATCGGTCTTGGTGCCGGCGATCTGGGCCGCGATGGAGGCGCTGGCGGCAAGACCTGCCGCGGCGATCGCGAGCGGCGCGGCGGCGGCATCGCCAGCCTGGTTCGCAGCTGCATTCGGATCGACCGGCACGACCGGCGCGGCAACGATGATTCCGGGGTCGGGCAGGGCGGTCTGCGCCGTAGCGGGCGGCGCGGCAACAGCCGCCTCGGCGGCGGCGGTGAGGACCTCGGTGCCATCAGTCGCGGCGCTCGCGGTCTCGTCGGGTTTCTCCTCCGATTTGGCGTCCGCCGTTTCGGACTTGTCCTTGACCTTGCCGGCGTCCTTGGCCGGATTGCCGGGCGCCTCGCTGTCATGCTCCGCCGGCGCAGACGCGTCGGTGTCGTCGCTCGCCTTGCTCTGCGAAGTCTGGTCCGTGGACGAGGTGTCGCGCGACGGCCGCTCGGTCGCCGGGGAGGACGAGGTCTGCTCGCTCCGGCGCGGTGCGCTGTCCTGCGCCGGCGCGTTGTTGCCGCTGGCCTGCGTGTTGCTGTCGACCAGCGAGCCGAAAGCCTCGCTCGCCGGCGTGTCCTTCGGGGCTTGCGACCGGGCAGGCTTCTGCTGCGCGCTCTGGATTTGCACGCTTGCCACGACATCTGACATCCGACCGACCACAGGCAACCCCTTGCAAGCAACTTCGCATCAAGAGGGAGCAAGGAGCGGGCCAGCGCCCCAACTCGAAGATTTCAGTAATATAATCAACGTTTTGGCGACGTGGATGCATTGCCGGGCCGCCGGCCCCGACCCCGCCATTTCTGCCGCCCCGGCAAGAATTGCCCTAAGCGGGGGCCCGCGTGATTGCTTCACCGGAATGCCGCCTATATTAAAGAGGTTACTCTCAGCCGCCTTCGACTTGGGCAGTCGTGCTCTTCGGGAACCAAGGTTCCGGGAGATCGCCGCCGTCCCCGGAGAAAGCACAGCAATCGCGGATCGCGCGTCGCCGCCGTCACAACGCTTTAGGGCCCATGCTCAACAGTCTGGATCTCGAAGGCCGTCCCGAGGACACCAGGGTCGTCGTCGCCATGTCGGGCGGCGTCGATTCCTCGACGACGGCTGCGCTCTTGAAGGCTGAGGGCTACGACGTCGTCGGCATCACGCTGCAGCTCTACGACCATGGCGCGGCCACCCATCGCAAGGGTGCCTGCTGCGCCGGCCAGGACATCCACGACGCCCGCGACGTCGCCGCCAAGCTCGGCATTCCCCATTACGTGCTCGATTACGAGGACCGCTTCCGCGAGTCCGTCATCGACAATTTCGCCGACTCCTACGCGCTCGGCGAGACGCCGGTGCCCTGCATCGAGTGTAACCGCAGCGTCAAGTTTCGCGACCTCTTGAAGACCGCGCGGGAGCTCGGCGCGCAGGCGCTCGCCACCGGCCATTACGTCGCCTCGCGCCGCCGGGGCGACGGCTCGCGCGCGCTGGTCTGCGCGGCCGACGCCGACCGCGACCAGAGTTACTTCCTGTTCGCGACCACGCAGGAGCAGCTCGACTTCCTGCGCTTTCCGCTCGGCGACATGACCAAGCCCGAGACGCGCGAACTCGCCCGCCGCTTCGGGCTTGCGGTCGCCGACAAGCACGACAGCCAGGACATCTGCTTCGTGCCTACGGGGCGCTACACCGACGTCATCACGCGGTTGCGTCCCAATGCGATGGACCCCGGCGACATCGTCGATCTCGAGGGCCGCGTGCTCGGCCGGCACAACGGCATCGCCAATTTCACCGTCGGCCAGCGCCGCGGCCTCGGCATCGCAGCCCATGCGCCGCTGTTCGTGGTGCGGCTGGACGCGGTGACCCGCCGCGTCGTGGTCGGCCCGCGCGAGGCGCTGAAGATGCACCGCATCAGCTTGCGCGACGTCAACTGGATCGGCGACGGCGACATCGACCGCGCCATCGGAAGCGGCCTTGAAATGTTCGTGCGCGTGCGCTCCACCCGCAGCCCGCAGCCGGCCTGGCTGCGCGGCAGCAATGGCCGTTACGAGGTCGAGCTCGTCGCCGGCGAGGAGGGCGTCTCGCCGGGACAGGCCTGCGTGTTCTACGACGCGGCGAGCGGCCAGGCCCGCGTGCTCGGCGGCGGCTTCATCCAGAGCGCCGCGGCCAAGGCCAGCACGGGCACATCGCGCCCGCTCGCGGAAGCCGTGCGCGGCTGAGCGCGATGAGATTGAGCCCAACTGTCACCGCAGCCACGGTGCGCCCCCTCTCCCGCTTGCGGGAGAGGGTTGGGGAGAGGGTGCTTCCGCGATGGGATACTCCCGATGCGGAGAGAACCCTCACCCGCGCCTTCGGCGCGACCTCTCCCGCACGCGGGAGAGGCACTAGACCTCCCGCGGGGCGGGATCCGTTCTCACCAACAAACACACCTTAGAGAATCTTCGCGCAAGGGCAGGGGGCATGGCAGCAGACATCTCGCGGGCCGGGGTCGAGAAGGCCTATGGCCGCTGGGCGCCGGTCTATGATCTCGTGTTCGGCAAGGTGTTCGACGCCGGCCGGCAGTCGACCATCGCGGAGGCCGACCGCATCGGCGGCCGCGTCCTCGACGTCGGCGTCGGCACCGGTCTTTCGCTCTCCGAATACGCGCGCACCACCAAGGTCTGCGGCGTCGACATCTCCGAGCCGATGCTGCGCAAGGCGCAGGCGCGCGTGCGTTCGCTCCGTCTCTCCAACGTCGAAGTGCTCTCGGTGATGGATGCGAAGAACCTCGCCTTCCCCGATGATTTCTTCGACGCGGTGGTGGCGCAATATGTCATCACCGCCGTGCCCGATCCCGAAGGCACGCTCGACGAGTTCATGCGCGTGCTGAGGCCTGGCGGCGAGCTGATCCTGGTCAATCACATCGGTGCGGAAAGCGGCCCTCGCAAGCTGTTCGAGCTCGCCTTCGCGCCCATCGCCCGCCGCCTCGGCTGGCGCCCGGAATTCCCGTGGGCCCGCCTCGAGGGCTGGGCCAAAAAGCACGGCGGCGTCGCGCTCACCGAGCGCCGGCCCATGCCGCCGATGGGTCATTTTTCGCTGATCCGCTACCGCAAATCGTGATTGCCACCTGCGGGAACAGGGGGCCTCGCGCGCGCGTTTCCTACCCATGCGCACGAGAAACCTCATTGTTGCGGGCCTCCTGATCGCCGCCTCTGCACCAGCGATCGCGCAGGCCCCGCCCGCCCCGGCGACGCCGCCGCAAGCGACCGCGCCGCCATCCCCGCAACGCGCCGCCGGCTGTGCCCCATCCGATCGGCTGGCGACCACCCCCGACGGCACCACCACCGGCCAGTCCCGGGAACCGCTCGGCGACAAGCTCGCCAAGACCGACGGCGTGCTCTGCCCGCCCGCGGGCATCGATCCTGACATGCACGCCCCCGCGCCCAGCACTGGCGGCAACACCCCGGTGATCCCGCCCCCCGGCAGCCCCGGCGGCGACCCCAATGTGAGGCCGAAATAAGGACGCTTCCCTTCGCCTCTCCCCGCCGGGGAGAGGCCGGAATCCGCGCGACGCGCGGATTCCGGGTGAGGGGGACCATCCACGAGTCTGGCGCTCCAAAAAATCGCAAATTCTGGTGAGAAATCGGGCCGAAGCGGGCTTGTCGCGCCGAAGCTTTAGCGAAGGCGGATTGACTTACCCCCGCCCCCTTCCTTATATGCCGCGCGTTCGCGAGATCGGCCTTGTTCGCCGCCGCGATCCCTGTGGCGGGGTAGCTCAGCTGGTTAGAGCACGGGAATCATAATCCTGGGGTCGGGGGTTCGAGTCCCTCCCCCGCTACCACCTTTCCCCACACTCCTCTGACGTGGTTTGGATAGGCCTTTTCCCCGAGCAGGGCGTTTAGCCGGCCCGCTATCTCCACGGCTACGCCACCTGGGCGTCGTCCTGGATCGCGGAACACAGTGACCGTCTCGACCAGGTCTCTGATGGCTTCTGCGGCCTCTCCGTCACCCGCACTGACACCTTTGCCCAGTGCTTCTTCAAGCCGACCGAGTTGCTCCTCATATCGTTTGAGGATGGCCGGATGCAGCGCGACTTCCTTCGGGGCGGGTGGCTCACTCTGCAACTCCTCAGATATCCGCTTTCGTTCGGCATCTAAGGCAGTCGATCGCGGTCCGAGAACGGATGGATCGCCATGTCCTTTCGCGATCGCATCCACCAGTCGTTCGATTTCCCGGTTTAATTGCCCATGCTGCTGCTCAAGGCGCTGCCGTTTTGCATGTGATGTGGCTGCGAGGCGCTTCCGCTCCTCGAGATACGTGCGTACGTATTCTGAGATAACTTTCGGCGCGCGCAATTCGGCCTTTAGACCGTTGAGGACTGCACTTTCGACCGTATCCAAATAGAAAGTCTTGGCGTCCGGACACGTGCCGCTCTCTGTCGCCGCCGAGCAGCGAATGCGAACACGCCCTGATTTGTCGCGCCCATTGGTTGCCATGCCCGAGCCGCACGAGCCGCAACGGAGCAGGCCAGATAGCATCCGACGAGGCCGGCGTTGATGGCTGGGGTGGGTGTGACTGCGCTCCTCTTTGCGTTGCTGAGCAGCTGCGAATAGCTCTGGATTGACAATTGCAAGGTGCGGAACTTCAGCCACCTGCCAGTCACTCTTACGATTTGGTCGTGACAGTCGCTTTCCCGAGTCGGGATCTTTCACCATCCTGACCTTGTTCCAGACGAGGCGCCCTACATAAAGCTCGTTCTGCAGAATGCCGGCACCCCTCCCGAGATTGCCATTGATAGTTGACGCATTCCATGCCCGCCCTCGCGGAGGTGATACCCTCTCCTTGTTGAGATCGTGCGCGATTTCACGAGGCGTCCGACCGTCCACGTATTCCTGGAAGATGCGCCGGATCATCTCTGCCTCGGCCTCGACGATGACTCGTTCGCCGCTCTTTCCGGCGACCGCGGCGTATCCGTATGTGAGGCCACCTCCAGCCAAACCTTGCTTGACCCGACCTGCTTGGCCACGCCGCACCTTGTGCGCGTTGTCTTCACGATAGAGTTGTCCGACCAGGCCGCGAAGACCGACCAGCACAGTGTTAACGACGCCTTCGTGGACCGCCCGGATCTCGATGCCGAGAAAAGATAGTCGCTTATGGATACCCGCGAGGTCTTCCATGTCGCGAGAGAGGCGGTCGAGCGCTTCAACGATCACTACGTCAAAGGATCTCTCCCGCGCTTGGTCCAACATCCGCAGAAGGCCTTCGCGTCCCATGACCGAGCCACCTGAACGAGCTCGATCTTCATGGGTGCTGATAACCGTTAAGCCTTCGCGCTCTGCATAGCTTTGACAAAGTGAAAGCTGATCTTCAATCGAACGCTCGTTCTGAAGATCGGTTGAGAATCGAGCATAGATCGTCGCTCTCTTCCTTGACTCTTCGATCGACGAGCTCTCTTTCATGATCTTCCCTCGCAGCCAGACGAGCAAGTACGCGCGCAAGGCGTAAGATCGCCTTGTCTGGATTCGTCTGCAAGGACAATTTGCGATGCGCATCCTGCACGATTGAACCTCTAGGTCATCGCGCAACTCAACGAGGTGCACGCACCTGCGCTGGCGCCATTCCACAAAATGTCGGCGTTGGTGATCATCCAGAGCATCATGCTCTGGCGGTGCCTAAGCGGAACGGCCGCTATGAGCTCGTCGTGTAATTGGATGCCGCGGCGAAGAAAAAGGGATGCAGCTCGGAAGGCATTCGCCCGCCGAAGTGTGCACTGCTAGCAAGTGTTACGTCCAGCTCTTTGTACGTGGCTAGATTCTGGGGCGAGAATCCGGCACCGTCACCAACAGACTGTGACCAGCTATTGATCTCATTGCTATTTTTGGCCAGAAATAAACCTGCAACCAGACCGTTATGAGCGGGAAGGGGTCGCGGGAGGACACTGAAAATATTGATGAATTTGGGGAAGATTGGTAGCGTTCGTTCGCGTTCTGTTACGCCGTAGCGCTTGGTTATTGGTTGGTTGGAGAACGCGACGTGGCGTTAGTGCAGCTCTATAGAGTGGCGTTCATGCATTTCACTCAACAGATCAAAGCTTGCTTGCCATGTGGAACAGCATTCAGCGGCAAGTAGCGGCAGACGAGGCAGGGGCGGTCGGTACCGCTTTATCGGGGCAAATGTCCGCGCCTATGCTGGACAGCTTCAAACCGAGCTAGAGTCACGCAAGCCGCGGTACACGCCGATTCGGTGGCACTGATGAGAAATCAATCGGTGGACGTGCCGCGCGATGTGCGGGAGCTTGTTGAAAAGACCATCGACCAAACGGAGAGGGCGTTCTCGTTTTTCTTTGAGCAAGCCAAGCTGCCGGGCAACCTTGCGCTGAACTTCGCGTAACAGAACGTCACAACTTCTCTGGAATATGCGCGTAAGCTCGCCGCCGCGCAAAACTTGCAAGAGGTCGTTTCCTTCAGGCCGAATTTCTGCGGACTCAGATCGAGCACGCCAGTCAGTTCACGCCGAAGGCTTAAGCTTCCTATACGTCACAAGGGCCGTGGCGAACGGAATGCCCGCTCGCCCGGCGCTTCCCCGAACGATGCAGGTCCGGGCCATCAATCGCATAGAACCAATCATCAAAGTTCAGCTTGAACGACTTCCCGTCGCCTTGTGGCGTCTCGCGACTATATTTCCAATGAAATGCGCATCCGGCTTGCTCGCCCGTGGCCTCGCCATCTAGCCGATTTTCGTGCCCCGTGTACTGGCCTTCGCCCATTTTGTGGATGGTCCAGCGTAGCGTGTCGCTGTGGCCATCATCGAAGGTGTACGTCTCCGTGAACACAACGGTATCGGTGTCTTCGTCCAATTCGCCGTGACCCGATATCGTCGCTCGCTTAAGAAGCCACCGACAAGGCTTTCAACCACAGCCCATCCTTCCAGGCGGCCGACGAAGAATGCTTCGGGCAGAAATAGCGGTTTGGTTTCTTTGAAGTGGGCGATGGCCATAGCGGAGCCCTTCGAAAGCCGTCTAACGAACTAAGTCTCCTCCTGAGATCAGGTTCCTGATCGGCGCGGAAACATGCTTGGTTCGGTGCGCTCTACCATCCGCAGCACGCTCTTGCAGGACGGACATTCATACGATCGGATTTCGTACCGCGTGGCGGCGGGCTCGCTGCCGACGAACTTTCGCGGCTTGTGGCACGCGGTGCAGAGGTATTGATTGCGGTCCATAGCAGACCCCAAAACGCAGCGTTAGAACAGAAGAGAAAGGCCGCCCGCAACAATCGAGCGGCCACCGGGTCAAAGATCAAGCGGCTGATCGCAGTCCCAGCGCCCGCATCGTATCTTGAGTGCGAGGGGGGGGAGAGTCGGAAATCCGACGCTCCCAGCAGGAATGGCTGAACTAGTGGCCTCTTAGACACACTGTCATTAGTCCTGCCGCAGTCCTTTGAAGAATGGATACAGCTTTCCTTCCGCTGATTTGGCGCGATACTCGATCTCGGCCATTAGCTCGGGCTCCACCCAAATGCCGCGACGCGCGATGCGCTTTGTGTAGGGCTGCGTTTTGCGAACGAGCGGCTTTAGCTTTCGCTGTAGTTCTTTCCTATCGGCAGGCGAAAAGCCGTAGTCAACCTTCCCGGCGTACAGAAACTCGTTGCCTTTGCGGCGGCCGATGTACATGCCGTCCCATTTGGTGCCGCCTAGCGCGTAGCCAGCAATGGCCAGCGTCTCGCGTTGTGCGCACGTCACTTTTACCCATCCAGTGCCCCGGCCGCTTTCGTATCGGCTGTCACGCACCTTCGACACAACGCCTTCTAAGCCGGTCTTGCACGCATGTTTGAACATGTCCTGGCCGTCTATCTCAAAGCTTTCGCTGAATTGGATAGCCGTGCCATCAACGATCTTACGCAACAGCGCTTTGCGCTCGAACAGCGGCACCATGCGCAGATCGCGACCATTTAGATATCGGTTGCGAAAAATTCGGCGTTGCCTTTTGTAGCCGAGAGTTTTCCAATGCTTCCTGACGTTCGCTACGGCTTTCCATTCTGCGCTTCTGCTTCCGTTGACGTGGAAGGCGGCGCGTCTCAAGGTAGCTCCTCCGATTGTGAGGGAGGCGTAATCTTGATACGGCTTGGTCCGGAGTTCGAACGTAGTGTCCAAACTGAACGCGAGGTGGCGGCAGATAAGTCGATGCCCTGTCATCAAGGTCAACGCCTTCCGTTTGCCCAGCGGTTGACCTGCACCGTCGCCGAGGCTTGTGAAGTGACCGGTCTCGGGCGGACAAAGATTTATGAATTAATCGGCGATGGTCGAGTTACCACGACGACCGTCGGTCGCCGTCGGCTAGTCATGGTGCAATCTCTGCTGGCTCTGGTTGGCGTCAATATGACACCAGCCAACCGTGGATAGGTTCGCGGCTCCTAATGACAGTCACCCGAACAGGTGCGGAAGCTGACGACAGCACGCCTATCGAATCAATCGTGAAATAGCTCTTGATTCAATTGTGTATCAGCCCGGAAAAGCAGCGAGTGCGCTCCGGGCTTGGGGCCGCGGAGCCAAGCCTGCAGACTTATGCGTTAGATGGCAAAAGCTTCTTACTGTCATCCGCGCCGGCCGCATTTTCACCGGGCCGCGGGACCAGCGGTACCACTGCTGCCCGAGCGAGATCTTCCAAAGCTGTCGAGATATATTTGGCGTAGTGCCCCTCGATCATTTTCACAGAAGTGTTGTGCAGTTTAGCAACGTGCTGAATGGGGAGGCGGTTTCGCAAGCCCCGCACGATGCTGGAATGTCGTAACGCATAAGGAATGGCTTCCGGCAGCCCTGCGCGCTCGCGGATCGCATGCCACGGACGAGTAAGTTCTGCCGTCTTCCACGGACCGCGTTCTGATTTTCTCCAAACGATGCTACCTGCTTCCTGCTCATGGCTCCATCGCTCGAACAACGGCGCGTCTCTTGGACGATCTAGGATTCCCGGTAAGAGGACTTCGACGATATCTTCGCCCACCGGAACTGGTACGGAGCCGCCGTTGCCGCCACGTCCCTTGTAGGAACCTGGTACCATCAAACGTCGCTCTTTCCGTTGTGCATCGCTAACGCGCATCCGCCTTGCCTGCGCAAATCGCGCGCCCGTTGCTGCAAGGCACACGACAATGCGATATAGATCGCCTTCAAATCCTTGCTCGTCGTCGATCTCGCATGCGGCTTGAAGCAACGTGCTGATCTGCGCGTCCGTGAGGATTTGATTGTCTCGAGCGACAGATATCTCGTCATCGTCATCAATGCGCTCAGCCTTAAACCCGTCTTTCACAATCGAGAGGAATGTTGGATTCAGCTTCTTTTGTTCCGCCGTCAAGCGTGGCCATGCAGCATTCAGCGCCGCCTTCAGGTCGTTTATGAGCCGCTGTTTTGTCGTCGCCTTCAATTCTACAGGAAGGTCCTCGCGCCACGTCAAAAGATCATCTTCCTGTAGCGCGTGTAGATGGACTGCGGCGAGAGAGGCGGCCTCAACGGCTTCTTGGCTGCCACGCTGCTCTTGACCAAGAACGTAACGCCGCAAGCGGTGACCAGCATCGGATCGAACCTCGCGTCCGGCCCGTCGGCTATCACGGGCATTACGTTCCCTGATGTATGTCTCTACAGCCGTCCGCACGGTGGGTACCGGTCCGGCGGCTTGTGCCGCCGCTTCTATTCTGGACCGGGTGACGTGTTCCCGCGCTTGTGTCACCGCCTGCTCGAAAGTCAGCGTGCCTTCGGCAAGTTTGTCGTTGACGTCGTTGGCGATGCCGACCCGCGCCTGCTTGTAGTTGGCTCCTTCATGGTGATTGCGCCAGCGCACGAACCAAACGCCGCTCCGCTTGCCCTTGCGATAGCCAAGATGCGCCTCGGCATCGAGGCGGCGCCAATGGACGCCAAGCTCCAGTTTCGAACGCGCCTTGGCAGTCGTGATCTGAGCCTCAGTGAGCGTCTTTGTCACGGCATACGAACCCGGAGTCGTCGAATATCCGTCGAATAAGCATCGGCGTACAAAGCCGAACAGCGAAGAACGGATTCTACATAAACTATTGAGAAGGCTATATTATGACGAACGACCGCGAACCCCCGCGGAAAATGTTTCCAGCCCTCTCAAGGCTGAAACAGGGGTTCGATTCCCCTAGGGAGCGCCAGCGGCTCTAGAAGCGCTGAGATTTCAAAAACATCACGCAAATCATAGCTTTGTCTGCGCTCAGGTGGTAGCAGATAGTAGTAGCTTTGATGCGCGCAATGCCGGGACTGATCCGAGATCGACACGGGACTTACTACGTCCAACGGAAGGTGCCAGAACGCCTCCAAGAAGCCGTTGCGCGCGTCCTCAATTCCGGGAAATCCAAGCAGGTCTTTCTCAAGAAGTCCCTCGGCACCAAGGTGCTGAAGGAGGCGAACGTTGCTGCGACTCATGTGCTGGCAGACTTCAATCGGACGCTGGCGGATGCCGAGGCGCTGCTGAAGGAGCGGCCCGTCATACTGTCGCTCACCGATGCTCAAATCAGGCGTATGGCTGAGATGCATTACGCTGTGACGTTGGCGCATGATGAGGAGGAGCGCAGCGAGGGCACTGGGTCAGAGCCCCTGTTTCAGAGTATCGCGAAGCAGCTTAGCGACGCCGGTATTCCATACAGCACGCCGTTCGAGGTTGGTTCAGTACCCGAGTTCGGGCTCTCTGACCGTGAGATTTACAAGAGGACGGATACGCTGGAGTTCGATTTGGCCGTTAGCGCTCCAGCGTTGGCCCGAGGTGACGTCAGCGTCATCGGAGAGGAACTGGACCAGCTGCTGGACGAGTTTCAACTTAACCTCGACCGCAAAAGTGCATCATACCGAAAGCTGGGAATGGCGGTGCTAGCGGCACACGTCCGCGCCCTCAGGGACATTGAGAGGCGCAATGCAGGAGAACCGGTTGAGACGCCCGCGTCTGCCTGTGCGTCCCCTGAGGCTCCTTCAGGCGAACAGGGAGGCACGCTACGCGAAGCCTTTGAAGGTTGGAAGAAAGAGCGCGATAGGCCTGAGGGCACCGTGCATGAGTACGGTCGGGCTGTGGAGATGTTCATCCAGCTGCACGGTGATCTTCCCCTACTGAAAATGAGGCGATCACACGCCCGCACATTTCGTGAGGCGTTGCAGTTGGTGCCTAAGTTGCGCCGAGGCGCGCTCCTGAAGGCATCTCTTCCGGAGCTGCGCGACTACGGCAGCGCGCACCCAACGGTCCCGAAGGTGTCCCCAGGGACCGTGAACAAGCAACTGGGCGCCTTGCAAGCCATAGCAGGCTGGGGCCACCACCACGGCCTAGTGCCTGATGATGTGCCATGGGCGGACCCGTTCGCAGAGATGCGTCTTGAAGAGGAACAGTCGGAGCGGGAGCCCTTCGACGCTCGCGACCTCCAGACCATCTTCGACGCTCCGCTCTTTACCCAGCAAAAGCTGCCCGGGGGAGCTAAGGGGGAGGCGGGTGTGTGGTTGCCCCTTCTTGCACTGTTCGCAGGTGCCCGTCAGGCTGAATACGCCGGTCTTCGCGTGTCTGACATTCGCACGGATGAGGAAACAGGCATCCCGCTGATGTGGTTCTCTCGCGACCCGAAGGCGGGACGGCGGCTCAAGACCAAGACGTCCGAGCGCGTTGTACCTGTCCATCCGCAGCTAGTAGCGCTTGGATTCCTGAACTACGTGGAGGCACGGCGCAAGGAAGGCGACAAGGCGTGGCTCTTTCCCACCGTTGCTCCTGACCAGAAGGGGGCCCTCAGTGCCTGGTCCAAATGGTGGAGCCGCTATCTGCGCAAGCATGTTGGCATCAGCGACCGCAACAAAGTCTATCATAGCTTCAGGCATGGCTTCCAGGACGCGCTCCGCCGTACTACGCCCGATGAAGAACTGCGGGACGCTCTGACCGGCCGGAGCAGCGGGAAGTCTGTTGGACGCACCTATGGCGCAAAGGGCATGTTGCAGCGTTGGGGCGCCAAGGTCCTCAAGCGAGCAGTAGACGACATTTCCTATCCGGGGTTGAACGTGTCGCGCGTGCAGGCCGTGGGAAACGCGAGACTGGCCAGGAAAAATGTCTCGCGGCAATAAGACTTGGACCGGTCTGACCAACCAAGCGCCAAAAGGACCGCTGGAGCGAGGGTGAATTACCGATGGCTAATCTCGATGATGTTCTCGCAAAGACAACCGGCGAGCATGCTCGCGCGCTACGTTGGTTTCGCGATAACGCCGGTCGTATTGTCCCTTGGTCGGAGATTCAAGCCCACGCAGACAATGGTGCTCGTCTCGTTACTCAAGCGAAGGGAATCTACAAGCCTCAATACATGGAATACGCGCTTAGTGTGCGGCAAACACTAGATAGTCCGTATGCAGATAAAGAATTGCAGAGGCGCTCAGATGGCTCTTGGGTGTATCCCTATTTTCAAGAGAACCAAGATCCTAAACTACGGGATAAGGAGGCAACCAATCGGGGATTGATCAAATGCATGAGCGATGGGATTCCTGTTGGGGTGTTGCTGCAAACCAAGCCGAAGCCCGGCGTCGAGTATCAGGTTGTCGGTCTTGCGACCGTATCTGAGTGGCGAAACGGCTATTTTATTCTTGAGGGCTTCTCGGATGAGGGAAGTATCCACGGCATCGATGCAGCCCATGATCGAGCAGGGGCAGAATCGGAACCGGTCACCGGCAACTTTGACCCTTCAGGTCCTGTTGATCAGCGGCAAAGGGCGATTATCGAAGTCGTGCGCCGACGCGGGCAGGCACACTTCAGAAGGACGCTCCTCGAGGCTTACAAAAGGTGCGCGATAACTGGTTGCGACGCGGCCGAGGCGCTGGAGGCCGCTCATATCATGCCATATCGAGGCGATCATACCGACCATGTTCAAAATGGTCTCTTGCTAAGAGCGGACATTCATTCGTTGTTCGACCTTGGACTGTTGTCGATTAATCCCAAGACCATGACCGTTGTAATCGCCCAGAACCTGCACAAAACGACGTATGGTCAGCTCGCTGGCTCTTCGCTCTTGCTTCCGACCGATCCCCGAGCCCAGCCCTCACTGGAGGCGCTTGCCAATCATTTAAGTTGGTCTGGCATAGTCGCTGATTGGTCGTCAGCGGCAGGCTAGGCCGCACCGGAGGACATAAAAGAATCCTTTGGTGCGTCATGGATCTTGATTCTAGCTGGCTAAGGCTCCGAAGTGTTTGCTAGTCCTCGATTTCGGCGAAGGTCTGATTGATCTCTTCCCCAAGTTGCGCTTGGATGTTCGCGGCTGGGGGAGAGTTTGATGCGGTGGATTGCGTTTTTTTGGGTATGCCTCGCAGTAGGCGGCTGCGGCACCAAATATCAAGACATGGGATTCACAGGCGGTGTCGCAGCGCAGCAGATGACCGCCGACACATGGCGTATTCAGGCGCGGGGAAACGCCTACACTAACTCTGCCACGGTGCAGGACTACGTGCTTCTCAAAGCTGCTGAAACCACTCAGGCGGCCGGTGGGACGCACTTCCAGATCATCAGTGCGGCCGACGCGAGCCGGACCTCGACAGTTGTTACGCCTGGAACCAGCAACACAACATTTGTTGGAAATCAAGCCGTCACGACTACTTCGCCCGGCAGCGTCGATACCGTGATCAGGCCAGGCCAAGACGTCTACGTACGGGTGTTGAAGTTACCGCCCGGCCCAACTCCTCAAGGCGTCTATTCGGCTACAGAAATAGTGCAGTTTGTTGGTTCCCGCGTCGAGCGCCCAAAGTGAGCGTTAGAGGCGCCTCGCTTCTCGTGGTAGCGCAGGTCTTCTTTGCGCAGTCGGCGCTTGCTGCCTGCGGAGACAATGGAGGCCCCGGGTACCGAAACCAATCCGGCAAGTGTGTCGGTTGGGAGGCTCTGGCGCGCCAATGTGGAAACCCGCCCTCGACGAAATGCACGCCCGAGCGCGTCTCTGAGGGCTCACAAGAAGCGGCTGCGAAAGGAGCGGCTGTTCGGTCGCTAATGGATCGTGCACATGAAGCGAAGAAAGTGCCGCCCAATCCTTGAGGCGCGAAGCCTCCATCCTGTCACATTCCGTGTGGCTGCCTTTACTGCCGGTATCTCAGTGCTCGCCGTCCCCGCCCTTGCTGCCCTCGATCAGACGAATCGCGCGAATTACATGGGTCAAACTGCAAGGGACATCGATCAGTGGCAGCGAGTTCCGCTTCGATCCGAGCAGCGTTTTTCGCATAGAGCCTCGCAAATCAAGGTTGCTATCCAAACGCGGGGACCGAGCATGCAGGGGCTCATTCGGATCCCCGGCGCACCAGCCTCTAATTTTGACACGGGGCCGGGCATGACGGTGGTTGACTTGATCAACGTCGGGGATGAGACTCGCGGCTATACAGACATTGTCGCCTTAGAAATCCTATTCACGCAGAGAGCGCTTGGGCAATCATGCCAAGTGTACCGAGTCGACTAAGGCGGCGAAACTAAATAGCTCCCAGGCCCAAACGGCCGTTCAATCACTCTGCGCGTGGTAGTTTGAGCTCGTCCGGGCGGGGACGCATGAAGTGGCGGTGGCGAATGAGCAATGCGCTTGTCGTTCACGAGGCTCACCTTCCGAAGACCCTTCTCGGCAGTCGTGCTGCTCAATACGTCCGAATGTCCACTGAGATGCAGCACTATTCGATCCAGAATCAGGCTGCCGTGATAGCTGCTTACGCGCATGCCCATAATCTTACTCTTGTCCGTACGTACAAAGACGAGGGTGAAAGCGGATTGCTGATCAAGAACAGGCCTGGCCTCCTCCAACTAATGGAGGATGTCGAAAATGCGCAAACCGACTTCGGTCACCTCCTCGTCTACGACATAAGCCGATGGGGGCGCTTCCAAGACGTAGACGAGAGCGCGCACTACGAGTTCATGTGCAAGCGAGCCGGAATCAAGGTCGCATATTGCGCGGAGCAGTTCGACAACGACGGCACTATGCTTGCCAGCATCGTTAAGAACATCAAAAGAGTAATGGCGGCGGAGTACAGTCGCGAGCTTTCAGTGAAGGTCTATGCCGGTCAATGCCGCTTTGCTCGTCTTGGCTACAAGCCGTGTGGTAACCCTGGCTATGGCTTAGTGCGGGAGCTAGTTGACGAGAAGGAGCAATCGAAGGGCGTTCTAAAGAGGGGGCAGAGAAAGTATCTGGCCACTGATCACGTCCGAGTCCGCCCTGGGGACCCGCGGGAGGTGGCCACCGTCCGTTGGATATTCAATCGCTTCCTTGAGGTGAAATGTGAAACGGTTGTGGCTTGGGAACTAAATAAGAAGAAAGTCCCGAGCCGTCCAGGGACGCCATGGACCAGGGTGATGGTAGGCGCCATCCTTAGGGACGAAAGTTACATCGGGAATTTGCTCTTCAATCGGCGATCATGGAAGCTGCGCCAAACTCGCACCTACAACCCTCCTGAACAGTGGATCAGGGCTGAGGGCTGTCTTGAACCGATTGTTGACCGGGGCATATTCTCGAAGGTCGCCAAGTTCATCAACGAGCGGCGTGTTGACCTTACCGAAGAGGAGATGCTCTTCCGCTTGCGCAGAACTTTGCTCAAAGAAGGGAAGCTGAGTGTCGGCATTATAAACCGCACGCCAGGCTTGCCTTGTTCAGCTACATGTCAAGCTCACTTCGGCAGCTTGCGGAACCTGTATCGATTGCTCGGCTATACTCCCAAGCGGAACTACGAATTTTTGGAGTCGAGGCCTCTTTGGTCCGAGCAAAAAACAAAGCTCGCTTGTCGCATTGCAGCCGCCATTAGGAGGACGGGTTGCCGCACCAGCACCGGGGGTTGGACAGACTCGCTACGCGTGAATGGCACCATTTGCGTTTCGGTTAGAGCTGCCCGTTGGACGCCGGGAAAGGAGGAGACCCATTCGCCCCATTGGACTATCCAATGTGATACGCATGTGCCCGCCGGCTGGATAGCTGCAATCAGGCTATCTGAGCATAACCAAGCAGTGCTCGATTACGTGTTGTTACCCACAGATGGCAAGGTGAAGCGGACAATAAGATTTTCTGATGCGGCCCGGGCTAGTCGCTCGATGAGCTGCTTTAAAACCTCTGAGGCTCTTGTTCGTTCGATTACCCGGAGGGTAACCAAGGCAGGCCGTGCTTTCCCACCCACCCCAGTGCCGCTGAGCAGACAAGTGAAAGCAAGCCCGCCCAAAACCAAGAGCGACCACGCACGGCGCTGATTGATCGCAAATAGAGAAAGGCTCCCAACAGTGTCCCGTAGTTCCTGCGAAAGTCTCCATTGAGCCTCGCGATTTTCGATAGCTCGGACGACGCCTCGGACTCATCCACCATAATGCTGGTTCCTCTTAACTAGTTAGAGCCAGCGCCTTACGAACCACTGTTTTGCCCGACGAAGCAAGAGGATTTTCGGGATACCGGAAACACGATTCCTGCCCCGGTTTGACAAGCGTGTTGGTTGAGCTGGTCATAAGACAGGGGGAGTTTCAATGGGGTTGTCGCTATGAAGTCGGTTTTCCTTGCGCCTTTTCTCGCGCTTAGTTGTGCTGCAGCATACGCAACCGAAGTGACGGTGATGCTGAGCACACCCGCGTCGATTACTGTGGGAGTTTCGTGCAAAAGCGGCGAGCCCTGTGACCAGCTCGCGGCGGACCAAGCGCAAGCCCATTGTGCGAAAGCGGGTCGTGTTGCGCAGCTTGCGCCGAGCGGCAAGGTTTGGAAGGAGCACTGGCCCTTCAGCGACAAGTACGAATTTCAGTTCAACTGCATCCGTTGACTGCCGTCGCAGAAGTGATCGGTTGGCTTGCGGCCCTCAAGCAAGAAGGCCGCACCCGAGGGATCCTGATGGAAACCTAGGTGCGGCCTGTTCTACATCTGGCCTTAAGGATTTGCTCAGCTCTCAAGGAGTCAGCCAGATTCTTCGAGAGCCACAGCGCCTGAGTGAGAAATCGGCGCGAGCATTAACTAACGACGTGCTGTTTTCATCCAGCGCTCACTTCGCCGCGCACTTGAGCCGGACGATCCAAAAGAATGCGTGGATCAGTTACGGAAAAGCTCCGGCACACTCAAAAGTTTGGTCAAAGGCACCTCCTCTATGTCGGCCTTTTTATGTGGAGTTCAGCCACCTTACTTGCAAGATGGTTTCCCGTGTGCAGCCGGCTAAGCTGCTTTCATCAGGAAGCTCTTGGCGCCTCTGCCCCTACCCTCCGACCCATACGTCACCCCAAAGGACCTTAGGGCCACCGTGGTCTGGTGGTTCTCATCGCGCAGCACCTTTTGCAGGTCCTTTCGCTGCTGAGGCTTCAGGCTGAACTCCCTACCAATCGCGTTCATGTAGGTGCGGCCGGGGTGGCGGTTGGCCATGAAGGTCACCAGCCGCTCGTGAGGTATCCCCGAGCGCTTCACACGGACCTTCGGACCGTCTGGCTCGAATGCCCAGTCTTGCACCAACACGTTAGGCAGCTCCTGCCTGATGTAGCGCAGTATCTCCGATCCACGCTCGCCAGTCGGAAGCACAATGAATACGTCCGTGGGAGCGCAGCGCCCCTGCACGTCGACGACCTTGCGGAGCCGAACGCGCCCTATGGCCTGCACGATGGACGCCGCAAGGTGACGCTGCTGGAGAAGCTCACGGACGTTCGCATGCCCCTTCCATGAGGGGTTATCGTGCCAGTCGTCCCCTTGCACCCCTTGGAATGCAAAGAACACGTTGGTGCCCCACACGTGATCCCGGAAGGGGAGCCCAAGGATGACAGCTGTATCGTAGTCTTTGAACACGTTGCTGCCGTCCACAGCGCCCCAGTGCGTGGCTGAGGCCGCTTGAACGCCCAGGTCTGCCGCTGTCGGTGCGAGGTGCTCCACGCGCTTGTGCACCACGAACAGCACTTGGCGCTCCGGGGTAAGGTGCTGAACCAGGTTGTGTTGCAGGGCTGCAAACCTAGACTTGGCCAGCTCATCCATTGCGGTCTTACCGATCCGCTCCGTGCGCGCTACGTGGAGAGTCACGTTGCTGTAGTCACGAACGCCCCGAGGGGTCGGAATGATGTCTGCGCGGTCCTCCATCAGGTCGTACATCAAATCCACGCCAGCGGTAGCATCTAGCACCACGGGCCCCGGCAGCTCTAACGGCACCGCGAGGGCCGATGAGTTCAGCGTGTGCTCGTTGCCCTTCAGAGCCATGAACGCATGTTGGTCGAGCAGCTCTTCAGCGGCGGCAAGCGTCTTATCGTACCGCTTCGCTAATCGGTCGCGCTCCTTGTCGTCGTCCTTTCCAATGATGCGGTCGTACGGCAACCGGCGCATGTCCGCGCGTAGGCCGGAGAGGTCCACCGTGGCGGGGCTATGGCCAGCCTCCCAGGCCAGAGCAGTGCCAATGCGAAAGCCGTCATTGACACCGGCTTGGAACAACATCTCCTCACGAAGGGTCTCTAAGGCTTCCACCTGGGCGGGATAAGCGAGCCGCATCTCGTGCGTGATGTGGCCGATCACCCGGCTTAGCTCATCAAGCTTCACCTGACTGTGCTTCACCACATTCGCTAATGCCTCATCAACGATAGTGAGTAGACGCCGCCCACCACGCCAATTAGTCAATCGATGCCATCTATCAGCATTGACACCAGACAATGTCTCTTTAGCCCTGGTGTAAGCTTCGTGTGTGATGACTACGATGTCGCTCTCTGCAAGTTGCTCAGGGGCGGCCCTATGGTCCGTATGGTCCGCTATAGCGACCATGCGACCTACGTAGGAATTGATTTGCGACACCACCTCGTCAGCCTGAGCCTTGAGGCGAGTTACAATCATCACACCAATTGGTCTTACACCATCAGGGACACCAGCATTGAGTTCAGCTTGGAGTGCAGCATACACCACAGCGCCCATAGTCTTCCCAGAGCCCGTAGGGGGCTGAAGAACACGCCAGCGACTTGGCTGGTCTTGAGCGGAGGCGATAATTGATTGCTCGTAGGTATTTGCCATAATGCGCCAGAGCTTCCTAAGGGGCTCGCTGGCTGGCATGTCGAACTCATTGGTCCACCGTTGCGTGAACCTGTGGACGAACGTCTGCGGCGACACGAGAGCATATTGCTCGTGTAGGCCGATATAGGCTGTCATAGTATTGAAAATGTCCGTGAATTAATGGGGGTGAGATCCCTAAAGGATATCTCCTTTAGAGGTTGGCCCCCCATTTGGGAGACGAAGGCACATAAGGTCACAGGGTGACCGTACCGACTACCGTGCGCATCTGTGGTGTAGATGCAGCTGATCGCGCTCAAGTTCGAGCACAGATATAATTACAAAGGGCGGTGGGTGTTATCGCCTTTGAGCTGCCTCACGAGGTAGCCCCTAGGCCTCCCAGAGAAGCCCCAGGATTCGTTTGGGCGCCGTGGTGCTCTACGTGTGGCTAGGATCCAGAGGGCTTCTCAGCGATTCCCGTAGAAGCCTGAAGTGCCCCGAGTGCGATCAGGGCGCGGCGTGCTCTGATGGCATCACGGTAGGTCACCGGTTTTTGCGGGGGACCGTGGGCTCCTGCTCAAGGTTCGCTTGTGTAATCGTTGAGCCCAAGGCCCTCCGCCCCTAGCGGCGATGTGGACTTGGGGCGCAAGGGCAGCGCTTTTTCTCCGTGAGCACAACCCAGTACTCCCTGCGGTCCCCGTGGGTCTTCTGGATCAGGGTGATGAGCTTAAGCCAGTCCCACCTTGCCTTGTGCGACTCCCGAGTTCACCGATGTGCCTAGACAACACAGCGCCGCTCACAGAGCGACGTACGGCCAGCTCTGAGACCGTGAGGCCCTGTGTCGCCGCCACGCGGAGGAGCGTGGCCACGTAGGAGATCGGCATCCGGTCGCGCAACTGGAAGAACAGGTCTGCGACATCGAGTACCGCTGCGTCTTTGGTGATGGCTGCTGGCTCTCGTCTTCCGACATCTGATTCCCCTCGGCTCCGAAGGCTCGCGTGTTGAACCACAGGATAGCCGAGGGGAGGCCGATAGCTGCCACGAGGTAGCTAATTCCCCAGGAATGCACTGGCGAACCGCAGGTCATCATGTGGACTTGCTGATAGCTTGGTTCCTAAGAGCGCGGTTGAGCATTAATCGCGGATATAGCCTTTCAAGCGTCCTCCATAGCGCCAGTTCGTATCCGTCTTCATGCAACCAATCTGCGGAGGATCTGAAAGACTGCAGTTCGGCCAACAATTCGTTGAAGAGGTCGTCGAGTGTAAACTCATCCATTATCAGCTCACATTTCATGGGGGTTCCTTTCAATAGGTGGAAGTGCTTGGTTCAAGTTCGGTGTGCGCGGTGAGCGAGGAGCAGCCCGTGGTATCCATCGGGGGACGGTGGCTGCGCTTTCCTCCATAGGTGGGGGCGCCTTGCCGCTAAGTGCTTGGCATCATTGCCAGTGGTGCTCAAAAAGGCAGGGTTTGGTATGCACCTAACGAAACGGCGGGATCAAATGGCTCGCCTTCTGGTCAGAACGCCGGGAGTTCGTCCGCTAAGCCGTTGATCCTTTGTGCAAACGCTTCTGTTCGCGCTCTTATTTTGTGTAGTTAACAAAACGGCCTATGGTGGGGATGTCACAAGGCCGGACCCGCTGATGCTTATGCCGTCTCCCTTCGAAAACGACACCGCAGCTCGGGCTCTCTTAGAGCGACTTAGGTGGCCCAACGGTCCTCACTGCCCTCGATGCGATGCGCAGGGGCCCGAGGTGTTCCTGATTGGCGGTGAGAAGCACAGCCACCGCGAGGGCCTCCGTCAGTGCAAGCGGTGTCGCAAGGGGTTCAGTGTCACCGTAGGTACTCTCTTCGAGCGCCTGCGTATCC
Source organism: Bradyrhizobium sp. CCBAU 45321 (assembly GCF_028128975.1). NCBI lineage: Bacteria > Pseudomonadati > Pseudomonadota > Alphaproteobacteria > Hyphomicrobiales > Nitrobacteraceae > Bradyrhizobium > Bradyrhizobium sp. CCBAU 45321. The sequence goes on from NZ_LFKZ01000120.1 coordinate 61,855, forward strand.
CGTTGAGCACTTGGGTGCTCGCAGCTTATGCCTTCAGCTACGATGTCAAGCTGCCGCTCTTGAAAATACAGTCAGACCTTGGGGTAAACTATAGGACCGTGCTGCGCATGCGGGATGTGATCAAGCGTGCCGTAAAGCCCTATCGGGGACGAAAGCGCGTCTTTGGTGCATGGCCTCGTGACCTGATGGTCCATCAACGAGAGAACCGCGAGAAGACACTAAAGGCGACCGGGGCGCTCAAGGACATGCTTCCGGCCCGCAGCGCAAAGGATATCATGATGCGCACTGAGTGCTTGCTAAGGCTCCTGCTACAGGCGCCGAAGGTCAAGCCGCGCAAGAAGCGGCGGCGCTCTCTGGTATAAGTCAGTGTGCTTGGTCGGTAAGTCGTTGATACAAAATGCAAAGACACTCGAAAAAGAGGTGCTTTGTATGCAGTTAAGAAAACGGTCTTGGAAATGCCCCCTAGGCCTCGTGGGACGGTTCCTTTCGAGCGCTTTCTCGTGAAGATCAGTGGGCGAACGGACGCCCCGAAAATAGATCTAGGGAAGGGTGGCCAACTCGGCGAGCTTGGCCGCGACGTCGGCCATCGGCATTTCTGCAGTCTCTAAGCCATTTCGCGACGCGAGCATGGGGCTGACCTCGCGGAGAGCTTCGTACGTTGTGTTATGCACGATAGGGACGAGCTGGTCTCGCGCCAGGAGTACCGAAAGCTCCTTGTCTGCGACGCCCGCTGCCGGGAGGCGCTTCAGTAGCGCAGGGGTCACCAGAACGATCCCGATCCGCGACTTCGCTAGTCCCTTGTCGATAGCGCGGAGAAACGGCTCGCCGAGGCCAATATCGTTCTCGCTGAACCAGACCGAGACATTGCGTGCCACGAGCAGATCGTACAGTTCCTTGGCGACACCCTGGCGGTCGTCCCACGCGTGGCACAGAAAGATGTGCCGTAGGTCCGGCATGGACGCTCGCTTCTCGACGGTGTCCCGTATTGGATTGAGCGCCCGTACTTCCTCGGGCGTGTAAAGCTGAGACGAACCGGCTCCCGACCAGCGTGGTTTTATGTTGCGGCTGGACCGGCCGCCGCTGCTCCGGCCGCCCCCGCTGCTACCCGACGAAGAGTAAGAGGGGGACGAATACGACGGGGGCGAATACGAGGCGTAGCCACCGCCATAACCGCCGTAGCTTCGGTAGCCGCCCCCGCCACATGCCGGGCAGGCCGCTCGACCGCTCGCCGTGCGATGGCCAAATCTTGGTGCTGTGCATCTTGCCATGGAGGCGATGATATCCAGCACCACTTCCAATCTCAAGCCTCAGTCGTGCAAGGCAACATCACCACCCTCGGCTGTGCGCAGGCCGTATAGGTCGTTAGGTCCGCGGCGACCGATCACGAGAGGCTCATTTGGCGCCCCAGGTTCTCCTGAAGACACACGGGCGCTGGGAGCTTGGCGGCGGCGGGGGCTTTAAGCGAAGAAGCCTTGAAGTCCGGTGGGGACGCGTCGCCAAATTAGGATCCCTCCGCGAAAGGGAGCCTCATTTTTCGCGCTAGCGCCTCAGCGCTTTCGCTTTCCTCCGCTGGACATGATTCCAGGCCATGACCTTCCGACCAATCTGACTACCAACGCCCCATGCGATGAACGGGACGGGATACCACCACCAACTAACCCTCCACGTAGGGTGTTGATCAGGAGGCACTGGGGGCGGCCTAAGTGTTAGCGCGCTGAACTCGGCCACGTCACTGGCCTTCATCCAATTGGAGAACCCCGCCCGCCAAACAAGGGCGCTCTCCGGTTCAGACATGTGCAGCATTGTCTCCTGCATCTGCTGAAGCGCAAGCGGTCCAATTTGCCTGCCCTGATGGGCGCAATACCACGCGTCGGCCAAGTGCATTTCCCCCAAACATCCTAAGGCTAGACCAGTGTCCCCTGGGTGCTCAAGAGGAGTACACCATCCACAGGCCAATGATGAAAAGCACGCTTGCGGGCCATGTCGCCCCAGGGACAATTGACAGCAGTGACGCGAGTAACACCGATATTGTGCCAAGAGCTGACATCACGGTCCCCCTTATGCCCGTTGTAGGATGTTCGCGACGGACTGAGCGTACCACTGGCCACCTCGGGCCGTAGGGATACCCCGCGCATTCAACGCGTCGGCCAGCTGCCTGAGCGTGCTTGCGCCAGCCTTCTGAGCCTCACGAATGATAGGGAGCACGTTGGCAGCGTAGCGGTCCGCCTCGGCCTTAACGGCTTCCACAGCCCCTTTGCGAGCCACGTGGAGCTTAGGGTTGCCCAAGCTGACCCCGCGAGCCTTGGCGGCCGACAAGGCCTGCCGGGTACGAGTGGAGATCAGCGCACGTTCTTTCTCGGCCAGTGCCGCGAAGAGGTGGAGCACGAAAGGGTCTACATCGGGCCCAAGCTCGGCGACCACGAAGGGTATCTTGTGAGCCATAAGGCCGCTGATGAAATGGACGTCGCGGCTGAGCCGGTCGAGCTTGGCCACACCTACGTGACACTTGAGCTTGCGCGCGGTGCCCAGGGCGGCCTTCAGCTGCGGCCTCCGGTCGAGAGCATCCGAGCCTTTGCCCGTCTCCACCTCAACGAACTCGCGGGCGACCTCGTATCCCTCGGAGGCGGCGAAGTGGGCGAGGGTCTGCCGCTGGGCTTCAATGCCTAGCCCTGAGCGGCCTTGGCCCGAGGTGCTGACGCGGATGTAGGTGATCAGGGGAGCCATCGGCACGTAAAGGTCCTCCAGAGCTGGTCTGTAAAGAACCTTATCGACCGATTAGGATTTTTACAAGCGAGATGTGAATGAGCGCGTGTTGCAGATGCTTAAGGAAGGTTAGATAAAAGGTGCCCAGTCAACAGATAGGTGGCACCGTGTCAGCAAATTGGGAAGTGCAGGCCCTTCGGGTGACCCTTTTTCCCATAGAGGCGACAGCGGTTTCCTCCGAATGGTGGACCGATTTTACCGGCTTTTCGCCCGACAATGAGAACAGGCAGCCTAAGGACGCCATCGTCGTCGTAAGTGGGGCGTTCGAGGATAAGCTGCTCTCCCTTTCGAGCGGTGTCGGCCGAATTGATCTTACCTACCAAGCCCTCAGCCCGCTGCTGCAGGTGCCTCTCCAAGAGAGCCAGACGTTGCCCAAGCTGACGATGGGCTCTGTGGACACCCTGCTTGAGACTACGTTCTCTAGAATTGCTCCTATTTGTGCTCGGGCGAAGGCGGTCCACCGGATCGCGTTAGGTGGCGTATTCCTGTCTCCTGTTTCTTCGAAGACGGAGGCTTATCTAATGCTCAAGGGCCTTCTTAAGTCTGTCGCAGTGCAACCTGAGCGAATGAGTGATCTCACCTATCGCGTGAACTGGCCAATTCGAGACACTGCTGGTAGAGTAGTAAATCGGCTCGGAACATGGAGTTCCCTAAGAACGCGAATGGGTGCTCTGGGGCTAACGGAAAGCCCTACCGTTCTCTCGGAGGATAATTACGTGAACTTCGAAAGCGACCTTAACACTGCCCCAGCAACAGAGGTTCAGTTTCAAGGCGAAGAGATTTTGTCTGAGCTACACTTCCTTCGCGGTGTGCTGGAGGAAAATCTTCGGCTGGGTGAGGTTTTTTGATGAGTAATTCAGTAACCGGCCTTGAGGGAATACTTGCCAACCGCCTGCTGGGAGGCATGGCTGACGAGCATGAGACAGAAGTGATTTCGCCCACTCAGCGCGACGCCGAGTACGAGGCCTACAAAGCAGCTTTGCGCTTAACCAAGCGGCAGCGCCTCCTCGATCTGGCGATGACAACAAGCGCCTCAGATCCCCATATCTGCAGCGGACTAGCGGGGGCTGGTTCACGGACCTTCGGTGGTTGGCTTACTAAAACTGCAGCGCTCGATTACACGAGCATCGTGGAGCCTTCCGTTCTTCAATACTTTGAGACAGTGCAGGGCCTGATCAACCCCGCTGAGAGCGTGCTGAACGCCATTGATGCGATGCAGGCGCATCTTGTTCAGCATACCCCGCACTCCGAACAGAAGTTCAAGGCCGTAGATTGGCTGAATGATGCGTTCGAGGAGCTGAACGACGCTCTTGAGTGTGAGGACGCAACTGAGCTGGGTTCTGAGACAAAGGCTGTTTTGGCCCAACTCGGGCAAAGTGTTTTGGCTGAGGCAGCGGCAGTTGGTGCGGAAGCGCCGTCAACAGACATCGACCCACAAGGCAATTTGAACCTTTTCTGGAAGCGGGAAGCCGAAGGGCTGCTCGTTGTAGTCAGGCCGGATCGCACTATCCATTTCTTCGGTAGTTCCGCTGGAGATAGTTTCCGAGCTGATTACGCTATGAACGGTAAGACGTGGCGTACCCATTTGAACTTCTATTTGCAGCCATTCAGAAACGATGACGCCGCCTAATCAATTGCTGCCCGCCGAAGAACTGGGGCGGGCGATTTTCGATAGCAAGGATGTCAAAAGCGCCGTCAACAAGGGTTCAATTCCACCCAAAGTATTCCTTGAGAAGAAGGGTGTGAACGAGCTGTCAGTGGATCGGCTTCATTACGTGAGCAGTTTGGCAACTGCGGCGGCGGTGCAGACAGGTTTGCGCGGCCGCCCTTGTCGTGGGTGGGCAAAGTTGCTCCAAGAAGCTGCAGCAAAGAATAACCGTGAGGTGCACCCCGATCCAATTGAGCCGCATCAACTCCACCACGCCTTTATTCGACTACCATTTGATCCTTCGCTGGAGCCTGACAAGGCTTTCGACATTCAGTACGCTCACGCGCTTGAACTTGCGATGCTTGCTCAGTGGCTGCAAGCACCAGAGGGACCAGCGGTGCCCTCAAGCGGCTCCTGAAGCATCATTAGTAAAAGCTAACGATGGTTATGAAATGCATCCGGAGCAACTCCCATTCATTGAGCAAGGCCTGAAGGAGCGAGCTTATTGCGTATTTCCGGAGGGCCTAGATCAAGACCCCCTTGTCTGGTTTCATGGTACATCGGAAGATAACGCTCGACTGATCCTCGAGCAGGGATTTGTCATTCCAGCATCTCGACCCGGTGCGGAGGCAAGCGCGCTACCATCTATTTCTTTTGCAAAACGAAGTGCTGTCGCGTTGGGGTATGCCTGTGATGCTCGTGCTGGGCAAACCAGGAACGGTGCAATCTTAGCGGCGCGCTTCACCACGCTTGAAGGTGTGACGTTAGCAGGCGATGTCCTTCACGTAGCCCGTCCCGATAGGATGCCAAAAATCATCAATTTCTGCATCGTGCCCGCAAGGTATCATTTTGCGTGAGGCGGTACGTAGTTGCGCGCCGTGCCTTGAGAAGTGGTAGCAAGGCGTGGTAGCAGTTCAGCAGCAGCAAAGATGATTTTGCTTGATTTTTCAGTGCGTTTTTCAGATGCCCTTCGTCTCCCCTAGGGAGCGCCAGCCAAATCCTAAGCCATTGAAAACCTGCACATTCTAGGCAACCATGTGAGCCTGGAGCGGCCGCTCTGTTGCACGTAGCTCACGAGGCGGTCCGCAAATGGTGCTCGCGGCCGTGACATGGCTATCTTGATCCCGAGTCTCGGCTTCGCACGCTTCGACAGCCGTGGGGAGCTACGACTGGCGGAACGATTGAAGGACTTCCTCGAGGAGAACGCCGTCGTTTGGCACAACCTGCCCGTCGGCCCTCGCAACCGGCATCCGGATTTCATCATCATTCATCCCGCGAACGGCCTGCTCGTGCTCGAGGTGAAAGACTGGCGCCTGGAGACGATCGTTTCGGCGGACAAGACGAAGGTCGAGCTGCTGACGAGCCGTGGTGCGGTGCGGGAAAGCAATCCGCTCGAGCAGGCTCGCAAATATACGTTCGAGGTCGTGCGAACGCTGGAGCGCGACGGGCAATTGTTGTTTCCGCCGGGGCATCGCCTCGCGGGCCGGTCCATTGTTCCGTTCGGCTTCGGGGCCGTGTTCACGAACATCACCCGCAAGCAGTTCGATCAGACCGATCTCAAGGAGGTGTTCTCCGAGCATCTCTGTCTGTTCAAGGACGAGATGACCGAGGGCGCGGACCCCGAGGAATTCCGTTCGAAATTGTGGCGCATGGTTCATCCGCGTGTCGAAGAGCCGCTGTCCATGCCGCAATTCGACCGCCTGCGCGCGCTGCTGTTTCCGGAGGTTCGGATACGACAGATTGCCCTGCCTTTGGACGATGCGCCTCGCGCCGATTCTTCGGATCGGACGCTCGCGGTCATGGACCTTCATCAGGAGCAGTTCGCGCGCAGCCTGGGCGAGGGGCATCGCATCATTCGCGGCGTCGCCGGATCGGGCAAGACCCTGATCCTCGCTTTTCGCGCCGAGTATCTGGCACGTGCGGCGGCAAAGCCGGTGCTGATCCTGTGTTACGCCAACGGCATCGCCGGCCGGCTCGAAGATGCCATGCAGAGCAGAGGCGTCGAGGACCGCGTTCAGGTTCTCACCTTCCACTCGTGGTGCTACCGGATGCTGCGGACGTACGGGATTGTCGCCCCATCCGAGCGAGACTATCCGGACTACGCGGAGCGCCTGGCTGCGAGCGTTTCAGAGGTCGTGAAGGCGGTCGATCACGGCCATATCCCGGCGGAGCAGTACGACGCGGTCCTGATCGACGAGGCGCACGACTTCGAACCGCAATGGCTCGCGCTTGCGGCCAAGATGGTGAACCCGCGCACCAAGGCGCTGATGGTCGTCTACGACGATATCCAGGCTATCTATAAGGGGCGTGAACGGCCGGTCTGGAGCCAGCTCGGCATTGAAGCAAAGGGCAGAACGACCGTACTGAAGGTGAACTATCGCAACACCGCCCAAATCGTTGCCTTCGCGAGACGCTTCGCCGCGGACGTTATCGGCGCTCCCGGCATCACGGCCGACGACGAACACGCCATCCTGCTGCCCGAAGATGCGGGTCGGCAGGGACTGGAGCCGGATGTGCGGCGGTGCGTGAGCATCGACGCAGAAGCTCACTGCGTTGCCGAGTGGTTTCTCGACCGTAAGAAAGCCGGCTACGAGTGGTCGCAGATGGCGTGTCTCTACCCGGAGCACTGGATCGGCGGACGGGTCGCGCAGATTCTCTCTGGGCATGGTGCGCCGATCGACATCGCCAAGGACAATCGCAACCGCGTTGCGGTCAAGCGGGTCGCCGTGCGATTCCTGAGCATGCACAGCGCGAAAGGGCTGGAGTTTCCCTGCGTCGCCATCACCGGCTTGGGCCTGCTCGGCCGCCACGGCGAGACCGTCGAGGAATGTGTCCGGCTGACCTATGTCGGGGTGACCCGTGCAACTCACGAGGCGCTCCTGACGTATTCGAGCGAGTCGGCATTGGTGCAGCGCTTGATCGCGTAGCCCGACGCTGTGCAGGCGCTCTTTCACGCGGCAGTGCAGTCAATCGAGCGGCGGATCGCCCGCTGCAGGCCCGCATTTGAAAGAACACATCGTGGTAGGTTGCGCGTCGCAGCGTCATCGATGATGACGTGATCGAGTGAACGGGCCCTGCATCCATTCCGGCGCAACTTGCATTCACTCCGGCGCAAAATGAGCCGCATCGCGTCGTCGCTTCTGCGCCGCGCGACGGTTGCACCACGAGCGCATGCCTCGGGCTCCCCCCAACCCTATTCGGGGGGATCGCGAGAGGAGCCGTGGCCATACGTTTTGGCGGTAACTTCAGTGATGCGCCGAAACGCTTCTGACGGTCTCGGTGAGCATGTCACCCGATGAGGAATGGCTGATGTCACCCAGGCTGATGATGCCAACCATCCGCTTGCTCTTGTTGATCACCGGCAGCCTGCGGACCTGCAGCTTCTCCATATGATGCATCGCCTTGGCGAGGTCATCGTCCTCGCGGCAGCAATGGATGCCCTCGGTCATCACGTCACGTGCCGTCGCGCGGCCGGCATCGAAGCTGTGGCTCGCGAGTCCTTTGCAGACGATGTCGCGGTCGGTCACCATTCCGACCAGCTTGTCATCCTCGCCAATCGGAATGCAGCCGATGTCATGCGCCCGCATCAGTTTGGCAATCTCGGTGATTGGCGTGTCGGGGCTGACCCAGTCGACACCCCTGTGCATCACGTCTCTGACTTTCATGGTGAGCCTCCGTTCGTGGGTTTCAAGTGCGTTGGTGCAATGCAGCGGCACCCCCATCCTCCGAACTCCGACCAGAAGACAAAGCGCAGACACTCTCGCCGCCACCCTGCGGAACGGTATGACGGCGATCTTGCGGCTAGAGTTCCCGCCCAGGGCCGCAAGGACAATGGGCGGCGCACAGGATCCTCAGTCATGCGCGCTGAAGCGGCCGTGCGGTGCGTTGGCCGTCAGGCGCGCAAACTGCGCGTGACCCATGTGAAGCAGCGTCTCATGATCGCCGGCTTCCATATAGATGTCCGGCTGTGCCTCGAGGCTGTCGTCGACGATGATATCCAATCCGTAGCATTTGCCGACGGCAGGAACTGCACCGTGTGCACAGTCGCTGAACAGCCGATTGATCTCGGTTTCATCGGCCATGTGGACATTGTCGCCGAGGCTTGTCCTCAGGTCCGACAGGCGCAGGTGATGCGATGCAGGCAAGACGGCCAGCATGTATCCGCCGTCGCGCCGCAACACGATACCCTTGGCGAGGCGGTCGCCGGAGATATGGCATGCCTGCGCCGTTCGGGCGGACGTCATGCTGAGTTCGTGCGGGATCACCTCGTACTGGATGTTCTCGGCGGCGAGGTATTTCTGGAGGGTGGGAGCAATGGCCATGGCATCACCTCCGATGCTGAATGGAAACCATCCACCGTGAGGCCGATCCTGCAGTCTCTCGCCATACGATGGGCGGCTGCCTGACTAGAAACTCAGCATAGGTCTTCCATCCGCAAGCTGCAATGCAATTCCCCTGGGAGCCGCAACGGATGTGGGCAGGAGCAGGCTTTTCGCGTGGCCGGCGCAGGCGCTCTCCTACGCCGTCGTGCCGTCGATCGAGCGCCGAATCACCCGCTGCACTTCCGCGTTCGACAGGAACAGATCGTGGTTGACGATGCCCCAGCCTTCCGCCGACGCATCGACCACGCGCACGCCGAGCGCGGCGATGGCGGCCTTCTCGGCCGCACCGACCCGGGTCATGCCGCCGGCGAGCTGTCCCGACAGCGCCAGTGCACGATCGTTGGTCGAGGCGATCACCGTGATCTTGCCGGCGAGCGGGCCGATGCGCTGGATCGTCGACGAGAACACGTCCATGTCGATGTCGGGGGCGGCAAACACCACCGCGCCGATCTTGCTCGTCACCGTGTCGCCGTATCGCCCATGGAGCTGGCGCAGGCTTTCGAGCGTCAGCATGGTTCCCATGCTGTGAGCTACGATGTGCACGCGCCCCGCTCCCGGTGCCGACACCAGCGCCGAGAGCACGCGCTCGAAATTGTCGCGCGACCACATCGCGCTGTCGCGGTCATAGGCGTAGTCGAACAGTCCTGCCTTGGAAGGCCAGGAGAACGCCATGGTCCGGCCGCGGAACTTGATCCCATTGGAGAGGTGGGCTGCATCCAGCACCGCCGTCTCGAAAGTCTGCTTGAAGCCGTGCACATAGATCAGCACGTCCCCGCCGCCGGCCTGCGCAGCGAGATCGCCCGCCTCGGCCGGCACCGGCTCGATCCGGTCGAGACGCCAATCCTCGAGGCCAACCGAGGCGAGGGAAAGTCGGCTCTCATCCGGCGCTGTCAGCTTCGCCCGTGCGATTGTCATGCTCGCGGCGCGCTCCGGCCCGAACCAGGGTTTCGCGCGGGCGCCGTTGACGGGCTTGCGCGTGGTGACGACAAGCAACGTGGGGTCAACGGAGAGCGACGAGGCGTCGTAGCGCGCGCCGGTCGCACCGAGGCCCGCGCATCCGCCGAGCGCGAGCGCGCTGCCTGCCGACAGGAGTCCGCCAAGGACGGCGCGGCGCGAAACGGAAGGACGGCAGTCGCGTTGCAGAAGACGTCGGACGATCACACGGAACCTCAGGGAACTTTGCCCACCGTAACGCCGCCCCGCTAGCTCCCTGAAGGAGAATGGGGGCGAGAAGACGGCAGAGTCGCATCCCGGCGGGTTGTCTTTGCGTCCGAACGAAGGCCAATCGGCTCGCAGAATGGGTGGAGCTCTGCGAGTTACCGCAATCAATCTCAGAGAGCGTCATTTCCGGCTCACAGCAACTCAAGCGCCGTGCGCGACGGCGCGACCGGCAGCCATTGCGGGATGCGCCGCTTGGCAAGCCAGTACGGCCGCCAAAGCAATGTCCAACTTTCGCGGTCGATCGGTGCCGTACCCCAGTCAAATTGCCTCATGTCGATCTGCGATAGATCGTGTTTGTGCAGCCATTGGCGAGCGACCCACCACAATTCGCGCGATACTTCAGCATTGCCGGGGCCTTGGAGCTCGACGAGGTTCGGCAGCGGATCACGGTAGCGGCGGGAGATCCGTAACGTCGCGATCCGCTCGCCGTCTTTCCGGATGCTCCAGAGTCGCGAATGATTGTGTGCGAGGCTGCTGCCAAGGGTTCTGAGGCAATTCCGCATCGCCTTTGCCTCTTCGGTGATGGCGGCAATGCAATCCAGCGGCACGAATTCGTAGCCTGCCATCCGGCCGGGCCGCAGCCACATGTCGGCGATCGGCAGGCGGCCGAGGTTGGTGTGCAAGGCAACGACCGTTCGCCAATCCTCTGCGGCCGAACGTGCGGCATCGATCCCCAGGTCCGGTGTCCACGGCCTCTCGATCAGATCGTGCCCCAATGTCGTCGGTTGAGACGAAAACCACGCCCAGAGACAGATGAACCGCAACCGCGCAGTCCTCACACGCTGCGGCTCGCGGACGAACTCGCGCGCGATCCACACAGTCATCGGCGCATGCGCGAGCTCGGCGGTCTCGGCGATGAGCTGAAGCCAGCACGGCGCGAGCTTGAGTGAGCGCGGAAGGTGGTTCGCGATCTGCCGGCGGAACAGCTCACCGTCAGGCAGGCGCGGGACCGGGCGCGCGAATGCCTCCGGCGGCAGCTTGCGCAGCCACAGGGGCAGATCGGCAGCTGCGGCGGCTTGCGCGAGGGGAGCGCCCTCGACCACGCGTGCGATCGCACGCGCGGGATCGAGCCGTGTCCGCGGAACAGCCAGCGCGAAGAGCAGCGCGGGAAAGCTCGCGGCAAGGTCGGCCAAGCGCGGGTGCTGCAGGGCCAGAGTGCGTACGGCACCCTGGAAATGCGGATGATACCGCCGAAGCCTGCGTTCGAGCAGGTCGGAGCGAGCGGTCACCCGACAAGGGGCCGGCAGGAGATTGGATGTCATGACAACAGGTTCGCGATCGCGGCCCAAGAGGCACCGCGGCACATTCGATTTGATACGGAGCGTTGTGATCTCATCCGGGACTCAATCCCGGGAGGGGCGCGTCAAATATCGCGCGTCGAACCCGGGAAGCGTGCAGTCGTAGACATGGTCGCCTCCAAGAAAGAAAGATTGCGTGCATCCAATAGCGTGGCCTTTGCCGGGATGCAACCCGAGACTGCATCCGCCAGCGCGATCCGGGCATTGGCTGAGCGGCGATATGCATGCTGCGTCGGCTTCAGTGGAGGTGGTCGTCGATCTCAAAATCTGCACTATGCGCGCCGATGCGCCTCCGAAGCTGCTGCCGGGCCTTCGGAGATTTTGGCAATTTGCTTTTCGGAGTGACGAGATGAGCGGTTTGGTGATCTCTGGCGGCCGGGTGGTGGATCCCGCGAGCGGGATGGACGCCGTTGGCGACGTGGCGGTGGTGGACGGCAAGGTTGCCGCCGTCGGCACCGGTCTCGGCGACGCCGAGCGGGTGATCGACGCCACCGGCCTCGTGGTGGCGCCCGGCTTCATCGATCTGCACGCCCATGGCCAGTCGATCCCGGCCGACCGCATGCAGGCGTTCGACGGCGTCACGACGACGCTCGATCTCGAGGCCGGCGTGCTGCCGGTCGCGTCCTGGTATGAGCGCCAGGCACGGAAGGGACGTGTGCTGAACTATGGTGCCGCCACCAACTGGGCCTTCGCCCGCATCGGCGCGATGACGGGCTCCAACGCGGAGAGCTCGCTGGAGGCGTTCGGCAACGCCATGCGCGATCGCCGCTGGATGGACAACGTCGCAACCGATGCGGAGGTCTCGGGCATCCTCGAGCGTCTCGGGCGCGGTCTCAACGAGGGCGGCATCGGCATCGGCATCCTCAACGCCTATGCGCCCGGCGCCGGCGTGCAGGAGCTGACCGCAGTGTGCCAGCTCGCCGCGAAGCAGGACGTGCCCACCTTCACCCATGTCGCCTTCATGTCGCGCATCGACCCAGAGAGCGCGGTGGAAGCCTATATCCGCCTGATCGGCTATGCCGGCGCTACCGGCGCGCATATGCACATCTGCCATTTCAACTCGTCGAGCAAGACCGATGTCGAGCGTTGCCGCGTGCTGATCGAGAAGGCGCAAGGACAGGGCCTGCCGATCACGGTCGAGGCTTATCCTTACGGCACCGGCTCGACCGTGCTGGCCGCCGCCTTCTTCAGTGATCCGGAGTTCGTCGAGCGCAACGGCACCGGTTACGATTCCGTGCAGCGCGTGACCGACGGCTACCGCTTCCACGACCGCGAGGAGCTCTTGAAGGCGCAGGCCGAGGAGCCGTCCTCGCTGGTGCTCTGGCACATCCTCGACACCGACAACAACGCGCATCACCGCGACCTGCTCGACATGTCGGTGCTGTATCCCGGCGGCGCGATCGCCTCCGACGCGATGCCGTGGACGCTGTCGGACGGCTCAACCTACACCGGCGATGCCTGGCCGCTGCCGGATGACGCGACCTCGCATCCGCGCTCGGCCGGCTGCTTCACGAAGTTCATCCGCGAATGGGTCCGCGAGCGCAAGGCCGTGTCGCTGCTGGAAGGCGTGCGCAAATGCGCGCTGATCCCGGCGGAGATCCTCTCGCAGAGCACGCCGGCGATGCGCGCCAAGGGCCGGCTGGCGAAGGACGCGGATGCCGATATCGTCGTGTTCGACTACGAGAAGCTTTCGGACCGAGCGACTTTCACGGCGATGAACCGGCCCTCTGAGGGCGTGCGGCATCTGGTCGTCAGCGGCCAGGTGCTGATCAGCGACGGTATTCTCGATGTGGCTGCGCGGCCGGGCCGGCCGGTGCGGCGCCCAATCGTCGAGAGCTGAGCCATGCCGGTCCCCATTCTCCTGGTGACCGGCTTTCTGGGGGCCGGCAAGACCACGGTCGTCAATCATCTGTTGGCGCATGCGGAGGGGCGGCGGATCGCCGCCGTCGTCAACGATTTCGGTGCGATCAACATCGATGCGGAGCTGATCGCGGGTGCGAGCGACGGCGTGGTCAGCCTTGCCAATGGCTGCATCTGCTGCTCGCTCGAGGGCGATCTGCTCCGCACGCTTTCGACGCTGCTGCGGCGTGATCCCAAGCCCGATTGTATCGTCATCGAGACCAGCGGCGTCGCCGATCCCGCCGATATCGTGCGCAACCTGATGGACCCGGTGATTCTGCGCGAGGCGCAGCTGGAGACGGTGCTTTGCGTGTTGGACGCAGGGACACCGCCTTCGGCTCTGGACGACGCGCTGATGCGGTCGCAGCTGCGCGTCGCCGATATCGTGGCATTGAGCAAGCTGGATCTGGCGGGCGCGGGCGCGGGGGTGCGGATGCGTGACGCCATCCGCGCCCAGCGCGTGCCCGCGGTGGTGGTCGATGCACACCACGGCGAGATTCCGCCCGCGCTGCTGTTTCCCGCCGACGCCGACCGCTCTCCGGCGTCGCGCGAGGTGGGACCGAAACGGCCGGCGGAGGAGCGCTTCGAGGCACTGAGCTGGACCTCGGATAAGCCGGTCTCGCTGCCGCGCCTGCAGCAGGCCATCAACCGCCTTGCGCCGAAGCTGGCGCGCGCCAAGGGCCTGTTCGAAACCATCGAGCAGCCCGGCCGCACGATGGTGTTTCAGTTCGCCGCCGGCCGCGCGACGCTCGCGCCAGGCGATGCGCCGGCACCGGGCGCGGCGCGGTCGCGGATCGTCTTCATTGCCGAGCTTGGCGTTCTCTCGAAGGCGGAGCTCGATGAAGTCATGGAGGCGTGCGTTGCCGGCGGCTGAGCTGAGGGGGTAGGGTCAACCGCTTCCGCCATTAGCCACCACCTCTCCTCTTGCCGAGTCGATCCGAGGCCGAACTATGCCGCCAAATATCCCACTCGCCCCCGCTGATGCTGCCTCGCGCCGCGCTGCCAAGCCGGCCATCGTCTATCCGGTCGGGACGATGCCCGGGCCGGACATGGCCGCGCTCGAAATAGTCCGCCGTGCTGCGGTCAAGACGCACGAGCTTATCGTGCCCCCACGCGATGCCCGTGCCTTTCGCGTGGCGCGCGGCCAGTTCTTCCGCATCGTCAGCATCGAAGGCCCGCAGGTCGGCGACCTCAATCTCTGGAATGCAGACGATCTCTCCGAGCGCTTCTTCAGCGGCAAGACGCGGGCGCTCCATGGCACGCATGTCGGCATCGGTGACCGGCTCTGGAGCAATATGCCCTATCTTCGGCCGATGGCGACCATCAGCCACGATACGCTTGGCTGGTACGGCTTCGACGCGGACGGTGCCGGCATTCACGATGTGATCGGCACGCGCTGCGATCCCTACACAAATCTCCTGCTGAACGGCACGGCTTACGATTTTTGCTGCCACTCCAACCTGTCCCGCGCCCTCGCCACCGAATTGAAGGCGGATCCGGCCGCAGTGGAGCATGATGTCCACGACGTGCTCAACGTCTTCATGTGCACCGGCTTCACTGGGGACACGCACCAATATTTCATGAAGGCAAGTCCAGTCCGCCCCGGCGACTTCATCGAGTTCTTCGCGGAGATCGACCTGCTCGGCGCGCTGTCGGCCTGTCCGGGTGGAGACTGCAGCGCAACCCATTCCAGCGATGCCGCGGCATGCCATCCGCTCAAGATCGAAATCTTCGAGCCGGATCGAACGGCCCTGAAGGGCTGGACCTGGCCCTCGCCGAGCGCTTATCACCGTCACCACGGTGCGCATGCAGGACGCTGAATCTCAGTCCTCGACTGGCCATCCGTCGCCGTGCACCTCACGCGAACTGCGCGATGCCGTGACCGACGGACCAGTTCTCCTTGGGCGCGTCGAGCACGTTGACGAACACGTCCTCGGGCCTGATCCCCGGGTTCTCGCCGAGCAGGTCGGCGATCCGGCGATACAGCGCTTTCTTCTGCTCGGCCGTGCGCGAGGCGAACACGGTGATCTGGATCAGCAGGGCGTCTTCGCTGCGCTCGACGCCGTAAGCATTGCCGCAGCGGAAGTTGGCCGGCTCATGCTCGGTGATGGCCATGAACGCATCGCCTTCGGGCACGTTCAGGGCCTCGCGCATCGCGCGGTAAAGTCCGTCCAGAATCGCCTGCCGGTAGCTTTGCGGCTTACCAGCGCGCATCGAAATGTGGAGGAGAGGCATCACGCGGCCCTTTGCATGCGGCTCCGGCCGACACGGCGATGTGAACGCCGCCGGCTCGGCCAATTGAGAAAAAACGGACTATCAATCTCGATCGGTTTTTGACACGATGTCGAGAAAGCATGTTCTTGACGGCATGTCAAATATTTTGCGGAGCCAAGCTTGAGACCGCGCGAGTTCGATCATGACGAGGTTCTGCGCATCGCGTTCGACCAGTTCTGGCGCAAGGGCGTGCGCGGCACCTCGCTGTCCGACATTGCGCGCGATGCGGCGGTCCAGCGCGGGAGTCTCTACAATGCCTTCGGCAGCAAGCAGGCGCTATTCCTGCAGGCCTATGAACGCTACGCGGGGGATTATCTCGCCAAGGTGCAAAAGGCGCTCGGGGCAGGTTCCTTGCGCAAGCGCCTCACCGCGTTCTTCGATCTGACCATCACCAATTTCCGCTCGGGCACGCCGCCGCGCGGCTGTCCGACGACGCGCGGGCTGATGGAACTCGGCGGCACCGAAGGCGAGGGGCTCGACGACAACGCGCGCCAGGCTTTTGCGAACCTGATCTCGCGCATCACCGCACTGCTTCAGGACACGTTGGCCGCTGGCGCGGCGCGGGGCGAGTTCGACGGCAATCCCGCGGCTGCGGCGCTGCACATCGTCACCGTGACGCGCGGCCTCGCCGTGCTCGAGCGTGCCTTCGGGGACGAGCCCCAATTGCGCAAGATCGCCGCGCACACGATCGATCTCGTGCTCGGCAGGAATGGCGGATAGGTGTCAGCACAGCGCGAGCGCGTTGACCGCGCGTGTCGCAGCATCCTCGCCGAAGTCAACGACCTGGCCAACGGTGGATTCGAGCTCGCCCGGCTGCTTGCGGCGCGCGACCGCCAGCAGTCGCATCAATTCCGCCTCGTCCTTGGAAAGGCGCCTGCAGGACGGCGGCATGAAGCACAGCTCGCAGGGCCGCTCCTTGCGCAGGATCCTGACGAGCGCGGCCGCGCGCGCGACCAGCAGCGGACTGTCGGCAATGCCGGGCGCTTCCTCGGCAAAGCGATAGGCCGCTTCCCAGCAATCCGATGCGCCGGTCGCATAGGCCGCTCCGATGAAGCGGAGCAGCGCCAGCGCGAGGCGGGAAAAATCATCGTAGCTGTCGATGTCCGGACGGGTCGCAAGCGCGGCTTGGAGTGGACAGAGCAGCCGCTCACCCGCGTCCGACGTCGCCGCAGAATCGCAACTGGCCCGCATCTTGAACGATCGCGTCAATGCAACGTGGCGCTGCCGACGAACCAGCTCTTCATCGCCGAAATTCCGTCATGCGCGACAGGCGGCTCGTGCCGGTCGGGCAGGACGAGGCCGGCCATGCGGAAGATCGTCGCAAGCCCCAGGACCGGCGCGAGCGCCCAATCGGCGCCGATCGGCGGCAGCCAGCGCTCGAACTGCTCGCGCGCGACATCGACGCGGTCCTGCTGGGCCGCGGCAATCGCGCGCAAGATTCCGCGCTCGCTGTCGGACATGCGCGGACAGGTGGGGCAGTGCACTTCGATCGCGGTATGCGCGGTGCAGGCAAAGATCTCGATGATGGAATCCAGCGACAGCACGGCATCGCCGACGCGAAAATGGTCGTACACCTGCTGGATATCGGCCGCCGTCGGGACGGCGCTTCCGCTACGCGCCTTCGCCCGAAATCCCCAGATGAAGAGCCGCTCCGCCGCACTCAGCGCAGGAAGGTCGACGGGCCTCGTGTATGTCGATCGATGCATTGTGCCTCTGGCCTCCGGCTGCGCTCACGCCAGCGCTGGCGCGGATGATCTGCGCCGATCGTTCTGCCAGAGAGCTCTCCAAGTCAACGCGCGGAGAGACGATGTCGAGGTGTTCTAGATTGGAAGAATTCGTATCTCGGGTGAGGTCGGTCTCGCTTTGTCTCGTGGCCATACGAGCGTGCCGGTCACGTTCCCCGCAAAATTTCGGAGTGTCGGAACCCGAATGCTTAAAGCTTTGCTAAGAGACGCGGGATAATCTGGCATATCAGCCCTTCCAATTCCTGTGAGCACCGATGATTTTCTCCCGCATCAGTTTCAAGCTGGTCCTGATTGTCGGCATCAGCCTCCTCGGCATGATCGCGTTGGCGCCGGTCGCCCTCTCGACCCTGCGCACGCAGATGGTCGCCGACCGTCAGGCCAAGACGCAGCAGATGGTCGATGTTGGCTACGGCATCCTGGCGCACTACCAGAAACTCGAGAGCGAAGGAAAGCTCTCGCGCGAGCAGGCGCAGGCCGGCGCGATGGCCGAGATCAAGAGTCTGCGCTACGACAAGGTCGAGTATTTCTGGATCAACGACATGACCCCCAAGATGGTCATGCATCCGATCAGGCCCGAGCTCGACGGCAAGGATCTCTCCGGGATGAAGGATCCCGCCGGCAATGCGCTCTTCATGGGCTTCGTTGACGTCGTCACCAAGCAGGGTGCGGGCTTCTACGGCTACCTCTGGCCGAAGCCCGGCTTCGACCAGCCGGTCGGGAAAATCTCCTATGTGAAGGGCTTTGCGCCCTGGGGCTGGATCATCGGCACTGGCATCTATCTGGACGACGTCGATGCCGCCTTCCGCCAGAACGCGATGACCTTCGCCTATATTTGTCTCGCTGTGCTGGTCGTGGTGCTCGGCGCCTCCTTCCTGATCGGCCGCAGCGTCACCCGGCCGCTGGCCCGGATCACCGCGCTGACCGAGCGCCTTGCCGCCGGCGACAGCGCCTTCGACGTGCCCTACACCGACCGCCGCGACGAGGTCGGCGGCCTCGCCAAGGCGCTCGCCGTGTTCAAGGACAATGCATCGGCGGTGAGCCGGATGCATGCCGAGCAGCAGGAGTTGAAGCAGAAGGCCGACGAGGAGAAGCGCAAGACCATGACCGATCTCGCCGGCAAGTTCGAGGCGAGCGTGCAGGCCGTCGTCCGCGACGTCTTCGACGAGGCCCGCGCGATGCAGCAGGCCGCGCAGGGCATGTCGGAAACCGCCAACAAGGCGAGCGACCGTGCGAGCTTCGTCGCCACCGCGTGCCAGCAGGCCTCGAGCAACGTGCAGACGGTGGCCTCCGCCGCGGGCGAATTGTCGGCCTCGATCGCCGAGATCAGCCAGCGCGTCGCGCAGGCCGCGACAGTGGCCGACAAGGCCGCCGCCGACGGCCAGCGCACCAACGACACCGTGCAGGGCCTTGCCGCCGCCGCGCACAAGATCGGCGAGGTCATCGACCTCATCAACCAGATCGCCTCGCAGACCAATCTGCTCGCGCTCAACGCCACCATCGAGGCGGCGCGCGCGGGCGAGGCCGGCAAGGGCTTT
Organism: Bradyrhizobium sp. CCBAU 45321; assembly: GCF_028128975.1. Lineage (NCBI taxonomy): Bacteria > Pseudomonadati > Pseudomonadota > Alphaproteobacteria > Hyphomicrobiales > Nitrobacteraceae > Bradyrhizobium > Bradyrhizobium sp. CCBAU 45321. The sequence goes on from NZ_LFKZ01000120.1 coordinate 80,620, forward strand.
GCGGTGGTCGCGAGCGAAGTGAAGTCGCTGGCGAGCCAGACCGCGAAGGCGACCGACGAGATCGGCGCGCAGATCACCGCGATCCAGGCCGAGACCAATCAGGTCGTCGGCAACATCGAGAGCATCCGCGCCACCATCATGGAGGTCAACGAGATCTCCTCGTCGATCGCCGCGGCGGTCGAGGAGCAGGGCGCCGCGACGAAGGCGATCGCGCACAGCGTGCAGGAGGCGGCCTCCGGCACCGACCAGGTCTCGCACAACATCTCCGGCGTCACCGATGCGACGGCCGAGACCGGACAGGCCGCCGGCCTTGTACTGCAATCGAGCGGCCGGCTGACGCACAAGCTGCAATCGCTGCAGGACGAGGTCAGCGCCTTCGTTGCGGGCGTGCGGGCGGCTTAGTATAGCGGGAGGATGGGCCAAAACTCCGATCGACGCGCGCGCATCCTCCTGATCAATCCGAACAGCAACGAGGCGACCACCACGATGATGGTGGCGATCGCAAGGTCCGCTGCCGCCGATGGTTTCGATATCGTCGGCGCCACGGCAACGCGTGCGCCCACGATGATCGTCTCGGCGGACGCGCTGGAAGTGGCTGCGCTGGAGGTCGAGGAGATCGCGCGTCTCCGTGGCGGCGAGTGCGACGGCGTCATCGTGTCGGCATTCGGTGATCCCGGTCTCACCGGGATCAAGGCGGCGATGAAGCTGCCCGCCGTCGGCATCGGCGAATCCGCGATGCTGGAAGCCGCCGGGAACGGTCGCCGGTTCGGCGTGGCGACCACGACGCCGTTGCTGAAAGCGAAGATCGATGCATTGCCTGATACGCTGGGCTTGCGCGCAAGCTACACCGGCACGCGCTTCGCCGACGGTGATCCGCAAGAGCTGATGCGCGATCCGGCGCAGCTGCGCGCAGCGCTCGCCGGCGCGGTTGAGGCCTGCATTGTGCGAGACAGAGCGGAAGCGGTCATCATCGGCGGCGGGCCGCTGGGTGAAGCGGCCCACGAGCTTCAGCCGATGTTCGCGGCGCCAATCATCGCCCCGATCCCATCTGCCGTGCGACGGATCACTCGTCTCGTCGCGGCGTAACCTCTGGTTTTTCCGCGCCGCGGCATCGGCCGTGCTGCGGAAAACTGTTTTCCTTGACATCAACTCTGCGGTGCTCGACGTGTAACGAGGTCGAGCGATGCTGCCTTGCGTCCCTCGCGAAAAGAAAAGCAACACGGGAAGGACGTCATGAACACGGGCCTGGACGAGAATGACTACCTCGCCACCTTGCGCGGCCTGTGGGACAAGGCCTGGCCGAAGGGCCTGCCGCGCTCGCCGAACTATCTGCACGGCGAAGTTCCCTTGACGGAATATCTGCGCACCTGGGCGAAGCGGAGTCCGGAGCGGCCCGCGGTGATCTTCTACGGGCATGTGACCACTTATGCCGATCTCGATCGGCAGAGCGATCGCTTTGCGGCGCTGTTGCAGGCAAAGGGCGTGCGCAAGGGCGATCGCGTCGCCGTCTTCCTGCCGAACTGTCCGCAATTCCACGTCGTGTTCTTCGGTATCCTGAAGCTCGGCGCGGTCCATGCCCCCGTCAGCCCGCTGTCGCGCGCGTTCGAATTGTCCTACCAGCTCAATGACACCCAGGCCGAGGTGATCGTCGCGCTCGACCAGCTCATGCCTATCGTTGATCAGGTCCGCGGCGACGTGCGCCTGCGCGAGATCATCGTCACCAGCTTCGCCGATGTCGTGCCGGCGGCGCCTGCCTTTCCGGCACCGGACTCGATCCGCACGCCGCGCGTTGCGGTCTCCGGCGCAACTGATCTCCTGCCGGCGCTCGCGGCACTGCCCGCACCGACCCCGCTGCCGCCGCCTCACCTCGATGATGTCGCTGCGCTCAACTACACCGGCGGCACCACCGGCATGCCCAAAGGGTGCGTGCATACCCATCGCGACATGGTCTACACGGCTGCCGCCAATTACGGCATCTCGATTCCTTCGGACGAGAGCAGCGTGTTCCTGTCGTTCTTTCCGGAGTTCTGGATTGCGGGCGAGAATTCCGGTCTGATCTTCCCGCTGTTCTCGGGCGGCACGCTGGTTCTGCTCGCGCGCTGGGACGCTGTCGGCGCGATGGCGGCGATCGACAAGTACAAGGTCACGATGACGGCGATGCCGGTCGACAGCGCGGTCGAGATGATGGACCATCCGCGCTGGAGCGAGTTCGACCTGTCGTCGCTGCAACAAGTGCGCGTGGTCTCCTTCGTCAAGAAGCTCAACGCCGGCTATCGCAGGCGCTGGAAGGACCTCACCGGCACGATCCTGATGGAGGCGGCCTGGGGCATGACCGAGACCCACACTTCCAATACTTTCACCGCTGGCTTTCAGGACGGGGATTTCGACCTCAACAGCCAGCCGATCTTCGTCGGCCTGCCGGTCCCCGGCGCCGAGTTCAAGATCACCGATTTCGAGACCGGTGCGCTGCTGCCGCTGGGAGCCGAAGGCGAGATCCGCGTGCGTACGCCGTCGCTGCTCAAGAGTTACTGGAACAAGCCCGAGGCGACGGCGGAATCGCTCGTCGACGGCTGGTTGCGCACCGGGGATATCGGCACCATCGACGAGGACGGTTTTCTGCACTTCCTCGGCCGGCGCAAGGAGATGCTGAAGGTCAAGGGCATGAGCGTGTTTCCGCCGGAGATCGAGGCGTTGCTGGGGCAGCATCCGAAGGTGCTGGGCTCGGGCGTGGTCGGCCGTGATGATCCGGACAAGGGCCAGGTGCCGGTCGCTTACATCCAGCTCAAGCCGGAAGCGATCGGCACGGTCTCAGAACAAGAACTGCGCGCCTGGTGCGCCGAGCGCATGGCCGTCTACAAGGTTCCGGAAGTCTGCATTATCGATGGGCTGCCGTTGACGGCAACGGGCAAGGTCAGGAAGCAGGACCTCAATCCAAATCCTCCTGCCGTCCAGTGAGAGAGACGATGTCGTTCAAGAAGCTCCTGATCGCCAATCGCGGCGAGATCGCCATCCGCATCGCACGCGCGGCGGCCGATGCCGGCATTGCGACGGTCGCGATCCATCCTGCCGACGATGCGTTGTCGCTGCACGTGCGCGTTGCGGACGAGGCGATCGAGATCCCCGGCCGCGGCGCACGGGCCTATCTCGACGTCGACGCCGTGGTAATGGCGGCGAAGAGCGCGGCGTGCGATGCCGTGCATCCCGGCTACGGTTTCCTCAGCGAGAACGCGGCCTTCGCGAAAGCCTGCGCCGACGCCGGAATCACCTTCGTCGGGCCGAAACCCGCTGCGCTCGAGCTGTTCGGCGACAAGGTTGCGGCACGTCAGCTGGCGAAACGCTGCGGCGTGCCGATCATTGCCGGCACCAGCGGGCCGTCGAGCCTCGAGGAGATCACGGCATTCTTTACCTCGCTCGGCAGCAGCGCTGCGATCGTGATCAAGGCGATGGCGGGCGGTGGCGGCCGTGGCATGCGCGTGGTGGAGAACGCGTCCGATCTTTCGGAAGCCTATGCGCGCTGCCAATCCGAGGCCAAGGCGGCGTTCGGCTTCGAGGGCGTCTATGCCGAGCGGCTGATCCGGCAGGCGCGCCACATCGAGGTCCAGATCATCGGCGACCGCCATGGTGCGATCTCCCATCTCTGGGAACGCGAATGCACCATCCAGCGCCGGCACCAGAAGCTGATCGAGGTGGCGCCGAGCCCGTCATTGAGCGATGCCCTGCGCGGCCGCATCATTGAGGCGGCAAAGCAGCTGGCGGGTGCTGCGTCTTACGACAATCTCGGCACGTTCGAGTTTCTGGTCGACGGAACCGCCGAGGACAGCTTCGCCTTCATCGAGGCCAACCCGCGGCTCCAGGTCGAGCACACCGTCACGGAAGAGGTGCTCGGCGTCGATCTCGTCCGCGCCCAGCTCGTGGTCGCCGCAGGCAGCACATTAAGCTCGCTCGGTCTTGCGCAGGCATCGATCCCGAAGCCGCGCGGCCATGCCATGCAGCTTCGCGTCAACATGGAGACGCTGGACGTGTCAGGCGCCACGCATCCGACCGGTGGCGTCCTAGCCGTGTTCGAGCCGCCGTCGGGGCCCGGCGTCCGCGTCGATAGCTTTGGCTATGCCGGCTACAAGACCAGCGCCTCCTTCGACTCACTGCTGGCGAAGGTGATCGTGCACACGCGGAGCGAGGCTTGGCATGATGTGGTCGCGAAAGCCTCGCGCAGCTTGCGCGAGTTCCGGATCGACGGTGTCGTCACCAACATTGCTTTCCTTCAGGCGGTGCTCGCGCATCCCGATTTCAGGACCAACCGTATCGCGACTGATTTCATCGACCGCAACATCGCCAGGCTCGTGGAAGCATCGGATGGCGCCGCCAAGCCGCTTTACTTCGCCGCGTCCGAGTGCGGCGCCGGTCACGGCGCGGAGGTGCACGTCGCGCCAGCCGTACCCGAAGGCACGGTGATGGTCGCGGCGCCGCTGCAAGGAACCATCGTCACCATCCAGGTGACGGAGGGCGAGATCGTCCGCCCGGGCCAGCAGCTCGCCGTGATCGAGTCCATGAAGATGGAGCACCTCGTCATGGCCGAGCAGGGCGGCCGGGTGATGAAGCTCATCGCCGGCGACGGCGTCACGCTGATGCATGGCGAGCCGATCCTCTATCTCGAGCCGCTCGACGTCGCCGCCGACAGCACGACGGCGGAAGCCGATGTCGATCTCGACCATATCCGCCCCGATCTCGCCGAGCTGATTGCGCGCCAGGCGAACACGCTCGACGAGAACCGCCCCGCTGCAGTCGAGCGGCGGCGCAACACCAACCAGCGCACCGCGCGCGAGAACGTCGCCCAGCTCGTCGACGACGGCTCGTTCATGGAGTACGGCAGTCTCGCGATCGCGGCGCAGCGCCGCCGTCGCAAGCTCGACGATCTCATCAAGAACACGCCGGCCGACGGCCTCGTCATGGGCGTCGCCACGGTCAATGCCGAGAAGTTCGGGCCTGAAGGCGCGCGTTGCATCGTCGTCGCCTATGACTACACCGTGCTCGCGGGCACGCAGGGCCACATGAACCACAAGAAGATAGACCGCATGCTGACGCTGGCGGAAGACTGGCGCGTGCCGCTGGTGTTCTACGCCGAAGGCGGTGGCGGCCGGCCCGGCGATACCGACCGGCTCGGCATGACCGGCCTCGACGGCCCGTCCTTCGTGCAGTTCGCGCGGCTCTCGGGCCTCGTGCCTGTCGTCGGCGTCGTTTCCGGCTATTGCTTCGCCGGCAACGCCGCGATGCTCGGCTGCTGCGACGTCATCATCGCCACCAAGAACGCTTCGATCGGCATGGGCGGTCCTGCCATGATCGAGGGCGGTGGCCTCGGTGTCTATCATCCGGCCGAGGTCGGCCCCGTATCATTCCAGTCGCCGAACGGCGTCATCGACATCCTGGTCGAGGACGAGGAGGAAGCGACCCGCGTCGCGCAAAAGTATCTGTCCTATTTCCAGGGCGCAGTGACGGCGTGGGAGGCCGCCGACCAGCGCCTGCTCCGCCGCGCCATCCCCGAGAACCGCCTGCGTGTCTACGACATCCGCAGCGTGATCGACCTCGTCGCCGACAGGGATTCCGTTCTGGAGCTGCGCCGCGACTACGGCGTCGGCATGATCACGGCGCTGGTCCGAATCGAAGGCAAGCCGTTCGGCCTGATTGCCAACAATCCGCGCCATCTCGGCGGCGCCATCGATGCCGACGCCGGCGACAAGGCCGCGCGTTTCCTCCAGCTCTGCGACGCCTTCGATCTGCCTGTTGTCTCGCTGTGCGACACACCTGGCTTCATGGTCGGCCCGGAGGCGGAGAAGACCGCGATCGTGCGCCACGTCTCGCGCATGTTCGTGACCGGCGCCAGCCTCACCGTGCCGCTGTTCGGCATCGTGCTGCGCAAGGGCTACGGTCTCGGCGCGCAATCGATGATCGGCGGCGGCTTCCATGCCTCCTTCTTCACCGCGGCCTGGCCGACCGGCGAGTTCGGCGGCATGGGCCTGGAAGGCTACGTCCGCCTCGGCTTCCGCAAGGAGATGGAGGCGATCGCCGACCCCGAGCAACGCGAGACCTATTACCGCAACAAGGTCGCCGAGCTCTATGCCAACGGCAAAGCGGTCTCGATCGCCTCCGTGTTCGAGATCGACAACGTCATCGACCCGGCCGAGACGCGGCGCTGGATCATGGCGGGCTTGCGCACGGTGCCGAAGCCCGAGCCGAGGACGAAGAAGAAGCGGCCGTGCATCGACACGTGGTGAGGGCGGTGCAGCAACCCGATGCTTGAGGCAAATCCATATCAACGCCGTCATGCCCGGGCTCGTCCCGGGCATCCACGTTCTTTCGCGCGCGCTGCACTACGTGGATGGCCGGGACGAAGCCCGGCCATGACGGCGCCGAGATATCGCGACCTACAACTGCGTCCCGGTTCCCGATTGACATCCCCGCCTGTGGTGCCAGACTTTGCACAATAATACAGGGTGGAGACGTCCGCGATGGCCAGCCTCTCGGCCTCGAACCATGTCGCCCGTGTCTTGTCCGTCGCCAATCATGTGGCCGACGTCGATGCCTCTTCGCGGATTGCCGATTCCTGGCGGCGCTCCCTGATCAGCCACAAACTCGATCCGGCCCGTCGGGGCCCGCCGCAGACGCTGACCGCAGCCGAGATCCGCCGCGTCGCCCAGCCCATGGAGGCGACGATCCGGCTGGCCACGTCCGAGCTCGAGGATCTCGCCCGTGTGCTGCGCGAGGCCGGCTATTGCGTCAATCTTGCTGATGCCAACGCGACCATGCTGTTCAGCCGCTTGCCGGGCGAGGCCGACACGGAGATCTTCCTGCGCTGGAAAGTCTATACCGGCTCGAATTTTTCCGAGGCCCATGAAGGCACCAACGGGCTTGGCACCTGCCTTGCGGAGCAAAAGCCGATCTTGGTTCATCGCGACGAGCATTTTCGCGAGCAATGGGGCATCTTCTCCTGTGCGGTCGCGCCGCTATTCGATCCCGTCGGCCGCATCGCGGGCGCCGTCAACATCACGTCTTGCCGGGATGATCTCAGCCGCGCCGCGCATCAGCTCGCGCTCGCGGTCACGATGCAGGCGACGCGCCGCATCGAGGGCGCGATCTTCCGCGACCATTTCCGCAATGCCTGGATCGCGACCGTGCCAGGCGACGGCGGTAGCGGCCTGCTCGCCTATGACGACGATCGCCGCGTCGTCGGCGCATGCCGATCCGCGCGTGCATTGCTGGGCCTCACCGACGGCCTGATCGCGTCCGGCATCGACCTGTCGCGCTACATCAAGTTCGATCATCACGCCGCGCGCGACGCAGAAGACATAGTCCAGCTGCGCCGCGCCGATGGCAGCCCATTGGGGCAGGGGCAGATCGCGCCGCCGCAGCGCGCGCGGCCGCTCACCAAGCGTCGCGATCCGCCCGTCGATCGCTTCGACGCCTTGCACCGGCTCGCCGGCGGCGATCCCGGCCTGATCGGAAGCGTGAAACGGCTGATGCGCATCGGCGACCACAATCTGCCGGTGCTGCTGCATGGCGAGACCGGCGTCGGCAAGGACGTGTTCGCGCGGGCTATTCACGGTGCGAGCAACCGCGCGCGCAACAATTATGTCGCGCTCAATTGCGCGGCGATGCCCGAGAGCCTGATCGACGCCGAGCTGTTCGGCTACGAGGCCGGCGCCTTCACCGGCGCGCGGCGCGAGGGCTCGAAGGGCCTGATCGTGCAGGCCGACGGCGGCACGCTGTTCCTCGACGAGATCGGCGACATGCCGATCGGCTTGCAGACGCGCCTGTTGCGCGTTCTGGAAAACCGCGAGGTCTGGCCGCTCGGCGCGCTCAAGCCTGTCGCGGTCGACATCCGCCTGATCAGCGCCACGCATCGCGATCTCGGCCGCATGGCGGAAGCGGGGGCCTTCCGCGCCGACCTCTATTTTCGCCTGCGCGGCATCGAGGTGCGTCTGCCCGCCTTGCGCGAGCGCGCCGACCGCGACGACATCATCCGCCAGATCGCGCGCGAGGAGGCGCCGAGCTGCCGGCTCTCGGAGGAAGCATGGTCGCAGCTCGCGGTCTACCCGTTTCCCGGCAACATGCGCCAGCTCCGCCACGTGCTGCGGCTCGCCGGCTGCACGGCGGAAGATGGCGTCATCACCGATGCAGATCTCGATCTGCCGCCGTTTGCTGGACGGACGGAGCCTGATCTCGAAGCAGCCGAGCGTGCGACGATTGTCGCGGCGCTACGTGAGCATGGTGGACGCGTGACGGAAGCCGCACGCGCATTGAAGCTCAGCCGCGCCACGCTGTATCGCAAGATCAAGCAGCTGAAGATCGAAACGGCACAGTAGCGCTCGATCCGCGTGCGGCAAGAAAAGTTGAGAGGTCTCTGCCGCGAACGCAGATGTCGTAGGGTGGGCAAAGCGAAGCGTGCCCACCGCTCTTGTCGTGATGTTTGATCGGAGGTGGGCACGGCGCAAGTGCGCCTTTGCCCACCCTACAATGTCGGCGCAAGGCCTACGAAAAATCCGTCCAGCTCAGATGGCGTGAATCGAGGTCGCCGACTGTCACGATCTCGCGCATCTCTTGTGGCGTGTGAAAACTGCTGCGCAGGTACACCAGCGGCCGCGCCGTATCCGCATGCGACACGCTGCGGACCTCGCCGACGAAGATCGAATGCGTCGTCGTCTCGAACTCCTGCGCCAGCACGCAGTCGAACGCGGCCACCGCATCCGTCAGCACCGGCGCGCCGGTCACGCCACGCGTCCATTGCCCGAAGGCGAAGCGATCGTCGCCGTTGACGCCCTTCTGGCCGCTGAAGGTGAGGGCGAGCATCGCGTGATCCTCGTGCAGGAAGTTGATGGCGAAAGCACCTTCCTCGCGGATGCGCGCATGTGCGCTGGCGTTGCGGTTGACGCAGACGATCAGCGAGGGCGGCTTGTCAGACAACGAGCAGGCCGAGGTCACTGTCAACCCGGTGCGCTTGCCGTGTTCGGCACCGACCGTTACCAGCGCCACGGCGCCGGCGCATTGACGCATCGCCTGCTTGAAGTCCTTCGCGTCCACCGTCACGCGGAAATCTCCCAGAATTGAAGCGGGTGCGACACGATCGCGCCGCACCCGCTGAGCGTCAAGCCGCCTTCTTCGCGGAGCCGAGATGCGCAAGGCGCGGCATCACCTCGTTCTTCAGCAGCGAGAGCGAGTGGTGCCAGGCCTCGGCCTTGTGCTTGTAGTCGAAGCCGAACACGAGCAGCACGCCGAAGCCGCCGACCTCGTCGTAGATCTTCTCGATCTTCTCGGCGACCGTCGCGGGCGAGCCGACGATCCAGTTCCGCTTGGCGCAATATTCGACCGTGACGTCGCTGTCTGGCACATCGGGCGCGTGCTTCAGATAATCCTTGAAGCCGAAATGCCCGAGCAGCGGCAGGAAGTACTCGCTCATCATCCGGCCCATCATGTCGCCGGTCGAGAGCTTCCAGGCCTCCTCGTCGGTGTCGGCGACGAATACCTCGCGCACCAGGCGCCAGTCCTGGCGGTTCGGCTTGCGACCGGTCTTGGCCGCCCCGATCTCGACCGAGTCCCAGTGGCTGGAAACATAGGCCGGGTTGAGGTTGAGGCTCATCGGGATGAAGCCGCGCTCGCCAGCGAGCTTGAGCGTGTCCGAGTTCTTGGAAAGGCCCGCAACGCCGATCGGCGGATGCGGCGCCTGCAGCGGCTTGATATGAGGCTTGAGGAAGTCGAACATCGTGTCCGGCTTGGTCACCGTCCAGTACTTCCCCTTGTGGGTGAAGGGCGCCGGCTCGGTCCACAGCTTCAGGATGATCTCCAGCGCCTCGCGCGTCATGTCGCGGTTCTGCCCGCTCATGCCGTCGACGTTGAACATCGCCCAGTCGCTCGGCAGCCCGCTCGCCGCCACGCCGAAATTGAGCCGGCCCTCGGAGAGATGATCGAGCATGGCGACGCGGTTGGCGAGCTCGGCCGGGTGATGATAGGGCAGCAGGAAGCCGCCCGGACCGATGCGCAAGCGCTTGGTCTGAATCAAGGCCTGCGCGATCAGGAGGTCCGGCGTGGGATTGGGTTCCCAGGGCGCGGTGTGGTGCTCGCCGACCCAGGCCTCCTGATAGCCGAGCTCGTCGAGCCAGCGCATGACCTGCAGGTCCCAGTCGTTCCCTTCCTTGAGGCCGCACTCCGGCGGATGCGAAGGCATCGTGAAATAGCCGATCTCCATGGATTTCCTCATCTGATGTTGACGCGTCTTGTCGCGCGTTGACGGAGTTGGGTGATGAACCTTGTCGAGTGATGAACCTTGAGCAAGCGGTGTGCCAGCGCGGCGGAGCCTCAAAATGAAGAGAAAGGGCTGGTTTGCTCGCGCAATAGCCGGTATCTCGACGGAAGCCTGCTGGACATCGTCTCATGTGTAGCGAGACGGCGTCTTGACCATGAGACGAGGACGAGACCCGAAAATGACCGAACCCGCCTATGTCGCGGTGGACTGGGGCACCAGCAGCTTCCGGCTCTGGCTGGTCGACCGCGCCGGTCAGGTGCTGGCCGAGCGCCGCAGCGGTGAGGGCATGCTGGCGGCGGCGAAGACCGGCTTTCCCGCCGTGCTGCAAGCGCATCTGGCCGCGGTCGAAGCGCCCACGCATCTACCGGTTCTGGTCTGCGGCATGGCCGGCGCCAAGACCGGCTGGGTCGAGGCCGGCTACGTCGACACGCCGGCAAAGCTCTCAACCGTCCTGAAACAGGCAGTGCGCGTGCCGGGCGAGGCGCGCGACATTCGCATCCTGCCGGGCATCGCCCAGCGCGATGCCAAGGTGCCGGACGTCATGCGCGGCGAGGAGACGCAATTGCTCGGCGCGCTCGGTCTCGATGCCGCGGGCGAGGCGCTGGTCTGCATGCCCGGCACGCATTCGAAATGGGTGCGGATGAAAGACGGCACGGTCGAGCGCTTCTCCACCTTCATGACCGGCGAGCTGTTCAGCGCCGTCTCGCGCGAGACGATCCTGTCGCTCGCGGTCGCCGGCGCTGATGACGCCGAAGATATCGCGAGCTTCAAGGCAGCCGTGAAGGCCGCATTCGACGCTCCGGCCTTCGCCGCCAACTTGCTGTTCACTGCACGGTCGCGACAGCTTCTGTTCGGCGGCACGCCGGCCGCGGCGCGCGAGACGCTGTCGGGCACGTTGATCGGTGTGGAGCTCGCGGCAGGGCTCTCCGGCACCGTGCCGCAAGCGGGCGTCCAGCTGATTGCCGCGGGGCGGCTTGCGGTGCTGTATCGGCTGGCATTCGAGGCGCTCTCGGTAACCGCAAAGCCGGTCGATGCGGATGAAGCCGTCCGCCGCGGCCTGTCGATGGCGGCAGCCGCGATCTGGACGAAGTAGAAGGACTGCGAGAGATGAGCGTTCCCTTTCCGCCGATGCAGCGGCCGCTGGTCGCGATCCTGCGCGGCATCAAGCCTGAGGAGACCGAAGCGATCGTCGGCGTCTTGGTCGAGGCCGGCATGACCGCGATCGAGATCCCCCTGAATTCACCCGATCCGTTCCGCTCGATCGCGCTTGCCGTGAAGCTCGCGCCATCAGACGTGTTGATCGGCGCCGGCACGGTGCTGACGACGGCAGATGTCGATCGTCTCAACGATGTCGGCGGCAGGCTGATGGTCTCGCCCAATGTCGACACCGAAGTGCTGGCGCGCGCGCATCAGCATCGCATGGTGACCATGCCCGGCGTGTTCTCGCCGACCGAGGCGCTGCTGGCGGCGCGCTCGAGAGCCTCGAGCCTCAAATTCTTTCCGGCGAGCGTGCTCGGCGCTGCCGGTATCGCCGCGATCCGCGCCGTGTTGCCGGCAGGCGTGATGATCGCCGCCGTCGGCGGCGTCTCCGATCAGAATTTTGCCGAGTACATCAAGGGCGGGGTGACCGCATTCGGGCTCGGCTCCAGCCTCTACAAGCCAGGCATGACAGCAGCAGATGTCGCAGCCCGCGCAGAGGTGACAATTGCTGCATACGATCGGGCAATTGAGAAAGATTGAGCCGGCAATAAACTAGCCGTAATCCTGACATGGTCTATTCTGCCATATGGTGGCGCGATGCCGACATGCGCGCATCGTGGTACGCGATTGGCTGAATCAGGAGACCGACATGGCGATCAACAACGTGGCCGATCTGTTCGTGGCAACGCTCGAACAGGCCGGGGTCAAGCGCATCTACGGCATCGTCGGCGACAGCCTGAACGCGCTCACCGAGGCGCTGCGCCGCCGCGGCACGATCGAATGGATTCATGTCCGGCACGAGGAGGTCGCGGCCTTCGCGGCGGCCGGCGAAGCCGAGATGACCGGGAGCCTCGCGGTCTGCGCGGGCTCCTGCGGCCCCGGCAATCTGCATCTGATCAACGGCCTGTTCGACGCGCATCGAAGCCGCGTTCCCGTGCTGGCGATCGCGGCGCAGATCCCGACCGCCGAGATCGGCGGCGGCTATTTCCAGGAGACGCATCCGCAAAATCTGTTTCGCGAATGCAGCCATTATTGCGAGCTGGTGTCGGACCCGAGCCAGCTGCCTTACGTGCTGGAGAACGCGATTCGCGCGGCGGTGGGCTTGCGCGGCGTCGCCGTCGTCGCCATGCCCGGCGATGTTGCGTTCCGGAGTCCTCCGAAGCGCGCGTTGTCGACGACGCGCGGCCTTGCACTGGCTCCGCCGAAGGTCGTGCCGCAGCCGGACGAGCTGAAGGCGCTCGCCGATCTTCTCAACGGCGCCGAACGCATCACGCTGTTCTGCGGCCGCGGCTGCGCCGGCGCGCATGCGCCTTTGATGCAACTCGCTGAAGCGCTGAAGAGCCCGATGGTGCACGCGCTCGGCGGCAAGGAGCATGTCGAATACGACAACCCCTATGACGTCGGCATGACCGGCTTCATCGGCTTCTCCTCGGGCTACGCCGCGATGCACGGCTGCGACGCGCTGGTGATGCTCGGCACCGACTTCCCCTACAAGCAGTTCTTCCCTGATGATGCCAAGATCGCGCAGATCGACATCCGCCCGGAAAATCTGGGGCGGCGCTGCAGGATCGATCTCGGCCTCGTCGGCGACGTCAAGCTCACCATCGAGGCGCTGCTGCCGCTGCTCAAGACGAAGACGCAGCGCAAGCATCTCGACGACTCCGTCGCGCATTACAAGAGAGCCCGCGAAGGCCTCGATTCGCTAGCCAAGGGCACGCCCGGAGCCAAGCCGATCCATCCGCAATATCTCGCCAAGGTCATCAGCGACCACGCCTCCGACGATGCCGTCTTCACTGCCGATGTCGGCACCCCGACGGTGTGGGCGGCGCGCTATCTCGACATGAACGGCCGCCGCCGGCTGATCGGCTCCTTCGTGCACGGCTCGATGGCCAATGCCATGCCGCAGGCGATCGGGGCGCAGGCTACGCAGCCCGGGCGCCAGGTGATCTCGCTCTCCGGCGACGGCGGCTTCACCATGCTGATGGGCGACCTGATCACGCTAACGCAAGAGAAGCTGCCGGTGAAGGTGGTCGTCTTCAACAACGGCGTGCTCGGCTTCGTCGCGCTGGAGATGAAGGCGGCTGGCTTCGTCGACACCAATGTCGACCTGGAGAACCCGGATTTCGCCGCGATGGCGCGCGCGATGGGCATCTTTGCCAAGCGCGTCGAGGATCCCGGCGAGCTTCCGGGCGCGATTAAAGAGATGCTGGCGCACAATGGGCCGGCGCTGCTCGACGTCGTCACCGCCAAGCAGGAGCTGTCGATGCCGCCGACCATCACGGCCGAGCAGATCAAGGGCTTCAGCCTCTGGGTGCTCCGCGCGGTGATGAACGGCCGCGGCGACGAGGTGCTGGACCTCGCGAAGACGAATCTTTTGCCGCGGTGATATCAGCCGGCGCGGTGGTTCACCTCTCCTCGTCGAGGAGAGGTGAAAGTCTGCCAGTGCAGCACGATGCCGATCAGCAGCGCCGGCAGAAAGCCGAGCGCGATCAGGAAATGCGGCAGCTGCTTTGGCGAGATGAGGGCGATGGCGATATCGGAGATCAGCCACAGCGCTGCGAACATCACCGCAAAATCCGTTCGCGGGCAGCGCAGGTAATAGAACACGGCGGTGATGACGATGGCCGGGCCAATCGCGATGCCGATCATGACCGCGGTCAGCTCCTTCGGCGTCAGCGTGTCGAGCACCATCGATGCCAGCAGCCAGAGTGCGGCGAACATGGCAACGATGTCGAGCGGATGCCGCAATCCAATTCCTCTGGCGAAAGGCGCGCTATCGTTGGGGCCGGAGCTGCGGCCGTCAAGTCAAAATGGGCTTATTCCTCGTCACTTCCAGGCGTCGGGCGCAGCATGAAGTGACCGAAAGCGGTGGCGATCGGCTTCGCAGCATCGTCCTGCCAGGCCCGCGCCTCGAAGGCGACGATACGTCGGCCCTGCTTCACGATCGAGACGTCGGCAAACGTGTCGAGCGCGCGTCCGGAGCGCAAGTAGTTGACGGTGAGGCCGATCGGCTTGGGCGGTGCGGCAGCGCCGAGCTCCCGCGCCACCCCGATGATGGCGGTGGTTTCGAGGAACGCGCCCGTCATGCCGCCGTGAATCGCGGGCAGGATCGGATTGCCGATGATCTGCGGCGAGAACGGCATCGTCAGCGTGCCGTCATCGTTGACGCGGATGCCGAGCGCGCGCGCGAACGGGCTGCGCGCAAAGGGACCGTCCGGATCCGCCGGCGCCTCCAGCGTCGGGATGCTGCGTGCATCCATCCGGCGGTCGGCGAGCATGTTGGTGCGGTTGGCGCCGATCATGAAACAGGCGGTTGCAGTCGCGACCGGATCTTCTTCGGACTCCTGGTAGGCGGTGGAGCGCACGAAGGCGATCGAGCGCGTGGTGCGGTAGCACACCGAATGCGCCTTGATGTCGAGGCCGGGCGTCGCCGGCTTCTGATAGTCGATGCGCAGATCGAGAGTCGCGATCGCGCGGGTGCCGTCGAGCGCAAGTTGCACCGCCATGCCGCAGCTCTCGTCCAGCATCGCGGTGACGACGCCGCCATGCAGCACGCCGGTCTCGGTGTCGCCGACGAAGACCGGTCGATAGGGCAGGCTGGACCACGCCTCGCCAGGTGCGAAGCGGTCGAGCTGGAGCCCGCTGATATGGCCGTAATCGGAGCGGCGGCCCTTGATGGCCTCGGCGAGTTCCTCGAAGGCAAGCGTGGTCGGCGTGGTGCTCATGGGGACCTTCTAGACCAGTGTCGGCCCTCGCGCAAAACCCCGAATGAGCCCCGCACCGGGCGGTTAGGTCTCGACAGGGCGCGCCGAAGCGCCGATGGTGGGCGCTTCGTTCGTCGATGAACTGCAAGGAGCGCCCATGGCCGACCCCGAAACGCCCTCGACCGCCCAGGGGCCCGTCACCATTTCCACCTCCAGCGCCGAGCGGGCGCCGATCATCTATTTCGACGGCGCATCCTGCTTCGGCCACCACAACGGCGCGATCCAGATCGAGCTTGCCGCAAACCTGTTGATGCCGGTCGGCGCCGCCGTCAGGGTCGACGTGGTCCAGACCGCGCACTTACGTTGCAGTGTCGCCGCGGCGCTGGCGTTGCGCGAAGCCCTCGACAAGGCGCTCGCAATGTATCAGCAAGGTCAGAAGCAGCCGGTGGCGGAGGAGATACCGGCGGTGAAGAACTGAGATCGCACGCCCGATGATTTTGATTGACTCGGTCTGACGGCGAAACGCGATCACCTTCCCGCATTGACCTGTTATCTCACGCCTTCGTCACATGCACCTTCGCGGTCTTGCCGCCGTTCCACTTGCCGTCGAGCGCGCGCTCGATCTGGGCGGCGAGCTGCAGCAACAGACCGTCATTGGCCTGCTTGGCGATCGCCTGGATGCCGAGTGGCAGGCCGTGGTCTTGCGCTGCCATCGGCAGCGAGATCGCCGGCATGCCGCAGAGATTGGCGAGCGGCGTGAAGGCGAAGAAGCGCCACAGATTGTCGAACCAGTCGCGCACATCAGGGTTGTCGGAGATGGTGAGATATTCCCTGGTGCCGACCTTCGGCGTCGGCAGCGCCGTGATCGGCGTCAGGATCACGTCCCATTGCTCGAAGAAGCTGCCGAAGCCGCGCGAGGTCGTGTTGAACACGGCCTGCATCTTCGCCCGCTCGGCAAAGCTGGTGTGGCGCCCGGCTTCCCAGATGCGGATGTTCATGGGCTCGATCAGATCCTCCGGCGGCTTTTCCAGTCCGCGCGCAGCGAGCATGTTGGAGATCACCACCGCGAAGTTCGAGATGTAGCAGGTGGTCTGCGCCTCGAAGGCGGCGGGAAGGTCGATCTCCGGCAGTGCATAGTCGACGTGATGGCCGAGGCCTTCGAGGAAGCGTCCGGCCTTCTCCAGCTCGGCAGCGAGCTCGGGCGTCGCGGTGTAATTGCCCCATGTGTGCGACAGCGCGATGCGAAGCTTGCCGGGATCGCGCTTGATCATCTCGGTGTAAGGCTGCGCCGTGGTCCAGAACGGCATGAACTCGCCGGGCGCAGGCCCGCGCGCATGATCGACGAAGGCGGCAGTGTCGCGCACCGAGCGCGACTGGCAGCCCTGTATCGAGACGAGGCCGGTGAGGTCCGACATGTGCGGGGCCAGTGAGAACACGCCACGCGAGACCTTCAGGCCGATATTGCCGTTGACGCCGGCGGGAATGCGGATCGAGCCGCCGCCGTCGGTCGCATGCGCGATCGGCACCACGCCCGCGGCGACCATCGCGGCGCTGCCCGCCGACGAGCCGCAGGTGGTATAGTCGGTATTCCAGGGATTGCGCGTGACGTAGACCGCCGGATTATCGGCCGACGAGCACACGCCGAACTCCGGCGTCGTGGTGCGTCCGATCAGGTTGAGCCCCGCCTGGCGGAATTTGCCGGTGAGGAACGTATCGGCGCTCGCGCGATTGCCGCGCATCAGCAGCGAGCCCATCTCCTGCAGCCGGCCCTTCATGGTCGGCCCGAGGTCCTTCATCAGGAAAGGCAGGCCGGCGAACGGGCCTGCGAGATTTGCGCCGTCCTTGGCGGGATCGGCGATCACGTCCTCGAACAGCTCGACCACGCCGGACAGCGCCGGATTGACCTTGGCGACGCCCGCGGCGGCCTGGCGTGCCAACTCCTTCGCCGTCAGCTCGCCCTTGCGGACGCGCCCTGCCAGCGCAACGCCGTCGTGCTGCGCCCATTCATTCCAGCTCATCGGCAAAGTCATGAAGTCAAATCCCTCAAGATCGCGGCGTCACCTTTTTCGCAACGGCCCGCGTGAATCAACCGAGGCGCCACGAGGGGCAGGGTTGCGCCCGGCGGAGAGGTCGGGCTGCCGGCTATCAATCCGACAGTCGTGCGATCGCTGCAACCGGGCCGCCGCCGGCCGGCCCCTGATGCTCGGCGCCGCCGGACACGTAGACCGCGCCGGTGCCGGCAAGGCCCGCGATCAGGCCGCCGACCGCTGCGCGGGCGTGGCGTGTCGAGCTGATGTCGGTGTCTTCAAGCATGGTGTGGCGGAAGCCGCGCACGGCGCCATCAGGCGAGGCCTCCGCCTTGGCGAAGATGTTGACGAGCGTGCGGCACGCTGTGGTTTGCGGCGCAGCGCCGAGCCCGACACTATTCAATGCCGATAGCACCGCCGAGGCGTCGATCGCATCCTCCATCACGGCATGCCCGATCACACACGCGCTTACCGATGACGCCGAATTGCCGAGCACGATGACGACGTTGTGCATCAGCTCGATCCCCGACGAGGTCGAGGCCACCTTGGAGAAGAGATCATAGCGCCGCAGCACGTCCTCATCGCCGACGTCGGCGCCGATCTCGTCGAGCGCGACCGCAACGCCCAGCGCGGACGCACCGCGCGAATAGGCCATCGAGCTGTAAGCGTTTGTCGTCGCCGTTGTGTTGCCGCGGGCGTTTGCCGCCGCAACGCGCTCGCTGGTCAGCAGCGGGCACTTGATCTGAACGAAATGAACGTCCGCGGGATCGTTGATGCCGGCATCGGCCATGGCGGCTTGCACGGCCTTGGCCGTCTCCGCGATTTGCGCGGAGCGGCCGAGCTCCTCGGGCAGAAAATCCCGCGTCTGCGCCATGCCGATGCCGAGGCGCTTGCCGGACAGGCCTGCCGGGCGCTCGGCCTCGCTCCGTGTGAACACCGTAAGATGCGGACTGAGCACGCCCTCGGTGCCGCCGGACATCACGAATGCGATACGCTGCTCGACCGCCTCCGCCGACAGGCCGAGCTTGGGCGCCAGCGCCGTGCAGAGCGCGGCCACCGCGTACTCCCGGGTAAAATCGTTGACGCCGCCATTGCCCTCGGTCTTGCCGAGAATAGCCAGGATCGAGTTGGGATCGATCGCGCCTGAAACGATCAAGTCCATCAGGCCGGAGACGTCGCCGGGTCCCGTGGTGGCGATCCTGAAGACGCCGACCGATGTGGTACGCATGATTGGTCCTCGTGCGGAGAGTTCATTGGCCCGGCGGGAGCAAGCAGGCGCGGAACGCGGGGCCGATGTCAAGTCGCCGCGCCCCCACGAATGTGGCGAGATCGCATCGGTCGGGCAAAAAATCCTCTGTCGACGGTTGCGTACCGCACCTTGATGAATCAACCTTGGTTGGTCCATAAGCGGCGTCCCGCGGCCGGTGGTTCGCCCCTGCGCCCGCGTGCTTGGATTAGAGGGAATCTCGCGTGGCCAACATCAACCAGAAAATTGCGCAGGAGCTTGGGGTTCGCGCCGAGCAGGTCGAGGCGGCGGTAACGCTGCTCGACGGCGGCGCCACGGTTCCCTTCATCGCCCGCTACCGCAAGGAAGCGACCGGTGCGCTCGACGACGCGCAATTGCGCACTCTGGAGGAGCGCCTGGTTTACCTGCGCGAGCTCGAGGATCGCCGCAAGGCGATTCTCGAATCGGTCCGCGAGCAGGGCAAGCTCGATGCGGCGCTCGAGGCCTCGATCATGGCCGCTGACAGCAAGGCCCGCCTGGAGGACATCTATCTGCCGTTCAAGCCGAAGCGCCGCACCAAGGCGGAGATCGCCAAGGAAGCCGGCCTCGAGCCGCTCGCCAATCAGCTTATGGCTGAACCCGGCAATGATCCGAAGGTCGTGGCGGAAGGCTTCATCAACGCCGAGAAGGGCGTCGCTGACGCCGCTGCCGCTCTCGACGGCGCCCGCGCCATCCTGGTCGAGCGGTTCGACGAGGACGCCGATCTGATCGGCGCCCTGCGCGAAGAGATGTGGACCAATGCGCGCATGGCCTCCAAGGTGCGCGACGGCAAGAAGACCGAGGGCGAGAAGTTCGCCGACTATTTCGATTTCTCCGAGCCGCTGACAAAACTGCCCTCGCACCGCATCCTCGCGATGTTCCGCGGCGAGAAAGAAGAAATTCTCGACCTGCAAATTCAGCCCGAGGCCGAGGCGCCGCCGCCGGGCGTGCCGAGCGCCTATGAATTGAAGATCATGAAGCGGTTCGGCATTGCCGATCTCAAGCGTCCCGGCGACCGCTGGCTGATCGATACCGTGCGCTGGGCCTGGCGCACCAAGATCCAGGTGCATCTCAATATCGATCTGCGCATGCGGCTGTGGAATTCGGCCGAGACCGAGGCCGTGCGCGTGTTCGCCTCGAACCTGCGCGACCTCCTGCTCGCCGCGCCCGCCGGCACCCGCGTCACCATGGGGCTCGATCCCGGCTACCGCACCGGCGTGAAGGTTGCCGTCGTCGATGCCACCGGCAAGGTGGTCGACACCACCGCGATCTATCCGCACGAGCCGCAGCGGCAATGGAACGAGTCGCTGGCGACCCTCGGCCGGCTCGCGATCAAGCACCGCGTCGAGCTGATCGCGATCGGCAACGGCACCGCCTCGCGCGAGACCGACAAGCTCGCCACGGAGCTGGTCAAGGGTCTGCCCGAGCTGAAGATGAACAAGATCGTGGTGTCGGAAGCCGGTGCGTCGGTCTATTCGGCCTCGGCCTTCGCCTCGGAGGAGCTGCCCGGCCTCGACGTCACCCTGCGCGGCGCGGTCTCGATCGCGCGGCGCCTGCAGGACCCGCTTGCCGAGCTTGTCAAGATCGAGCCGAAGGCGATCGGCGTCGGCCAGTATCAGCACGACCTCGGTCAGGCCAAGCTCGCCAAATCGCTCGACGCCGTGGTCGAGGATTGCGTGAACGCGGTCGGCGTCGACGTCAACACCGCCTCCGCGCCGCTGCTGGCGCGCGTCTCGGGCGTCGGCTCCGGCCTCGCCCAGAGCATCGTGGCGCATCGCGATGCCAACGGCCCGTTCAAGTCGCGCAAGGCGCTCAAGGACGTGCCGCGGCTCGGGCCGAAGGCGTTCGAGCAGTGCGCGGGCTTCTTGCGCATCCTCGGCGGCGAGGATCCGCTCGATGCCTCCGGCGTCCATCCCGAAGCCTATCCCGTGGTGCGCCGGATTCTCGAAGCGACCAAGAGCGACATCAAGGCGCTGATCGGCAACAGCGACGTCGTGCGCACGCTGAAGCCGAAGGATTTCGTCGACGAGACCTTCGGTCTGCCGACCGTCACCGACATCCTGCGCGAGCTCGAAAAGCCGGGCCGCGACCCGCGTCCGGCGTTCAAGGCGGCAGTGTTCAAGGAGGGCGTCGAGGAGATCAAGGATCTCAAGAAGGGCATGATCCTCGAGGGGACCGTGACCAACGTCGCCGCCTTCGGCGCCTTCGTCGACATCGGCGTGCACCAGGATGGTCTCGTGCACATCTCGGCGATGTCCAAGACCTACATCAAGGACCCGCGCGAGGTGGTGAAGCCCGGCGACATCGTCAAGGTGAAGGTGCTGGACTTCGAGGTCGCCCGCAAGCGCATCTCGCTCACGCTGCGCCTCGACGACGAGGTCGGGCCTAAGAAGGACGCGCCGGGCATGCAGCGCGACAACAATCAGCGCAACGCAAGCCGCATGACGTCGGCGGCACCGCGCAAGCAGGAATCTTCGGGCGGCGGCGCACTCGCCGAGGCGCTGCGCCGCGCGGCGGAGAAGAACGGCGGCAAGCGGGCGTGACCTCTTAACCTCTCCCCGCTCTTTGCGGGGAGAGGTCGGAATTCGCTCCATCCACGTCGTCATTGCGAGCGCAGCGAAGCAATCCAGAGTGCTTCCGCGGAGGGATTCTGGATTGCTTCGTCGCAAGGGCTCCTCGCAATGACGGGGAGAGAGCTGGGACTACCCTCCCTAACTCCCGCGTCAGAATCTGGCGCATTTGTAAGTTGAAGCAACGCTCCCGTTCTCCTCATCTGATCCTCCTCGTGCGGCGCCGAGACCGCCGCACTGCAAGGAGGACGCTTCGATGAACAACAGGTTTCTTAAGGGCCTCACGGCGAGCGTGATCGCGGCCATGATGGCGGTCGCGTCACCGGCGCTCGCGCGCGGCGGCTTTGGCGGTGGCGGCCATTTCGGCGGCGGCATGCACGCCGGCAGCTTTGGCGGCATGCGGGCCGACGGCATGGGCGGTGCACGCTTCGCTCATGTCGGCGGACCCGGCTTCGGCGGGGCGCGGTTCGCGCACGCGCCGATCGGGCCGCGTTTCGCCGGCGCGGGCTGGCATGGCCGTCACGGCTTCCACCATCACCATCATTTCCGTCGCTTCGCTGTCTTCGGCGCGCCCTATTTCTACACCGGCTACAACGACGGCTGCTGGCGCAGGAGCTGGACGCCCTATGGGTGGCAATGGGTCAATGTGTGCGGGGGCGGTTGGTACTAGCATCGCCGTACCGCACCATTGTCGCGATCGCCACCGGGCGGTTCCGTCCAGCCCCGGAACGGGATAGTCTGGTGGCGATTGTCGCGCGGAGTGTTTCATGACCGGAGGTCACCGTCGCATCCTGGTCGTCGAAGACGATCCGGAAACCGCAGGCCAGCTCGTCGAGGAGCTGACGGTTTCGGGCTACGACGTCGACCTCGCCGCCAATGGCCGCGAAGCCCTCAATCAGGGCGCCGCGCGCGACTATGCGGTGATCACCATCGACCGCATGCTGCCCGATATCGACGGCATCAGCGTGATGCGCCAGCTGCGCGACGACGGCATTGCCGCCCCCTTCCTGATCATCTCCGCGCTCGGCGAAGTCGACGACCGCGTGCGCGGCCTGCGAGCCGGCGGCGACGACTACCTCCTTCACGGAATTGCTGGCGCGGCTCGAGGCGCTCGGTCGCCGCAGCGAGACCATCGCCAAGGAAACGCTGCTGCGCGTCGGCGATCTCGCCGTCGACCTGATCGCGCGCAGCGCCTCGCGCCGCGGCCGCAAGATCCCGCTGCTGCCGCGGGAGTTCCAGCTGCTCGAATATCTCGTCCGCAACGAGGGCCGGGTCGTCTCCCGCGCGATGCTGCTGCAGCACGTCTGGGACCTGCATTTCGATCCCTCCACCAACATCATCGATGTCTATGTCGGCCGGGTCCGCCGCAAGGTCGACGATGCCCAGGCCTATCCGCTGATCCACACCATTCGCGGCATCGGATATTGCCTCCGTGCTCCTGGTTAAGACGCTCCGGTCCTCGACCTTCCGCCTGGCGCTGATCGCGATCGCAGCGTTCGGGCTGATCGTCGCAGCGATCATGGCTTACGTCTATTTCGGTACCTTGGCCTATGTGGAGAGCCGGCTCGGTACGGTCGGCGATCATGACGGCTTCACCGGCATGATCGAGCTCGCGATGGCCGCCGTCGCCGCGCTGCTGCTGGTGCTCGCCGGGCTCGCGGCTGTGCTGGTGACGCGTCGCACTGTGGGGCGGATCGAGCAGATCAACGCCACGAGCCGCGCCATCATGCTCGCAGGCCTCGACCAGCGGATTCCCTTGCGCGGCAGCAATGACGAGTGGGATCGCGTCGCCGAAAACCTCAACCAGATGCTCGACCGCATCGAGACGCTGATGGGCGAGGTCAAGCAGGTCAGCGACAATGTCGCGCACGATTTGCGCACGCCGCTGACGCGCATGCGCGGCCGGCTGGAGAAGGCCTATCACGCGCCGCGCAACAGCGAGACGGATGCCGCGCTGATCGGCGACACCATCGCCGATCTCGATGCCGTGCTCGGCATGTTCGCCTCCATCACCCGGATCTCGGAGATCGAGACCCGCGCCCGCACCGGCGCCTTCCGCGTGCTTGATCTTTCCGAGATCGCCGCCGAGGTGGTCGAGCTCTACGATGCCGCTGCCGAGCAAGTTGCCACGCACCTCAGCCTCGATGGTGACCACGAGGTCGCGATCACCGGCGACCGCGACCTCTTGTTCGACGCCATCGCCAATCTCGTCGACAACGCGATCAAGCATGGCCGGAAGGGCGGGCAGGTGATTGTGAGCTGCCGCAGGGCCGACGGCGGTGGGGTGATCTCGATTATCGACGACGGTCCTGGCATTCCCGCCGAGCAGCGCGAGCATGTCTTCAAGCGCTTCTACCGGCTCGAGCAGAGCCGCTACACGCCGGGCAATGGTCTCGGCCTCAGCCTCGTCGCCGCGGTCGCGCGGCTTCATGGCGCCGAGATCGCGTTGCGCGACAATTCCCCGGGCCTGAAGGTCGAGCTCCGGTTTCCGCCTACCAACGGCCAGGTGGCGCTCGCGAGAAGGTTCGTTGCTGCGGAATAAGATGCTCTTGTCTAAGTCAGGAAAAGCAACTAAAAGTAGATTTTGTTTTGTGTGTCGCGCTGAATTGCGGCTCTTTGCCTAGCTCATTTGGAGGCAGAAATGTTTCACCTTGAGCCTATATCGACGACTAACATTATAAGCATCGTTCAACTGTTTGCAGTTGTCGCTGGTTTCTATTTTTCCTGGAGGACACTGGCTCTGGGGCTTCAGAACGCTCAAGCCCAGCTCTACAATAATATGTTGGTTCAGGGGCGAGATTTGCAGCGCAAGTTCATGGATGATTTGGTTCCGGAAGATCAAAAGACCAAATTTTTTATGGGTGTTATTATTGCATACTATGCGAGTTGCTTCGAGCTTAGAAGGGTCCTCCACTTGCCTGAATCTGCCGTGAAGCTGCTGGACAATGATGTCCGGGAGTCGATGCGCGAACCCCCATTTAGGCAGAGATTTGAGGAGCTCAGGAATCTGCATAGTCGCGAGTTCGGTGAATATGTTGATCGCCTTCGGGGGGTGTCATGACATTCTTCGCGAACGCCGGGGTCAAGTGGCCGTCAGTTGAGTCTCAGCTTCGTCAAGCCGGCACAAATGCTCTGTCTGGAGGTGCGGAACTTTGGCAATTGTTTTCTAGAATTGAGAGTTGGGAGTTCGATCGAGTTGATACCGTAAACGACGAAGACGAGATCAAGCATCGTTGTGTGAATGCCTTGGGAAAAGCGGCCGACGCATACTCGAAAAGCCTCGATGGTATAAGTCCGCTCTTGGTCGATGGCTTGACTCCCGCGGAGCTTGATTTGGCCTCGATTCCTCGACGATACTACGATGGGTATGACTATCCTTATCTAGGAGGGAGCATTAATATCCCTGATCTTTATGCTGAGCTGGTTACACGGATTAGGAATCTTGCATCGTTAGTTAGGACCTTTGACTTGAGAAACGACCGGAATGATCTAGCCCTTCAGGTCTTTCGTGCAATGCAACAGTGGGAGCTGATCTCGTTGCTCGCTCGGCTCATCGCCGTAGTGAATCGCCGCCCGAACGCGCTACGCAGTTCCGAGTAAAGCGTCTTTTGGGACCTGATACAGTGGTAGTCTTGAATAGTATGAATCGGCAGTGAAAGCCGTCGTCGACGCAGTAGCGTGAAGCTGATTCTTTTGACATTAAAGCGCGATTCCTGATGCCGCCGCGCTCCTTTTACGCCGCGGGTTGTATAGCTTGGAGAGCGCTCAAAGCTCGATCACGCCGCGGCGTGCCGCATGCGCGACTGCATCGGTTCGCCCGGTGGCGTCGAGCTTGTCGAGCAGCGAGCCGACATGGAATTTCACTGTGTGCACGGAGATGCCGAGCTGACGCGCGATCATCTTGTTGGAGGCGCCTTCGGCCATCAGCGCCAGCACATCTAGCTCCCGCTGGGTCAGCGCGATGTCCGCAGGGCTGATGCGCGGATCGCGGGCGATGATTGTCGCGGCGGCCTGCTCGCCGGGCGCGGCAAGGCGAAGCCCGGCGACATTGCCGAGCAGGGCCGCCAGGCGATCGGCGAGGGTGGGATCGTCGATCTCGAGCGACAGTACGATCTCGGCCGTCCTGTCCTCGCTCACGCCTCCGGCCTTTCGCCGACCGTGACCTTGAAGCTGACCGGCTCGCCGCCACGGTGCACGGCGACGTCGACCACCGCGCCGACGCTCGCCGGTCCCAGCGTTCGCGACAGTGCGCGCACGCCCGAGAGCTTCTGGCCGTTGACCGCCACGATCACGTCGCCCTGGCGGATGCCGGCCGCGGCCGAAGGCCCGGTCTTGTCGACATTCATCACCATGGCGCCGATGCCGTCGTCGAGCCGCACCGGCTGCAGCCCGAGGCCGAGATAACCGCGCGCGATGCGGCCGCGCGCCTCCAGCTGGGGCGCGACACGCTCGATCGTCGCCGTCGGGATCACCAGCACGCGCCGCGGCCCGAGCACGGCCATGCCGAAGGCTTCGCCCGATGCATCGAGCGCGAGCCCGCCCTGCTGGCTGCCGCGCAGGCGGACGTCGAGCTCGATCCGCGCGTCGATGTCGCCGCCCCGCAAGGAACGCCAGCTCTTTCCGGATGCCGACACCATCCCGAGCGCCGCACTCGGTGTCTCCCGGTTGGTCGCGACCACGACCGACAATACGCCCAGCGGCGGGACGGTTGCGGCGAGCTTGACCGGCGCGACCGCGGCCTCAGTGCGCAGCAGCGCGATGTCGGTGGTGTGGTCGCGGCCGGCGATCGTGGCAGTGACCCGACTACCGTCGGCGAGGCCGATCTCGACCTCGCCCTCGTCGGCGAGGGCCTCATCGGCGGTGATGATCAGGCCGCTCTTCCAGGCAAAGCCGGTCGCGCGAGCGCGATGCGAATGCACGGAGACGACGGACGGCGCGGTGCGCGCCACAATGTCCGCGAGCGCGGACGACAGTGAGGACAGGGGACTAAGATCAGTCATGGCGGGCTCCCGTAAGTTGTCCTCAATCTGGGATGCCGCGGGCGATTGCGAAACTGGCCGGGTGGCCAGGACCAGTACGGCCTCCGCAAGACCACGGCCGACGAACATGTGATTGGGAGCGCCTCACGGGAACGTGTAGCAATCCCAAAATTGGGCCATATGGCCTCAAGATTTCCAGCGAGCCCTGACTGATGACCATCGACTTGACCCGCCGTACCCTGCTGCAGCTCGCCGGCGCCACCTCGCTCGCCATGGCCGCCGCAGCCGCGGCCCGTGCCGAGGGCACAGCGCAGGGCGGCGGCCCGACCTTTGCCAGCCGTACGCCGATGCGGGTCGGCATGGTGACGCTGCGGGTGAAGAATCTCGACAAGGTCGCAGACTATTACCGCGACGTGATCGGGCTCACCGTGATGGAGCGCTCGGCGGTAGCCGCAAAGCTCGGCACAGGTGGCATCACGCTGCTGGTGCTGGAGGCCCGGCCCGATGCCGCAATCGAGCCGCGCAACGCCGCCGGCCTCTACCACACCGCCTTCCTGATGCCGACGCGCAAGGATCTGGCGCGCTGGCTGGTTCATGCCGCCTCGCACCGCGTGCCGTTGTCGGGTTTCGCCGATCACCTCGTCTCCGAATCCGTCTATCTCGACGACCCCGAAGGCAACGGCATCGAGGTCTATGCCGACCGCGACCCCTCGCAATGGCAATGGAGCGAGGGCAGCGTGAAGATGGCGACCGACGAGCTCAACATCCCCGACCTGCTGTCGCTCACCAATACGCGCGTTCCCGATTATGCCAAGGCGCCGGATGGAATGCGCATCGGCCACATGCATCTGCGCGTCGGCGATCTCGCCCAGGCCGAGAGCTTCTATCACGGCACGGTCGGCCTCGACCCGACCCGCCGCCGCAGCGGCGCCGCGTTCCTGGCATCGGGCCGCTATCACCATCACCTCGGCATGAACGTCTGGCAGAGCCAGGGCGCCGGCCAGCGCGACGATTCCACGACCGGTCTTGCCTGGTTCTCGCTGGTGATGGCGAAGCCGGAGCTGCTCGCCGCGCAGGAAGAACGGCTGCGCAAAGGCGGTGTGAAGGTCACGGCGCTTGCGGATGGGGTGGAGGCGATCGATCCCTGGGGCACGCGGGTGCGTCTGCTCAGGGTTTGATCGCCGGCGCTGGCATTGGTAATAGCGGTCAGCCGCAAACCAATCGACCGGGATCAGCGCCGCATGTCCGAATTCCACGGTGTCTTTCCGTATCTCGTCTCGCCCATCGATGCCGACGGCACGGTGCGAACCAACGTGCTGGCAAAACTCTGCGACGACCTGATCGGCGCCGGCGTGCACGGGCTGACGCCGCTGGGCTCGACCGGCGAATTCGCTTACCTCAACGCCGCGCAACGCACAGCGGTCGTGCAGACCACGATTGAGGCCGCGCAGGGGCGCGTGCCTGTTATCGCCGGCGTCGCTTCGACCGCGACGGCGGATGCGGTGGCGCAGGCGAAAGCCTGCCAGAAGTGTGGGGCCGACGGCATCCTTGCGATTTTGGAGGCGTATTTTCCGCTGGCCGATGCGCAGGTCGAATCCTACTTCCGCGCCATCGCCGATGCCGTGGACATTCCCGTCGTCATCTACACCAATCCGCAATTCCAGCGCTCCGATCTCACCCTCGACGTCATCGCGCGCCTCGCCGAGCATCCGCGCATCGGCTACATCAAGGATGCCTCGACCAACACGGGCCGGCTGCTCTCGATCATGAACCGCTGCGGCGACGCCTTGCGCGTGTTCTCCGCCTCCGCCCACATTCCGGCCGCGGTGATGCTGATCGGCGGCCGCGGCTGGATGGCGGGACCCGCCTGCATCATCCCGCGCCAGAGCGTGATGCTCTACGACCTCTGCACCGCCGGCCGCTGGGACGAGGCCATGGCGCTGCAGCGGCGGCTGTGGCGGATCAACGAAGCCTTCGCCCGTTTCAATCTCGCGGCGTGCATCAAGGCCGGCCTTGCGATCCAGGGCTATGACGTCGGCGGCCCCATCCCGCCGCAGGCGCCACTGACGGCCGATGCGCGCAAAATCGTGGAAACGGCGCTGCGCGAGCTGGAATAGCTCGCCACGCGGCAATATGCCCCGGCACCCGTGCCAGGCGGAGAATGGTCCTTACCTGAGCGAGAAACTTCCGCTCGTTTGCGACGTTGCTGCGTAAGCGAGATCCTGCCACTTCATGCATGTGCATCTCACAGCCCGCATTCAGCACAAGACACGGTGATCACCCAATGAATCGTCGCTATGCGATTGCCGCTGCAGCCTTCGCCGCCCTGCTGCTCGCCGTCACGGCCGCGAAGATCCTGCATGTACCCGTCTCGTATGTCCCATGGGCGGCGCCCTCCGCACGTGCCGTAGAGCCGCGCGGCCCTCTGTCGGACGGCGAGAAGGCGACCATCGACATCTTCGAGCGCGTATCGCCGTCGGTCGTTCAGGTTGCGGCCAGGTCGGCGGCAAGTCCCCTGGCAAGTCCCCTCATGGGCGAGGAGAGCCAGGGCGGTGGCGGCGCCTCCGGCACGGGCTTCGTCTGGGACCGCGACGGTCATCTCGTGACGAACAATCATGTCGTCGCCAATGGCGGCGAGATCGCGGTGCGGTTTGCATCGGGAGAAGTGGCCCAGGTCGACCTCGTCGGCACGGCTCCCAATTACGATCTCGCCGTGCTGCGAATCCGCAGCGTGCGCCAGCTTCCGGCTCCGATCGCGCTGGGCAGTTCGAGTGACCTGAAGGTCGGGCAATTCGCCTTCGCGATCGGCAATCCCTTCGGGCTGGATCAGTCGATGACCTCTGGCATCATCAGCGCTCTCAAGCGCCGGCTCCCCACCCATGCCGGCCGCGAGATCGCCAACGTCATCCAGACCGATGCCGCGATCAATCCCGGCAATTCGGGCGGGCCGCTGCTGGATTCCGCCGGCCGGCTGATCGGCGTCACCACGGCGATCATCTCGCCGTCCGGCTCGAACGCCGGCATCGGCTTCGCGGTGCCGGTCGACGTCGTGAACCGGATCGTGCCCGAGCTGATCCGCAATGGCCGGGTGCCGACACCAGGCATCGGCATCGTGGCCGCCGGCGAGGATGTGTCGACCCGGCTTGCTGTCGAAGGGGTGATCGTGGTGCGGACGGCCCCCGGCAGTCCTGCCGAGCGGGCGGGGATTCGCGGTGTCAACTTTTCCACGGGAGCGGTCGGAGACATCATCACCGCGGTGGAAGGCAAGCCGGTGCGGCGCCTTGCCGACCTGACCGATGCGCTGGAGCAGGCCGGGGCCGGAAAGACCGTTCGGCTCACGGTCAAGCGCGGATCGGACACCCGTGACGTGAATGTAGGCATCGTCGATATCGACCGGTCCTAGCCGCTCGATCCGCGCGTGCAAGGGGCTCCGACGCGCATTGCAGATGCGCCGGGGCTCGGTTGTCTGGCGCGCAAAATCGGTTAAAACCGCCGCCGTCGTTTTTCCCGATCTCGAGGATACAGCGGAATGAACATTCTTCCCGGCAATTTGCGTTTCGGAGCGGGGCAGCCCGTCAAGCGTTTGGAAGACCAGAGGCTGCTCACCGGGAAGGGACAGTTCATCGATGACAAGCCGGCGGACGGCGCGCTGTGGTTGCACATGCTGCGCTCGCCGCACGCCCACGCCAAGATCGTCTCGATCGACACCAGCGCCGCGGCTTCGATGCCGGGCGTTGCCGCGATCTACACCGGCGCGGACCTCGTCAAGGACGACATCGGCACCATCCCGACGCTCAACATCTTCAAGCGCCCGGACGGCAAGCCGATGACGGTGCCGCCGCGCCGGCTGCTCGCCCACGAGGTCGTCCGCTACGCCGGCGAGGCCGTGGCCGCAGTGGTGGCCTCCTCGCGCGTGGAGGCGCAGAGCGCGGCGGAGGCGATCGCGGTCGAATACGATGTGCAGCCCGCGGTGGTCGATCCCGTCGAGGCGGTGAAATCAGGTGCGCCCGTGGTGTGGCCGGAGGCGCCCGACAACATCGTCGGCGCGATGTCTTACGGCGACGCCGCGAAGGTGGACGAGGCCTTTGCCAAGGCCGCGCATACGGTCGAACTCGATATCGTCAGCCAGCGTCTCGTTCCGTCCGCGATGGAGCCGCGCTCGACCATTGCCGAGATCGACAAGAAGTCCGGCCGTCTCCTGCTGCACGTGCAATCGCAGACGCCGGCCTCGACCCGCGACGTGCTGGCGGAAGCCGTGCTCAAGCGCCCGAAGGACAGCGTCCGCGTGCTGGTCGGCGACATCGGCGGCGGCTTCGGCCAGAAGACCAACCTCTATCCCGAGGACGGGATCGTCGCCTATGCCGCGACCAAGCTGAACAAGAAGATCCGCTGGCGCGGCGACCGCACCGACGAGTTCGTCGGCGGCACCCACGGCCGCGATCTCACGTCCACGGCGTCCTTCGCGCTGGACGAGAAGGGCAAGGTGTTGGCCTATCGCGTCAAGTCGATCGGCTGCACCGGGGCCTATTCCTCGGGCGCGGCCAACATCATCCCGCTGGTGCTCGGGCCGTTCGTGCAGACCGGCGTCTACGACCTGCCGCTGGTGCATTTCGAGGTGAAGTCGGTGATGACCCACACCGCGCCGGTCGGAGCCTATCGTGGCGCCGGCCGCCCCGAAGCCGTGTTCATCGTCGAGCGCCTGTTCGACGCCGCTGCGCGAAAAATCGGCATGGACCCGCGCGCGATCCGCAAGGCCAATTACATCAAGCCGGCGCAGCTGCCCTACACCAATGCGGCCGGGCAGGTCTACGATTCCGGTGCCTTCGCGCACATGCTCGACCGGGCCGTGAAGCTTGCCGACTGGGACGGCTTCGCCGCGCGCAAGAAGGCGGCGAAGAAGAAGGGCCTGCTCTACGGCCGTGGCCTCACCTCCTACATTGAGTGGACCGGCGGCCGCGCCCACACCGAAAAGGTCACGCTTCAAGCGACCTCGCAAGGGCGCGTCGTGCTGCATTCCGGCACCATGGCGATGGGGCAGGGCTTGCAGACTACCTACACCCAGATGATCTCCGACACGCTCGGCATTCCCATGGACAAGATCGACGTGGTGCAGGGCGACACTGATCTCGCCATGGGCTTCGGCAGCGTTGGTTCGCGCTCGCTGTTCGTCGGTGGCACGGCGGTCGCGGTCTCCTCCAACGATCTGATCCAGAAGGCGCGCGAGAAGGCGGCGAACGTGCTGGAGACCTCGGTCGAGGACATCGAATATCAGGGCGGCATGCTCACCGTGGTCGGCACCGACCGCCGCATCAGCCTGTTCGATCTCGCCGAGAAGGAGAGCGGCGCCAAGCTCAGCGTCGATTCCGAAGGCGAGGTCGATGGTCCCAGCTGGCCGAACGGCACGCATATCTGCGAGGTCGAGATCGACCCGGAGACCGGCGTCTCCAAGGTCGTGCGCTACACCACGGTCGACGACGTCGGCGTCGCCGTGAACCCGATGCTGGTCACGGGGCAGATCCATGGCGGCGTCGCTCAAGGCATCGGCCAGGCGCTGTATGAAGGCGTGTCGTATGATGCCGACGGCCAGCTGCTGACCGCGAGCTATCAGGATTACTGCATCCCGCGCGCCGACGACGTGCCGCCGATCGTGGTGACGCTGGACGATTCCGCACCCTGCCGCACCAATCCGCTCGGCGCCAAGGGCTGCGGCGAATCCGGCGCCATCGGCGGCCCGCCCTGCGTCACCAACGGCGTGATGGACGCGCTCGCCGAGCTCGGCATCACCCAGCTCAACACGCCCCTGACGCCGCAGAAGATCTGGCAGGCGATCCGGGACGCGAAGGCGGCGGGGTAAGTGCGCTAGCTGTTGCGCAGGCTATTGCACCAAACTCAGCTCGTCGTCCCGGGGCGCGCAAAGCGCGAGCCCGGGACCCATAACCACAGGGCGGAGTTTGGCGAAGACTCGTAGTGACCAGCTCACCCCATAACTCTCCCTGGGGTTATGGGTCCCCGCCTTCGCGGGGACGACAGCGCAGATCGGAGCACGGGCGCTCGCCATATCCCGGATTGCGCTGCGCTCCATCCGGGCTACGAGTCCTAAATCCCCAGCATCATCTTCGCGATAATATCGCGCTGGATCTCCGAGGTGCCGCCGAAAATGGTGTAGGCGCGGCCGTTGAGATATTCCGGCATCACCGTCAGCATCTCCTCAGGCGTCGCCGGCTCGTGGTTGAGCCTGTAGAGCGGGCGCATCGGCTCGACGGCGAGCGCATCGTGGCCGATCACGTCGGCCCCTAGCCGCGTCACGGCCTGGCGGATCTCGCTGTTGCGCAGCTTCAGGATCGACGACACCGCGCCGGGGTTTTGCCCTGTCTGCAGCGCCGAGAGCACGCGCAGCTCCGTCATCTCCAGCGCGTCGATGTCGACCTCGACTTCGGCAATCCGCGTCGCGATATCGGGACTGTCGATCGCGCGGCCCGTCAAATCGGACTCCGCGAGGTCCGCAATCGCCTTCAGCCCTTCGCGCAGCTTGGCCGAGGCGATGCCCGCGCCGCGCTCGAACTCGAGCAAATATTTGCCGTAGGTCCAGCCCTTGCCTTCCTCGCCGACGCGATTGGCGACGGGCACGCGGACGTCGTCGAAGAACACCTGGTTGACCTCGTGGTCGCCGCCGATGGTGAGGATCGGACGGATGGTGATTCCAGGCGTCTTCATGTCGATCAGGATGAAGCTGATGCCGTCCTGCTGCCGCGGCCCGTCGCTGGTGCGCACCAGCGCGAACATGCGGTTGGCGTGATGGGCGTGCGTGGTCCAGATCTTGGTGCCGTTGATGACGTAGTCGTCGCCGTCACGCACCGCGCGCGTCTTGAGGGACGACAGATCGGAGCCGGACCCGGGCTCGGAATAGCCCTGGCACCAATAATCCTCACCCGAGAGAATTCGCGGCAAGTAGAAGTTCTTTTGCTCGGGGCTGCCGAAGCCGATGATAACAGGCCCGACCATCTTCACGCCCATCACGTTGACGTTGGGCACGCCGGCGCGGGCGCATTCAGTCTCGAAGATCCAGCGCTGCGCCGGCGTCCAGTCGGGGCCGCCATATTCGACCGGCCAGCCCGGCGCACCCCAGCCTTGGCGGTGCAGCGCGCGCTGCCACGCCATCCCGATATCAGGATCGGAGAACACCGATGGCGTCAGCGCGGTCGCGCGCTTCATCTCCTCGGTGAGATTCTTGGCGATGAAGCCGCGCACCTCGCTCTGGAAGGCGCGCTCCTCGGCATTGAACGACAGGTCCATGAGGCGCTCCTTGTTAAGCAGAGATGGCCCTGCGGCCCAGCTCGGCGTGGCGGGCATAGTGATGCGCGCTGCCGCCGAACAGCGTGTCGAACGCGACGAGCCGCTTGAAATAGGCGCCGACCTCGAGCTCCTCGGTGACACCCATGCCGCCATGGAGCTGGATCGACTGCTCGCCGACGAAGCGCGCGCATTTGCCGATCTTCGCCTTCGCGCCCGAGGCTGCCCGGGCACGCTCGATCGGCGCGCTATCGGCCTTCAACGCCGCGCGCAGCGCCATCGAGCGCGCCTCATCCACCTGCATTGCCATGTCGGCGAGGCGGTGGCGGATCACCTGGTTGGCGGAGAGCGGCCGGCCGAATTGTTTTCGGATCTTGGTATAGTCGAGCGTGGTGTCGAGCAGCGTCTGCATGATGCCGACAGCTTCCGCCCCTAGCGCGGCCATGGCGCGATCAATCGCCCATTCAATCGCGGGCAGGGTATCGCTGCCGTCGCCGAGCAGGGCGTCTTCCGGCAGATGCGCGTCGAACAGCTCGATATTGCAGGCTCGTCCGCCGCCGAGGCGCGGATAATCGCTGATGACGAGTCCTGACGTCGTCGCCTGCACGAGGAACAGGCCGATCCGGCCCGAGGGTCCCCGATGGTCGTGGATATGGGCGGAGACGATGATCTCGTCGGCGGCATGTCCGTCGAGCACGGCGATCTTGCTGCCGGACAGGCGCCAGCCTTGTCCTATCTTGTTGGCGCTGGTCGTGACCTTGGCAAGATCGAACCGGGCCGCGCGCTCGGCATGCGCAAAGGCAAGCTTCAGCGATCCGTCCGCGACCTTGGGCAGGCTCGCCTGCTTCCGCTCGCTGGTGCCGCATCTGGCGATCAGCGCGGCCCCGAGCACGACGGTTGCAACATAAGGCTCAGAAACCAGGCCCCGGCCGAAGGCCTCCATCAAGATGCCGATATCGACCGCGCCGCCGCCGAGCCCGCCGAACTCTTCCGGAAGCGGCAGCGCCAGCCAGCCGAGCTCGGCGAATTGCTTCCAAACGGCCGGGCTGAAGCCGAGCGGATCGTTCGCGATTCTGCGGCGGTGCTCGGCATCGTAGCTTTCGGCCACGAATCGTTCCGCGCTCTCGCGCAGCAACTTTTGCTCGTCACTGAGATTGAGATCCATCGCGTCTACTCCGCGGCGGCCGGCGGCTTGCGTACGGAGGGATGCAGGCCGGATGGATCGACGATCATGCCGAACTCCTGGAGATTGTGCGCGTGGCAGAGCTGATGCAGCGCGAAGGCCTGGTCGATCGCGGCCGGCTGGCCCATGACGTCGACCGAGCGGTTGACCGCCTCCTTGGTCAGCTTCAGCGCGAAGGACGGTTTTGTCGCGATCCTTCGCGCCAGCTCCAGCACGCGCGACGAGAGCTCGGCGCGCGGCACGATTTGGTTGACCATGCCGAGCTGGTGCGCCTCCTGCGCGCTCCAGCTGTCGGCGGTGAACAGGAACTCCTTGGCCTTGCGTGGCCCCAGCTCCCAGGGATGCACGAACCATTCGACGCCGCACACGCCCATGGTGACGACGGGATCGCAGAACTCCGCATCGTCGCTGGCGACGATGAGGTCACAGGCCCAGGCCAGCATCAAGCCGCCGGCGATGCACTTGCCGTGGACCTCGGCAACGGTGGGTTTTGCCAGATTGCGCCAGCGCCGGGTGATCTGGAGATAAATTTCCTGCTCGCGCGCGAAGCGTCCGTGGGCGTTCGGCTCGGCGAAACCGCCCCAATTTCCGATCGGCGGGAAATCGACCCCAGCGGTATTCTTGTCTCCGGGGCGCAGGTCGTGGCCGGAGGAGAAGTGCGGCCCGTTCCCGGCGAGAATGATCACCTTGACCGCATCGTCCTGCACCGCCGCGTCGAAGGCGGCGTTGAGGTCGTAGGTCATTTGCAGGTTCTGCGCGTTGCGCGCCTCGGGCCGGTTCATCACGACACGGGCGATCGCCGGCTCAGGCCGTTCCACGAGGATGGTCTCGAACGAGGACATCGCGTTCCCCCTGGTGTTTCCGCTCTTGTTTTGCCGGAGTTGACTATGTCGGCCGGTGCGAGGCAAGAGGCTTGCGTCAGCCGGCTGCTTTTCTCAGGCGCGCAATCTGATAGTTTGCGCCGGATTCCACCGGGAGAAATTTAATGCGCAAGATCCTGACCGTGCTGGCCGCCCTGGCCTCGCTGAGCCTGACCAATTGCGGCTACAACGCGATCCAGAGCGAGGACGAGCAGATCAAGGGCAATTGGTCCGAGGTCGTGAACCAGTATCAGCGCCGCGCCGATCTCGTGCCCAATCTCGTCAACTCGGTGAAAGGCTTTGCCCAGCAGGAGAAGGACGTGCTGCTCGGCGTCACCAATGCACGCGCCAAGGTCGGCAGCATCCAGGCGACGCCGGAGGTGCTGAACGATCCCGCCGCGTTCCAGAAATTCCAGGCCGCCCAAGGCGAGCTTTCCAGCGCGCTGTCGCGCCTCCTGGTCGTCACCGAGAACTATCCGCAGCTGAAGTCCGACGCCCTGTTCAAGGATCTGATGTCGCAGCTCGAGGGCACCGAGAACCGCATCACGGTGGCGCGCAACCGCTACATCAAGGCGGTGCAGGATTATAACGTCACCGTCCGCTCGTTTCCGACCAACCTCACCGCAATGGCGTTCGGTTACAAGGAGAAGCCGAACTTCACGGTCGAGAACGAGAAGGCGATCTCGACCGCACCGAAGGTGGACTTCAATCCGGCACCGTCGCCGTCGAAGTAGTCGCGTTCGGCCCCGATGCGCGTCCCACCCACCACGGTCATTCCCCGCGAAAGCGGGGAATCCAATATGCCGCGGCCTCTCCGTATCCCGCCGGCGTCTCTGGAATACTGGATCGCCCGGTCCCGGCTTCGCCAAGGCTACGCCGAGGCTCGCACGGGTGCTCGGCGCGCCGAAGCTTCAGCGAAGGCGGCAAGCCGGGGGATGACAGCGAGGGTGTGGTGCGCGGTGATCGTTGCAGCCCTCCTCCTCACCTTTGCCTTCCCCGCCCGCGCCGACGTCGCCGTCCCCCAGCTCAGCGGCCGTGTCGTCGATCAGACCGGCACGCTCTCCAGCAGCGACATCGCCACGCTGACGCAAAAGCTGCGCGAGTTCGAGAACCGCAAGGGCAGCCAGATCGCTGTCCTGATCGTCGCGACAACGCAGCCGGAGACGATCGAGCAATTCTCGATTCGGGTCGCCGAGGCCTGGAAGATCGGCCGCAAGAAGGTCGACGACGGCGCGATTCTCGTCGTCGCCAAGAACGACCGGCATTTGCGCATCGAGGTCGGCTACGGTCTCGAAGGCGTGCTCACCGACGTCACCTCCCGGCGCATCATCGACGAGGCTATCACCCCGAAATTCAGGAGCGGCGATTTCGCCGCGGGCATCGGCGCAGGCGTCGACCGCATGATGCGGGTGATCGACGGCGAGCCGTTGCCGGCACCCTCGCGCAGCGTCAACTTCGCCCACAATAATCTGGATGATCTGGTGCCGGTGTTTGCAGTGGCGCTGTTCGCCTCGATCGGCGTTGGCGGGTTCTTCCGCGCGGTCCTGGGGCGGCTGCTCGGCTCATTTGTGACGGGCGGCATCATCGCAGCCGTGACCTGGCTCATCCTCGGCTCCGCCGCGCTCGCGGCGGCTGTCGGCATCCTTGGCTTTATCGTCGGGTTTGTCGCCGATCTGTTTTCGGCGATCACGCCGGGCACGGGCCGTTCGCGCGGCGGTTCGTGGTCGAGCGGCTCCTCCGGCGGATGGAGCAGCGGATCGTCAAGCAGCGACAGCGGCGGCTTCAGCGGCGGCGGGGGTAGTTTCGGCGGCGGCGGCGCCTCGGGGAGCTGGTAGCGGTCATGAGCATCAAGCGCATTGCCAGACATCTCGTGCAGCATCATTGGCGCGCGAAGCAGATCTTTCCGCAAGCGGTGCTCGACCGCATCGAGCAGGCGATCAAGCGCGGCGAAGCCACCCATTCCGGCCAGGTCCGCTTCGTCGTCGAAGGGGCGCTCGACGGCCGTCCGCTGTTCCGCAACCAGCCGGCCCGCGAGCGCGCGCTCGACGTGTTCTCGCATCTGCGCGTCTGGGACACCGCCCACAACAATGGCGTTCTGATCTATCTCCTGCTCGCCGACCGCGACGTCGAGATCATCGCCGATCGCGGCATCGACGCGAAGGTCGGCGCGGAGGGTTGGGAGACGATCTGCCGCGCGATGGAGGCCGAGTTCAGATCGGGCCGGTTCGAACGCGGCGTGATCCATGGCATCGAGGCCGTCTCGCGCGAAATGGCAAAGCATTTTCCCAAGCAAGGGCCGCATGCGAACGAGCTGCCGGATGCTCCCGTCGTGATGTGACGGATAGTGATGTGGTCGGAGCGCGTGCGGCGCGCTCCGTCATTGCGAGGAGCCCTTGCGACGAAGCAATCCAGACTGCCTCCGCGGAGCTGCGCTCGCAATGACGCCATGGGGGGCCATTCCGCCCCCGTTCATCTTCCCCCGATTACGAACTGTTTCACGCCCGCCACACCGGTTCCACTTTCCCGGCCCAATTCGGCCCCGGATGAATTCCTAAAATTTCGGTAAGCGGGTCCCGAGGTAAGGATTTCGCAAGCAATGAAAGTTACCAAAAGGTCAACCGAGACTGGAGTATTTGAGCCGTGAGCGAACCAATGCCCGAGCAGGCTGCCCAGGATTCCGCTGCCGTCGACGCGGCAGCGCCGCAGGCCATCGAGGCTGCCGCGGGTATCGAGGCCCCCTCGATCGCCCCCGATCACGAAGCGCCGCCCAAGCCCGATCCGGTCAAGGCGGACGCCCCGAAGATTGAGCCGCCGCGGATCGAAGTGTCGAAGTTCGAAGCCACTGAGGCCAGGACCGAGGCAAAGGCTGAGCCGAAGCACGGCAAGCTCATCGTCATGCCCCCCGCCGACCGCGCCTGGGAGCGCGAGGAGTTCGCCCCGCATGGGAAGGCGGACGAGCCGCGCGAAGCCGGCAGCAAGCGCCGGCTGTCGGCGATGGCCGCGGTGGTGGCGATTGCCGCCAGCGTCGGCGCGATCAGCGGTGCGCTTGCGACCGCCGGCATGATGCGTTTCGCCGCACCCGCCCCGGCTCCTGTCCAGGTCGCCGACACCAGCGCGCTGGATGCGTCCGTCGCGCGGATCGATGCCGACCTCGTCGCACTCAAGGCCTCTGTCGAGCAGAGCTCGAAGACCGGCCTCACCCAGTTCAACCGGGCCAACGACCGCCTGGACAAGCTCGAGAAGGCGCAGGCCGAGCCGCTGGCCAGGATCGCAAAGCTGTCCGAGACCGTCGACAAGCTCCGCGCCACGCCGCCCGCCGCGCCCGCGCAGGCCGCAGCAGCGGTGCCCAAGGAGACCACCGGCTCGATCGCGCCGACCCAGCCCCAGACTCAGGTCGCGACCGCGGCGGCCGCACCGGCCCCGGTCGGCGCAGCGCCCAAGACCGAAGTCGGACGTCTGCCGACGATTGAAGGCTGGCGGCTGCGCAACGCCAGCAACGGCGGCGCGCTGATCGAGGGCCGCGACGGCCTGTACGAGGTCTATCCCGGCGATCCCATCCCCGGCGTCGGCCGTGTCGATGCGATCCGCCGCCAGGATGGCCGCTGGGTGGTCGTCACCTCAAGGGGGCTGATCGTCGGACGCTGAGCCTCCGATATCCGACTTTCGAAGAGGCGCTTCACCGCGATGTGAAGCGCCTTTTCGCTTGAATAGGCATGCTTGCGCGGTGTTACCTCAGGCATGGGCCGCGCCTTGCGAATTCTCGTTGCTGTTGCCGCATTGCTGGGCGGTGTCGTTTCGCTCCTAGCAGCGGAGAGCACTGCGCTGACGCGCGGTACCGCGATCACCGATCCCGCTCTCCTGCGCAAGCTCGACCAGAACAACACGCTGACGATCTCGCGTCTTTTGTCGCCGCAGCAGAGTTCGGACGTCCCGCTCACGACCGAGCGGATGTTCGCCGCGCTGCCGCAGCTGAAAGCGATTCTGCCCGCGATCGATGCGGAACTCGAACGCTACATCGCCTGGTACAAGACGACCTATCCGGGTGAGACCATCGGCGTCGGCGAGGGCTTCGACGCGCAATTGTTCGATCGGGCCAATCTGAAATCGCGCGAGGCGCGCTTCGTGCTGGCCGGCATCGTCAATCGCATGGACCGTGCCTATGTCTCGGAAGAGTCCTGTGGCGAGATCCGGCTGATCTATCGTCTCGCGCGGTTCGATGGCGGGCCGGATGGCGGCAAAACCGCAACGCGCCTGCCGATGACGTTCAACCTCGTGCTGAAGGCGCGCGACGCGCGCCAGACGGATGCGAGCGGCAAGCCGATCAACTGCGCCGAGAT
Organism: Bradyrhizobium sp. CCBAU 45321; assembly: GCF_028128975.1. Lineage (NCBI taxonomy): Bacteria > Pseudomonadati > Pseudomonadota > Alphaproteobacteria > Hyphomicrobiales > Nitrobacteraceae > Bradyrhizobium > Bradyrhizobium sp. CCBAU 45321. The sequence continues at coordinate 120,325 of NZ_LFKZ01000120.1, forward strand.
CGCGCGGCGCTGGCTCGACAACGGCGACTGGCAGGGCTTGATCGGCAGTCGCTTCCCGCCTGACGACGCCATGCTCGACAGCATCGAGACCAACATCCAGGTCTCGGTCGCGCCGAAATCGGCGCTGCACGATTTCCGCTCCGACTATCTTCTCAAGGTGTTCAAGTACGACGCCGCCACCAGGACGTTCGAGGAATCGACGCTGGAGAACCAGATCGACCGCGACCGCATTCTTGCCGACGATGCGCTGCGGCGCGACTTCAAGGCTTGGCTGCTCGCGCCGGAGAATTTGCGCGAGTTCGATCGCGGCACCGTGCTGATCCCGGAGAAATTCCTGGCCAAGGTCGCAATTGTGCCGACCCCCGCCGGCCTCGACGCTTCAGCCTTGCAGCCGGAGTTCGGCTTGATGCAGGGGGAGGGCAAAGGCGATCCCGTCTTCACCGACAATGACGTGGTCGGCGCGCTGAAGCAGGCGGCGGCACGCGGCCTCGACATGCAGAACGTCCGTTCGGTCGCAGGCTTCCAGCGCCGTCTCAACGACATCACCTGCGCCGGCTGTCACCAGGCCCGTGGCATCGGCGGCTTCCATTTTCCGGGCGTCGATTGGCTTGCGGACAGACCGTCGAATGTCGCCATCGTGGCCGCCTCGCCGCACTTCTTCGGCGACCAGCTCCGCCGCCGCGACATCCTGACCGCGTTCGCGGCCGGAAAAACCCCTGATTTCTCACGCGGATTTGCCAGTCGGCCACAGACCCGCGGCAGCAGCGAACTGGCCGGCAGCGAATATCAGGACGGCTGGGGCGCGCATTGTTCCCTGCAAGATGCGGGATCGGGAGCGCCGGACAGGAGTTTTACGTCATGGAGCTGTGTTAACGGTCTGACCTGTCAGGCTGCCGCGGCCTCGCGCCGCATCGGCATGTGCTTCATCAAGACACGTTAGCGCGTGATCCAGGAAAAGTGTGGAGCGGTTCTCCGAAGGATCACGCGCAAGATAAAGTCTCAAGCGATTTGGATGACCCATGACGGATACCGGCGAAGCCAACAAGGCGCGCAATCGCGAGATCGCGCGGAACGAGGAAGCCAAGCAGGTTATCGGCAGCGCCCGCGTGAGCATCTGGGCCGTCGCGGTGGCCGTCATCGTCGGCGGAATTCTGTTCACGCTGGGCTGGCTGTCGCTGAGATAGCTCCGCAAACTCTTCGACCGAAGGCCCGGAGCGAGCCGCGGGTTTACCTCTCCCCGCTTGCGGGGAGAGGTCGAATTCGATCGCCGATCGAATTCGGGTGAGGGGGTACAGATCCCTCGACGAACTCACATGTGGAGAGAGGCCCCTCACCCCAACCCTCTCCCCGTAAGAACGGGGCGAGGGAGAAGAGAGAGTCCTCACGTCGCGTAATTCGTCATCCGTTTTCCCGGCAGCAGCTCGTAGGCCGGCTTCCAGCCGGGTAGCGCGGCCATGCGGCCGAGCCAGGCGCGGATGGCGGGATAGCTCGCCGCAAAATCGAAGCCGTGCTCGTCGCTGGGATAATGCAGATAGGCCATCATCGAGATGTCCGCGACCGTCGGCCTTGCGCCGATCGCGAAAGCATTGTGCTGGAGATGGCCGTCGAGGATGCCGAGAAAGTCCTCGAGCCGCCGGCGGAAATGCTTCAACACCTGCGGGTCGTTCTTCTCGGTGAAGGCGCGCATGAAGCGGTAGGTCGCCATATAGCCGGTGAGCTTGTGGTTGTCCCAGAACAGCCAGCGCAGCAGCTCGAACTTCTCGTCCTCCGTCTCGGCGCCGAAGCGGCCGTATTGCTCGGCCAGCTTCAGCAGCAGCGGTGCGGTCTGCGTCATCTTCACGCCGTCGATCTCGAGCACGGGAATCTCGCCCATCTCGTTGACGGCCTTGCGCCACTCCGCCGTGCGCGTGACGCCGCCGGCGAAATCGGTCCACACCGGCTCGAACGTCTCGCCGCAGAGCGTCAACATTAGCGCCAGCTTGTAGCTGTTGCCGGATTCGGGGAAGTAGTGCAGGCGGTAGCTGGGCATGGGACCTCGCGAAGCGTGTTGTTGCTGCGATTATAAGCGAGATCGCCCACGCCGTCATTGCGAGCGCAGCGAAGCAATCCAGCAATGCGTCCGCGGAGACACTCTGGATTGCTTCGCTGCGCTCGCAATGACGGGGTTAGAGCGCGCGCTCTTAACCGACCGCCCCCGAGCCCCGCAGCTGCTTGATCGCCGCCTCGTCAAATCCCGCCCCGCGCAGAATCTCGTCACTGTGCTCGCCCACCGCGGGCGGCTTGCGCGGCTGCACCTTCTTGGCGCCGTCGATCCAGATCGGACTGTTGATGGTGAGCATGGTGTCGTTCTCGAACGGCACCAGCACCTCGTTGTCGAGCATCTGCTTGTCGTTGGGGATGTCGTCCAGGATGGCGACGACGCCGAACACGAGGCCATTGCCGTCGAGGATTCTTCGCCATTCGGCGAGATCCCTGGTAGCGAAGGTCTCGTCCAGGATCTTGATCAGGTCGACCGAGCGGGCGTGACGGTCGGCCTTGGTGACGAAGCGGGGATCGTTGATCAGATCCTCCCGGCCCAGGCATTTGGCCAGTGTCGGAAACTGCTTCTCCTCGTTGAGCAGCGACAGGATTAGCCAGCGGCCGTCCTTGCATTGGTAGTGGTTAGCGACTGCGTTCAGCGCGCGCTCCCGCGGGCGCCGCTCGCCGAACTTGGCGCCGCAGAGTTTTGCTTGCGCCAGCACGCTCGCCGCCCACACCCCGTTCGCCATCAGGTTGGACGAAACATGCGAGCCCTTGCCGGTCTTCTCGCGCTGATACAGCGCGGTGACGATCGCGCCGTAGAACGCCATGGCGCAAGGGTGGTCGCCCATGCCCGCGACCGAGCGGGCCGGCGTGGTGTCGGTGTCGGCGCGGACGAGATCCATCAGGCCGGAGCGCGCCCAATAGGCATTGCTGTCGAAGCCAGGCTTGTTGGCTTCCTCGCCCTTTTCGCCATAGCCGGTGAAGGAGGCGTAGATCAGCCGGTCGTTGAGATGGGCGAGGTGGTCATAGGTGATGCCGAGCTTGGCGCGCACCGGCGGCGGCATGTTGGTGATGAAGACGTCGGCCTCCGCCACCAGTCTATAGAGCACGGCCTGCGCTTCCGGCTTCGACAGGTCGAGCGCGATGCTCTTCTTGTTGCGTGCCTCCAAGAGCCAGGCGAAATTGTGCTCGCCTGAGGGATAGCCCGGCAGGTTCGGCAGGTTGCGATAGGGGTCGCCAGTGCCGGGCGGCTCGATCTTGATGACGTCGGCGCCGAAATCCGACAGCACGGTCGCGGCCGCGGGCGCTGCGATGAAGCTCGCGCAGTCCAGAACCTTCAGGCCTGCAAAAATGCCCTTCTCCATCGCGGCGTCGCTCCCTTGCTTCAGTCGTTTCCCGCACGCTGGAATTGGCGCGGGCAGGTAGTGGGAGCATTAGACCGATGTTTTGCCGGGATGCAACGGCGCCTGGCGCAGGGCCTCACTCCTCCCCCGCAAGCAATGCGGCATTGCCGCCGGCCGCAGCCGTGTTGATCGTCACGGTCTGCTCGGTGGCAAAGCGCGCGAGGTAGTGCGGGCCGCCGGCCTTGGGGCCGGTTCCGGACAGGCCGCTGCCGCCGAACGGCTGCACGCCGACCACGGCGCCGATCATGTTGCGGTTGACGTAGATGTTGCCGACCTGGACGCGGTCGACGATGGCCTCGATGGTGTCGTCGATGCGCGAATGGATGCCGAGGGTGAGCCCGTAGCCGGTGCGCGCAATCGATTGCAACACACGTTCGAGGTTCTCCGCGCGATAGCGCACGACATGCAGGATCGGGCCGAACACCTCTTCGGTGAGCTGACCGGCCTCCTTGAGCTCGAAGATATGCGGGGCGACGAAGCAGCCATCCGGCGCGGCGCCTGCAAAGTGCAGCCGCGCCTCGCGCTTCATCCGCGCGATATGCGCATCGAGGCGCTGCTTGGCCTCGTCATCGATCACTGGACCGACATGAGTCGCGACATCCGCGGGATCGCCGATCTTCAGTTCGCGCGCGGCGCCCGCGATCATCTCGATCATGCGGTCGGCGACATCCTCCTGCGCGAACAGGAGCCGCAAGGCCGAGCAGCGCTGGCCTGCGGAGCGGAACGCAGAGGTCACGACATCGTCGGCGACCTGCTCGGGCAGTGCGGTCGCATCCGCGATCATGGCATTGATGCCGCCGGTCTCCGCGATCAGCGGCACGATCGGCCCGTCCTTGGCGGCCAGCGTCCGGTTGATCTGGCGCGCGACTTCGGTCGAGCCGGTGAAGACTACTCCGGCGACATCAGGATGCGCGGTGAGGACGCCGCCGATGCGGCCGTCGCCGGTGACGAGATGCAGCGCGCTTCTGGGGATGCCAGCCTCGTGCAGCAGAGCGACCGCCTCGCGCGCGATGCGCGGCGTCTGCTCGGCGGGTTTCGCCACCACGCTGTTGCCGGCCATCAGCGCCGCGGTCACCTGGCCAAGAAAGATTGCGAGCGGAAAATTCCACGGCGAGATCGCGACGAACACGCCGCGGCCGCGTATGGCGAGCACATTGCTCTCGCCGGTCGGGCCGGGCATGGCGGCATCGTTTCCGAACAGCTTGCGGCCCTGCGCGGCATAGTAGCGGCAGAAGTCGGCGGCTTCGCGCAGCTCGGACAGAGCGTCGTCGAGCGTCTTGCCGCCCTCGGCTTGCAGCAGCGCGATGAAACGGGCGCCGCGGCTTTCCAGGAGATGCGCGGCCTGCTCCAGCGCCGCGGCGCGCGTGCCTGCAGGCGTCCGGCTCCAGCTGCGAAAGCCGGCGCGCGCAGCCGTCACCGCCGCGTTGGCCTGATCCGGTGTTGCGTCAGCGACAGGCTTAAGCTCGGCCGCCGCGGCCTTCACGTCCGTCAGCAGCCGGTCGAGTGCGGCACGCTCACCGAATTCGACGCCACGCGAATTGCGCCGTTCCGGCGCGAACAGATCTGCCGGCAACGGTATTTTGGCATGAGGCGCCTGTTGCGGCCGGCCAATGGCATCCGCCGGCCGCTGCAGCAGCGCCGTGACAGGCACGCGATAATCGGCCGCCTGCGCCACGAACGAGGAGTTGGCGCCGTTCTCCAACAGCCGCCGCACCAGATAAGCGAGCAGGTCGCGATGGCTGCCGACCGGCGCATAGGTGCGGTAGGCGATGTCAGGATGATCCTTTGCGAGTTGCTCGTAGAGCGCTTCGCCCATGCCGTGCAGGCGCTGGAACTCGAAGCCGCCGCCATCAGTTGCGAGCTCCAGCACGGTCGCGACCGTCAGCGCGTTGTGGGTGGCGAATTGCGGGAAGATGCGCGGCCGCAAGGCGAGAAGCTTCGTCGCGCAGGCGACGAAGTTCAGATCGGTCATCGCCTTGCGCGTGAACACGGGATAGCCGTCGAGCCCGCGCTCCTGCGCGCGCTTGATCTCGGTGTCCCAATAGGCGCCCTTGACGAGGCGCACCATCAGCTTGCGGTCATGCGCGCGGGCGAGTTCATCGACATAGTCGATCACCGCGCTGGCACGCTTCTGATAGGCCTGGATCGCGAGGCCAAATCCGTCCCAGCCGGAAAGCGATGGATCGGCGAGCGTCGCTGCGATCACGTCGAGCGACAGCTCCAGCCGGTCAGCCTCCTCGGCATCGACGGTGAAGTTGAGGTCATGCGCCTTGGCGCGCCGCGCAAGGTCCAGCAATAGCGGCACCAGCTCGGCCATCACGCGGCCGCGGCTGATCGCCTCGAAGCGCGGATGCAGGGCCGAGAGCTTGACCGAGATGCCGGGCCGGTCGGGCAGGGGATGGTTGCCCGAAGCCTTGCCGATCGTGTCAATCGCGCTGGCATAGGCGTCGAAATAGCGCTTGGCATCGGCGGCCGTTCGCGCGCCTTCGCCGAGCATGTCGAAGGAATAGCGCGGCTTCTGGCCGGAGCGCGGCCGAGCCCGCTCCAGCGCCTGCTCGATGGTCTCCCCTAACACGAAATGGTTGCCCATCAACCGCATCGCCTGGCGCGTCGCGGTGCGCACCGCCGGTGCGCCGAGCCGCTTCACCAGCCGGCCGATGGTGCCGTCGGGCGTCTCGCCCGGCTGGATCACCCGCGCCGACAGGCCGAGCGCCCAAGCCGAAGCGTTCACCAGGAACGCGGTGGACTTGGTCTCGTGGTGGATGAAATCGCCCTCGCCGAGCTTGTCCTCGATGAACTGGTCGGCGGTGCGCGCATCGGGCACGCGCAGCAGCGCTTCGGCCAGCACCATCAGCGCCAGCCCCTCCTTGGTCGAGAGCGCGAACTCCCGCAGCATGTCCTCGACCCCGCCGAGCCGGTCGTCGCGCTTGCGGATCGCCTCGATCAGCCGCGTCGCCGTGCGGTCGATCCGGGCCTCCTGGGCCGGGACGAGATGCGAGGCCGGCAGAAGCTTTGCGGCGATCTCGGGATCATCGGGAGCGTAGGGCGCAGAGAAGGGGGGCGGGATGTTCGGCATGGCGTGTCCTGTGGCTGAAATCCAGGATAAGGCCCGCGTGACCGTAGTTCGATAGACAATTTAGCCAATTTGCCTTAGAAAATGAAGAGCATTAGCCACTTGGCCACATAAGCTATGGAACTGGATCGAACAGACCGGAAAATCCTCTCGATCCTGCAGGAGGATGGGCGCATCGCCAATGTCGAGCTCGCCGAGCGCATCGGGCTGTCGCCGACCTCGATCGGCGAGCGGTTGAAGCGCCTGCAGCGCGAGGGCTTCGTCGAAGGCTATGGCGCGCGGCTCAACCCGCACCGGCTGGGCCTTGGGCTCCTGGTGTTCGTCGAGGTGCTGCTCGACAAGACGACGCCCGAGAATTTCGAGCGGTTCGCCCGAGCCGTGAGGCTCGCCCCTGAAGTGCTGGAGTGTCACATGGTTGCCGGCGGCTTCGACTATCTTGTGAAGGCGCGGCTTGCCGACATGACCGCCTATCGACGCTTTCTCGGCGAGACCCTGCTGTCGATGCCGGGCGTGCGCGAGACGCGAACTTATGCGGTGATGGAGGAGATCAAGCGCGACGCACCGCTGCCGGTGGGTTAGCGAAGTGCAGTCGCGATTGTCATTGCTGTGGTTCGATGAGCGGTCTTCGCAAGGAAAAAATAGCTATCCTTGTGCAATCGCAACGCCTGTCGTCGAATGCACCGGCCGTCTTCTTAAATTTTCTTGGCCCGCTCCCGGACAAATCCGGGAGGCAGCAAAGGCTGGCGCGGGCTTATACTTTGAGGTTTTCCGCGGAGGTCTTGCCCCGGTTTGCGATCTCTTCATATTCCACCGTCTGTCCCTCGTTGAGGGTCGACAGACCGGCCTTCTGCACTGCCGAGATATGCACGAACACATCCTTGCCACCCGACGCAGGCTGGATAAATCCATAACCCTTCGTCGGGTTGAACCACTTGACCGTACCTTTAGCCATCACGACTTCTCCGCGGGTCTTCCTCCGAGATCTCGAACCGCCAGTCCCCGCCAACCGGCCGGTTCGGTCCTAACAGGATACGCGGAATGTGGCAGGCTTGGTAGCTCAAACCACATCGCCATTTCGCCGAATTCCGCTCAACTTCGCGGCGTTTTTGCCGGTTTTGCCCGTTTCGCGGTCAAATGGCCGGCACGCGTGACGGCGTCGGTCAGTAGGTCGCAGCCAGATAATCGACGATCTTGCCGACATCGGCATCGTCGATCGGTGCGCCATAGACCTTGATCATCTTGGTCACCTCGGCCTGCCAGAACGCCCTTTTGTCCTTCATCGGCGGCTGCGTGGCGACGTAGTCGGACGAGTGGCAGGCGCTGCAATTGCCCTGCACGACCTCGAGATTGGGACCGGGCTTGAAGGCGGCGACTTCGTCGGGGGTCTTGTAATTGACGGGCGCTGCAAGTGACGAGCCCATTAATGCGGCGACGGCGAGCGTGATGGCGAGGCGAACGATGCGCTGCATGGTCAGTCTCCTTCAGGCCACTCTGACGCGGACGGCTTCGACGGCGTTGCGCAAATAGCCCGCCGGGTTCCAGCGCGGCATGTCCGGCTGGGTCTCACCGCCATTGCCGGTGGCGCGGACCTTGAGCTCGTGGCTGCCGGCCGCGAGCTTCACCGGCAGCTTCCATTCGCGGAAGGCGTACTTGCCGAGGTCCTTGCCGAGCTTGGCACGGGCCCAGGTCCTGCCGCCGTCGGTGGAGACCTCGACCTGCTTGATGCCCTTGCCGCCATCGAACGCGATGCCGCGCAGGGTCACGGCTCCCGCCTTCAGCTTGGCGCCATCGGGGACGCTGGTGATGAAGGAGCGGATGGTGAAGCGGTTGATCGGAATCGTCGCCTTCGGCGCGGTGCCCGGCTCGACCGCATTGTTCGGCGTGTCGGGGATGCGGTAGGCCGACTTCATCCAGAAGCCGTCATAGACGTTGTCGATGACGATGATCTCGTTGAGGTGCTTGACCCAGTAGGTGCCGTAATAGCCGGGCACGACCAGGCGCAGCGGAAAGCCGTTGAGGAACGGCAGGTCCTCGCCGTTCATGCCATAAGCCAGCATCACCTCGCCGTCAGTGGCGTGATCGATGTCGAGTGCCTTGATGAAATCCGGCGTCTTGTCGTTGACCGGTCCGTCCATGCCGTTGAAGGTGACCTGCCTGGCGCCGCTTTGCACGCCGGCCATCTCCAGCACGTTCTTCAGCGGCACGCCGCGCCAGCGCGCGCAACCCATCGCACCGTTGGCGAGCTGGCCGCCGGCGACGCGCGGCTCGAAGAAGCCGCGGCTGTTGCCGGAGCACTGGTTGACGGCGACGATCTCCGTCGCCTTCATCTTGCGGATGTCCTTCAGCGACAATTTCAGCGGCTTGTCGACCTTGCCCTTGACCTCCAGCGTGAACTTGTCGGGGTCGAGATCGTAGGGCAGGTCGGAGAGGTGGTAGCGCACGAAGAACGCGTTGTTCGGCGTGATCGGGCCGTCATTGAACACCGCAAACGGCGTCTCGAGCTGCGGCGGCCGGCTGGTCAGGCCGATCATCGGCCGCTTCTGCGGATACTTCACCAGCGGCCGTTCGCCGTTGGCGAAGGGCAGGGTCACCGTGTCGAGGGCCAGCGCCTTGGTGGAATTCAGTGTGGCCGCCATGGCGGCAAGGCCTGCTCCCTTGAGCAGGTCGCGTCGATCGAACATTCCTTCTCCTCCCGGAGCTTCTCGTTGGATCGGCGGTCATCACCACGATCCTGCGCTCATCTGTCGCAACCATTTGCGTGAAGTCAATTCGCGCTTTCGCGGCAAGCCCGTGCCGCTGCGTTGCAGCAGGCCGGTGTTACGCATGTAGGAGATTGTGCCGAGCTGTGGCTGCGACGGCGGTGCGCTCCCTCGCCCCGTTCTTACGGGGAGAGGGTTGGGGTGAGGGGCCTCTCTCCACACCTTCGACTGCCGCGAGACCTGTACCCCCTCACCCGGAATCCGCGCAACGCGCGCATTCCGACCTCTCCCCGCAAGCGGGGAGAGGTGAACAATCACGCCGCCACGCGCTCGCTGCGATCGACCAGCGCCGCCAGCTCCCTCGCATTCGCCACCACCCGCACCGCGAGCGGCTGGTCGCGGCCGCGGATGGCGACCTCCTGCTGCGGCAGCGCGTCCTCTGCAATATCAGCGGTACGGCGCACTTCATCCGAGACGACGGCCTCGCAGGCCAGCGTCTTGGTCATGTCCTGCAGGCGGGCGGCGACGTTGACGGCATCGCCGAGCGCTGTGAAGACGATGTGATCGCGATAGCCGATGTCGCCGATGATGACCTCGCCGCCGTGGATGCCGATGCCGAAGCGGATCGGCTGGCGCAGATCGTGGCTCAGGAGATCGTTGAGCTCGTCGATATGCGCAGCGATTCCCGCGGCTGCCTTCATCGCCTGCCGGCAGGCGGTTTGCGGGTCGGCCGCGAGTCCGAACAGCGCCAGCATGCCGTCGCCGACGAACTGGTTCGGCTGGCCGCCGTTCTCGATCACCGCTTGCGACACCGCGCCGAGGAAGCGGTTGACGATGAAGACCGTGTCGAACGGCAGGCGCTTCTCGGCCAGCTGCGTCGAGCCGCGCATGTCCACGAACAGGCTGACGAGATACCGTTCCTGGCCGATACTGGCCGATGTCGAGGCTCCGTCCGTTGCATGCGTGTGAGCTGCGAAGAGCTGGAAGAAGGAGAGATCGGAGGTCGGACGCAGCTGACAGGCCAATCTGATCGAGGGATCGGCGGTGCCGACGCGGGTGAGCACGAAAGCCTCGCGCTGCGACGGAGTGGGCAGGGCATCATGATCGCCGATGATACGGATGCGGCAGGTCGAGCAGCGAGCGCGGCCGCCGCAGACGCTGGCGTGCGGCACGTTGTGGCGCAGGCTCGCCTCCAGCACCGACAGCCCCTTGGGGACCCGCACCGTCTTGCCGTTGCCGTAGGACAGCGCGATCATGCCGCCGCGCCGTTCGCGCAGGGTGCGCACGCCGCGCGCCGCCAGCACCAGTCCCAACAGACCGAAATAGCCCATGGTGAGACCGCCCGCGATGCGCTCGAGCGTGTTGCCTTCCGCAACCGTGCCGACCTGGCGGCGGGTGAGATGCTGCTTTCGCCATTCGGCATCGTCGCTGTCGACGGCGACGCTGCGGCCGCCCTGGTAGATGCCGAGCAGCGAGAGCGTCGGGATCAGCACGGCGGCCGCGAGCAGATAGGGCGCCGCGCGCGTGAAGAACGGCTTCAGCCGAAGCCAGAAATAGACGCCGATGCAGCCGTGCACCCAGGCAATGAGAAGCAGGATCGTCATCTGCCAGAGCAGACCCGGCGCCGCCACGAAGAACAAATAGAGCTCCTGCGGATAGAGCTTCTCGTGCCCGTACAGCGTCTGCGCGAGCCGCACGCCGATGACGTGGCCCATGACGAGGACGGGGATGCTCAAGCCGAGCACGAGCTGGAGCGGCTCAATCGTTCGCCAGCGGAATTGGCGACGCTGATACAACGCGTAGACGCCGAGCCCCATATGGGTGAGCGCGGCCGTGTAGAACACGATCGCGACCGGGAGGAACTGCCAGAACAGCGTGTGGTAGTAGACCCCGGCCTCCATGGCATCGACCGAGATGTTGCCGAGCGCGTGGTTGAGGAGATGACTGACCACAAAGGCAAACAGGATGATGCCGCAAACGAGGCGCACCTGCCGCACGCCGGCGGCGCGGACGACTGACATCTGTGTGGGAGCGGTGGCCATGATTCGGTTGTGTCAGGTCATGGAGGAGACCAGCCAGCGTAACCTTTAATTCCGGCGGCGGACAGCCTGTCCGATATGCGTCGCAAGGCACCGCTGTCGTTCCCGGACGAGAACCGTAGGGTGGGCAAAGGCGCGCACTTGCGCGCCGTGCCCACCATTTTTATCCCGATATGCTCACGGTGGGCACGCTTCGCTTTGCCCGCCCTACGACGTCTGCGCTTGTCCGGGACCACCCCCGGGGAGAGAGTTTGCCCCACATTGACTCCCCCTTCCAAGTCGGGGAAAAGCGCCGCCGTGACGATCGCTCCCGACATCTCTGCGAAGCCGGCCGGCGCCGAACGGCGTCTGATCCTCATGGCCGCAGCGATCATCGCCGCGATGACGCTGCTCCGCATCGTCTATGCCTCGGCCATCGAGCTGCGCACCGATGAAGCCTATTACTGGACCTGGTCCAAGGAGGCTGCGCTCAGCTTCCTCGATCATCCGCCCGGCATCGCCTGGCTGATCCGCTTCGGAACCGCGATCTTCGGCGACACCAATCTCGGCGTCCGCTTCGGCGGCATCGTCGCGATGCTGGTGACGCAGCTGCTGCTCGCCGACATCGTCCGCCGCCTCACCCATGATGCGCGCGCGATCGTGTTCGCGGTGCTGATGCCGGAGGCCGCGCTCTATTACGGCCTGTTGATGGCCAAGGTTGCGCCCGATGTCGCGATGATCCCGTTCGCGGTCGCGATGGTGTGGTCGCTGGTGCGGCTGGCGCAAAGCGGCGACGGCCGCTGGTGGCTGGCAGCCGGCCTGTTCGCGGGCCTCGCGATGCTGTCGAAATTCACCATGGTCATGTTCGCGCCTGCGGTCGCCGCCTTTCTGCTGGTGCCGGATTGGCGCTGGCGCTGGCTGCGCAGTCCTTACCCCTATCTCGCCGTGCTGGTCGCGCTAGCGGTGTTCTCGCCGGTGCTGATCTGGAACGCGCAGCACGACTGGGCCTCATTCCGTTTCCAGGGCGTGCGCGCCACCGCCAATTACGGCATCTCGCTGCGTACGATCGGCGATTACGTCGGCCTGCAATTCGGTCTGGTCGGCTTCGTCTTGCTGCCAGTGGTGCTGACGGGCCTGGTGCTGACGGCGTGGCGCGGCTATCGCACGCGCGAGCCGGTCGCGATCCTTTTGTCGACGGCGGTGCTGGTGTCGTTCGCCTACTTCTTCTTCAAGTCGCTGACGCTGCGCGTCGGCGACACCTGGCCGATGTTCATGTGGCCAGTCGGTTTTGCCGCCACCGCGGTCAACCTCGTCACGATGAGGAAAGAGGGATGGTCCGCCAGGATGCTGGAGTCCTCGCTGTTCTGGGCCAGGACGGCGATCGTCTCAGGCATCCCCTTCGTCATCATCGTGTTCCTCTACTACGTTGCCGCGCCCTGGAATCTGCTCGGCAAGATCGACCCGATCGGCGCCGAGGCCGGCTACGAGCAGGTCGCCGCGCGGGCGCAAGCCGCCCTCGACGCAACAGGCGCGACCTGGATCGCAACCACGGACTACCGCACCTACGCCATGATGCGCTGGCTGTTTCGGGGCCGCGTGCCCGTTATCGAGATCAACGAGCGCGGCCGCTTCCAGGATTTCCGCGACCCCGGCATGGACAGGATCAAGGGTCATGCCGGCATCTATGTCGGGCGCGAGCCGGACAACCGCGCATCGCTGTGGGAGCACATTCCGGCGCAGCGCGAGCAACTCGCCACGGTCGAACGCCGCTGGCGCGGCGTCGTGACCAACACCTATGTGATCGAAAAGCTCACCGGCTGGACCCCGCAGCTCTCGCCGCCAAAGGACTCGCCGCTGTTCCAGTGGAAGGTGCTGGCGGACGCCGGCGGGCGCTCGCGTTCTCTCTCCAATCCCCTCCAGGAGCCTGGAGCGGGAGGGTAAGCGCGAGCCTACTGCACGAGATCGGCGACGGTGGTTGCGGCCTTGAGGCCGGTGCCGGTGAGAACGGCGACCGTGGTGTCGTTTGCATTGATGGCGCCGGTTGCGGCGAGCTTGTCGAGCGCCGCAGCCGCGCTGGCGCTGGTCGGCTCGGCAAACAGGCCCTGGCGCGCGAGGCGGCGCAGGGCGGCGACGATCTCGTCCTCGGTGAGCGCGATGGTGCCGCCGCCGCTCTCGCGCAGGGCGGCGATGATCTCACGCAGGCGGAGGGGAGTCTTGATCGCGGTGCCCTCGGCAACGGTCTTGCTCACCTCGCGCGCGACGGGCGTATCGACACCGGCCTTGAAGCTTGCATCGATCGGCGAGCAATTGAGCGGCTGCGCCGCGAACAGGCGCGGCAGCTTCGAGATCTGCCCGGCCTTCAACAGCTCGCGGAAGCCGAAGGCGCAACCCAGCAGACTGCTGCCGGCGCCGACGGGAATGATGACGTTGTCGGGCGCGCGGAATCCCAGATCTTCCCAGATCTCGTAGGCCAGCGACTTGGTGCCTTCGAGGAAGAACGGCTGCCAATTGTGGCTGGCGTAGAAGGTCTGGCTCGACTGGCGGATGGCCTCGGCTTCGGATTCCTCGCGCGGGCCCTCCACGAGCTGCACGGTCGCGCCGTAGGCGCGCACCTGCGCGATCTTGGCCGGCGAGGTCGAGGCCGGCGCCAGAATCTTGACGCGCATGCCGCCGGCCGCACCCAGCCCCGCCATCGACGAGCCGCCGTTGCCGGAGGAATCCTCCAGAATGGCGTCGACGCCGATCTGTCGCAGGAACGACAGCATCACCGCCGAGCCGCGGTCCTTGAAGCTGCCGGTCGGGTTGAACCATTCGAGCTTGAACAGCGGGCGCAGCGCGCCCCAGTCCTGCTGGACCAGCGGCGTGCAGCCCTCGCCGAGCGTGATCGGGTTTTCGATCTCGACCGGCAGCGCCGCCCGGTAGCGCCACAGCGAGCGCGTCCGGCCATCGATGTCCTCGCGTGAGATGCCCGCCCCCGGCGTCACCAGCAGCGGCGTGCGCTCGTCCGAGCACCAGCGCGGCTGGTCCAAGGGATAGAGCTTTCCGTTGCGGGGATCGATGTAGCTGGCGGCAGGCATGGCAGTCTCCAAGGCAGGGCAGCGCGGCGCGCCGAACTTGAAGCCCACCGCACGAAACGAAGCAACACCTTGAAAACACGAAAAATGGAACTATTTCAATTCCTTAAACTGGCCTCACCGGCAGGCGGCGAGCGCGATGAGCGGCGTCGGCAGGTCCGATGACGAGAATTTGGCCCCGAACGGCCCCTGCGCCCTGCCACGATTAACTTGTCTGTCGTCGCCGGCCGCTACAATATGTTGGATTGAGCTTGCGCCGCCGGTTCGGCGTCGCAAGTGAGCCAGGCCCGTCCGAGCGGCGGGCCGTTGGCTTTTTGGGAGCCTGGACATGAGCCGTGCCAACCGTACCGACCACATCCGCCTGACCTCCCATCCGGAGCCGGGCCGGAAGGCCGCCTTTCCCATCCATTGGGGCGCCGCTGATGCGCGCGCGCGCGGGCCGATCATCGGCACGGTGTCGCGCGCCGGGGATCGCAACGTGATCGGCAGCCATGGCGGGTCCTACGCGATGTACCGCGCGCTCGCGGTCTCCGCCGGCGCGCTCGACCCCATCAGGCGTCCTGACCTCACCAACACCTTTCCGGCCGCGACTATCGGCCCGTTCCCGCAATGGAGCGACCCTAGCAAGATCGTCGCGCTCGACCCCTGGGGGCATCTGGTCGCCGAGAACTTCCGCCAGGAGATCGCGGAAGGTGCCGACATCCGCCCGAGCATCGCGGTGACGCGGGCGCGGCTCGACCTGCCGGAGATCCGCGAAGCGCTCGCCGCAAAGCGGCTGCGCGCGGATGGCGAGGTCGTGCACGCCAATGGCAGCGTCTCGGTGGTGAAGATCGCGATCGATCCGGTGTGGCACCTGCCTGGCCTTGCGGCGCGCTTCGGCACCGGAGAGACCGAGTTGCGGCGCACGCTGTTCGAGCAGACCGCCGGCATGTTCCCGGAGCTGGTGACGCGCCCGGACATGAAGGTATTCCTGCCGCCGATCGGCGGCACCACGGTCTACCTGTTCGGCGACGTGACAAAACTGCCGGACCATCGCACCAGGATCACCTGCCGCGTGCATGACGAGTGCAACGGGTCCGACGTGTTCGGCTCCGACATCTGCACCTGCCGGCCCTATCTGATCCACGGCATCGAGGAATCCGCGCGCGGCGCACAGGAGGGCGGGCTCGGGCTCGTCGTCTACAACCGCAAAGAAGGCCGCGCGCTCGGTGAGGTTACCAAATTCCTGGTCTACAATGCGCGCAAGCGGCAGGAGGACGGCGATGCGGCCGCCGCTTATTTCGAGCGCACCGAGTGCGTGGCTGGCGTCCAGGACGCGCGCTTCCAGCAATTGATGCCGGATACGATCCACTGGCTCGGCCTCAAGCGCATCGACCGCTTCCTGTCGATGAGCGACATGAAATACGACGCGCTGACCTCGCAAGGCATCGACATCGTCGAGCGCGTGCCGATCCCGCTGGAGCTGATTCCGGCCGATGCCCATGTCGAGATCGCCGCGAAGAAGGCCGCCGGCTATTACTCCACCGACATCGCGCCGGAGCAATCGATGGACGGCGTCGTCGGGCGTTCGCTGGAAAAATACTGATCGCGATGGCGGACACTTTGGAAGCGCAGGCGCGCGCGCTGCTCACCGCAAACGCGGTGCGCGCGCGCGCCGGGCAGATGCTCGAGCTCGGCCTTGCCGGCGGGCTCACTTATTTCACTGTCGATCTCGGCCGCATCGATGGCGTTGCCGATGCCGTGCTCGCGGTGACCCGTAAAGCCTATCCGACGCTCGACATTCCGTTCCATGCGCGCTGGCGGCACTTCGTGCTCGGCGGCGTCGACCGCTGGGCCCGGCTCGCCGATGCTGCGTCCTGGCCGGATCGCACGGCGCGGGCGCGCGCCGAGTTCGACCTCGCCATCGTCAGCGTGCTGCTCGATGCAGGTGCCGGCGCAGCATGGCGCTATCGCGACAGTGTGACGGGAGCAGACGTAGGGCGATCGGAAGGGCTTGCGATCGCGAGCCTCGACATGTTCGCGAGCGGGCTGTTTTCACACGATGCGCGCGCGCCGTTCAGGGCCGATGCGGAGGTGCTTGAAAGACTGCCTCTTGGCTCACTCACCTCCGCCTTTCAGGTGACCGAGGCCAATCCGCTGCTCGGCCTGGAGGGACGCACCGACCTGCTGCAGCGTCTGGGCAGGCAGGTCTCGGAGCGTGGGGACGTGTTCGGCCTGCACGATACGCCGCGGCCGGGTGGTCTGTTCGATCACATCGCGGCGCAGGCTGTAGATGCCACCATCGCCGCGCCCGCGATCCTGTCCGCGGTGCTGAACCAGCTCGGGCCGATCTGGCCGTCGCGACTTGAGCTTGCGGGCGTGCCGCTCGGCGATTGCTGGCGGCATCCGGCGATCAAAGCGGACGACGGCACGGCAGGCCTCGTGCCGCTGCACAAGCTGTCGCAATGGCTGAGCTATTCGCTGATCGAGCCGCTGCAGCGCGCCGGCTTTGAGGTGACCGACATCGACGGCCTCACGGGCCTTGCCGAATATCGCAATGGCGGCCTGTTCGTCGATCATGACGTGCTGCGCCTGCGCGAGGCCGCCGACGCCGAGCGCGCGCATGCGGTGGATTCGCTCCTCGTGGTGGAGTGGCGCGCGCTCACAATTGCATTGCTCGACAGGTTGGCGGAGCGCATTCGCGCCAAGCTCGGCCGCACCCCCGAGACCTTGCCGCTTGCGAGCATCCTCGAAGGCGGCACCTGGGCGGCGGGCCGCGCCATCGCATTTGCACGCCGCCCCGATGGATCGCCGCCGCTCAAGGTGATCAGCGACGGCACGGTTTTTTAGAGAATGGATAGAGATTTTCGGCCAAGCGCGTCATTGCGAGCGCAGCGAAGCAATCCAGAGTCCCACCGCGGGCAGATTCTGGATTGCTTCGCTGCGCTCGCAATGACGTCTCGGTGAATTTCAGGAGCATCCCATCATGGAAGGCGTCACGATCGTCGATCATCCGCTGGTGCAGCACAAGCTGACGCTGGTGCGGGACAAGTCCATCTCGACCAAGTCGTTCCGCGAGCTGATCAAGGAGATCGGCATGCTGCTGTGCTACGAGGTGACGCGCGACCTGCCGCTTACCGATACCGTGATCGAGACGCCGCTGGCGACGATGCACTCGGCCAAGATCGCCGGCAAGAAGCTGGTGTTCGTGCCGATGCTGCGCGCCGGCACCACCTTCGTCGACGGCATGATGGACCTGGTGCCGACCGCGCGCGTCGCCCATATCGGGCTCTACCGCGAGCCGCACAGCTTTGCCGCCGTGGAGTACTTCTTCAAATCGCCGTCCGACCTCAGCGAGCGCCTCGCCATCGTGGTGACGCCGGTGGTCGCCACCGCCAACACCGCCGTCGCCGCCATCGACCGGCTGAAGGAGCGCGGCGCCAGGGACATCCGCCTGGCTTGCCTGATCGCGGCACCGGAAGGGCTCGAGCGGCTGCGCGGATTGCATCCGGACGTGCCGATCTGGACCGCGGCGGTGGATGAAGGGCTCGACGACAACGGGTTCATCCTGCCTGGCCTCGGCGATGCCGGCGACCGCGCCTACGGAACGCGGTAAGTGCTGGGCGCGTTTTAGGAACAGCTTCCGCCGCGCGAGGTTCTCCTGCACCAACAGGGAGAGCACGATGACCTATCAGAATGATGACCCCAGGACTGACCGTGCACGCCGCAACAGCCCGGTCGGCTGGGCAGTCGGCGCGATCTTCGTGATCGCCGTGGTCGCGGCCGTCTTCTTCTACAATGGTCGCGAGTTCGGTCCCCAGACCACGACCTCGAACCCGAACACGGCGCCGAACGTCACCACCGGATCGAATCCACCGGCTGCGCCGGCGAAGTGATGCGCTAGGAGCGGGCCGTCACACCTTCCCGCTGCCGCAGATGCCCTTCAGTGCCTGCCATTCCTTGTCGGTCAGCAGCGGCGGGCCGCTGGCGGGCCGGTCCTCCTTCGTCATGCGCGCGAGGCGATCCTCGGTCAGCGGATGGCTGGCGAGGATATTTGTCAGGCCGGAGCCGCCCTCCTTGCCGGTGATGCGGAACATCAGTTCGGCCGCGGGCTTCGGCGAACGGCCGAGCGCATGCATGATCTCGATCGCGAAAGTGTCGGCGCCGGTCTCGGCTTCGCGCGAATAGGACGCTTCGACCAGACTGCGCGAGGCGAAGATCACGGCCGAGGAGCCGGTAATGTCGCCGAACAAGAGGCCGATCAGGAACGAGGTGCCGCCGTTGTAGATCAGGCCGCGCATGTTGTCGTAATGCTTGAGATGGCCGAGCTCGTGGGCGAGGATGCCGGCAAGCTCGTCGGGACTCTGGGCCTTGTCGAGCAGGCCCTTCAGCACGAACACCTTGCCGCCGGGCAGCGCGAAGGCATTCGGCACCGCGGTCGGCAGCACGCCGGCCGTCATGGTGTCGTCGAGGCCGGCCGCATCGCGCAGCCGGTTGACGAGCTTCGTGAACGCGGCCTTGCCCGCGGGGTCTTCGCACACGCTGCGGCCGAAGATGGTCTTCATCTGGACCTCGGCCGCGTCGCCGATGCGCCGTTCCACGGGCTTAGGCACCAGCGGCGCGAGCCGGTCGGCGGCGAGCGGCACGCCGAACAGGACGACGCAGACGATGGAGACGGCGGCGGCAACCGACCAGCCCACGATCTTCGCGACGCCGCTGCGCGTCGTCCGGTGCTCGTCGAGACGCGTGCAGCGGGCCGCCACGTCCGCGGCGAGCGCCGCATCGCGGATCTCCAGCCGAGCCAGAGGCGGTGCAGACGTCGCAGCCAGGCGCAGGATTCCGGGGGGACTGTCGGCGCGGCGAAGGTCGGCATAGGCCCAGCGAACTGGCGTTGCGCCGTCCTCGGCGATCTCGAGCGCATCACTGAGCGTCAGCGTCACCTGCCGTCTGCGGCTCGACACGCCGTCGAAGAAGATGGTCGGCCTCTCCGACTGCGCCGGGGGCTCGGCAAACACGTCACTCACAGCTCAGAATCCCGCGACATCGAGTCCGTCGGCAAAGCCTTCGCCGAGCGCGCCGGCAAGCTGACCGCTGCCGCGCACGTCCGCCGCGGCCCAGATGTTGTGTACCTCGACGGTCTCCAGCACCTTGGCCCAAAGATCGCGCTGAAGATAGACCCGCATGACGATGTTGATGGCAAGGGCGAGTGCGAAATAGCCGATCACCATCATCACCACCATCGGGATGCTCTTCGTCGCATTGTCGCCGGCGAAGATCTCCTCGGCGGAAACGCCGGTGAGCGAGACGACCAGGAAGGCGCCGCCGGCCATATAGGCCGTAAACGCGACCGTGAGCAGCATCCACCAGCCGATCACCTTCCAGTACAGGCCGTAGAATGCGTCATGCGGCAGCTTTGAGGACAGGCTGACGCCACCGATGCGGATGCCGTCGAGCCACCAGCGCCATTCGCGCGCCTTGAACTCGGCATAGAAGAACGGTGCGAGCGGGAAGACGACGAACGCGATCGGGCTGAGCAGCCACAGCCACCAGCCGCGCTTGAAGAAGGTCCAGCCGTCGGCTTCGAAATCGCCGCGGAGATCACCGTAATGGGTGTGCCGCATCTTGTAGCGTTCGAGCGCCGCCGCGCGCCAGGGCAGCGCAAGACCGAGCGTCAGGAGCACCAGCAAGCCCCACAGCATGGCGCGAAACGCGTAAGCCCAGCCCGAGCCGTCCATCCAGAAACGGACGCCGCGCCAGACCGTGCGCGTCAGGCGGTAGCGCCGCGCGCGAAAAATCGCGAACTGGCCGAAGGCGTAGAAGGCGATGAAGAGCGGCGTCGAGGCAAAGGCCTGCCAGCGCTCGAACTCAATGCCAATGAGAAAATAGGCGAGATAGATCGGCACCAGGATCGCGAGCGCGAACAGGAAGCCGACCAGGAGCTCCTTGGCCCGCCCGGTGTATTCGGCCGCGTCGCCGTCGATCGCGGTGTGCGTCCACAGGTGACGGCGGATGTCGGTGACGAGCCAGAACCGGTAGAAGCCGAAGGTGACGAGCTCGAGCATGGCACCCTTGGTGACCATTTTGCGGAACTCGGAGCGGCTGCCGGAGAAATCGACCCGCGTCGCCGGCAGCGGCGGGGGCAAGGGTTCGGACCCGATCGGGGTCCATTGCATGTCGTTCACGGCGGCAACCTCGGGATGCGGATCTGTTCCGGCCAAACTATAGATCAGAGGTTAGTCGATCCCCAAGATGAGCGGGTTCGATTTAGCTCGATTCCAGCGGATTTCTCGCGCGATACTCTGTCGTCCGGCGTGCGGGAGGTCACGTTCTCGTGGCGTCGTGACGATCGTGCAACGCGCTCGTGAAGGCTGGATGAGGCAAAACTCTCCCTTGCCCCGGCGCAGACAACCGGCTGTAATTGCAAATCAAATACCGCAGCGCAGAATTCAACGACGCGCGGTTCATATCCAGGGAGAACGGTCATGCATGGGACCATCGAAAGCGCGGGCAAGCTCGACGCCTTGCGCGAGCGCGCGATGTCGCTGCCGCTGGAGCAGTTCGATCCCGGCGACCCCGAATTGTTCAGGACCGATACGTTCTGGCCCTATTTCGACCGGCTGCGCCGCGAGGATCCCGTGCATTACTGCAAGGACTCGATGTTCGGGCCGTATTGGTCGGTGACGCGCTACAACGACATCATGGAGATCGAGACCAACCATGCGGTGTTCTCCTCGGCCTCCGCGCTCGGCGGCATCACCATCCGCGACATCGATCCGGATCTGCGCCGTGAGAGTTTCATCTCGATGGACCCGCCGCGCCATGCCGCCCAGCGCAAGACCGTGGCGCCGATGTTCACGCCGACACACCTCGACAATCTCGCCATCAACATCCGCAAGCGCTCGGCCGAGTGCCTGGACAATCTTCCCCGCGGCAAGGTGTTCGACTGGGTCGACCGCGTCTCGATCGAGCTCACGACGCAGATGCTGGCGGTGCTGTTCGACTTCCCCTGGGAGGATCGCCGCAAGCTGACGCGCTGGTCCGATATCGCGACCACCATTCCCGGTCCCGACGGCCTCGTCGCCACCGAGGACGAGCGGCAGGCCGAACTGACGGAATGCGCGGTCTATTTCTCGAGGCTGTGGAAGGAGCGCATCGAGCAGCCGCCGAAGAGCGACCTGTTGTCGATGATGGCGCATGGCACTGCTACGCGCGACATGGATGCGAAGAACTTCCTCGGCAATCTCATCCTCCTGATCGTCGGCGGCAACGATACTACGCGCAACACCATGTCGGGCTCGCTTCTCGCGCTGAGCCAGCATCCGGAGCAATATCGCAAGCTGCGCCAGAACCCCGATCTGCTCGACAGCTTCGTGCCGGAGGTGATCCGCTGGCAGACGCCGCTCGCGCATATGCGCCGCACGGCGCTGTCCGATTTCGAGTTCCGCGGCAAGCAGATCAAGAAGGGTGACAAGGTCGTGATGTGGTACGTCTCGGGCAACCGCGACGAGGACGTGATCGACAGGCCCTACGAGTTCATCATCGACCGTGCCCGCCCGCGTACGCACCTGTCCTTCGGCTTCGGCATCCATCGCTGCGTCGGCCTGCGGCTCGCCGAGCTCCAGCTCAAGATTATTTGGGAGGAAATTCTCAAGCGGTTCGACCATATTGATGTGGTCGGCGAACCCACCCGGGTCTATTCGAGTTTTGTAAAGGGTATCGAAACGCTGCCGGTGAAGATTGCTGCGTGAGTCGAACGCAACGGAGCCACGATCATGAACATCCAAGCGCCGGTTAAAGTGGACAAGGCCGAACGCATGCGGAAGGCGCGCGAGGAGGCCTATGCCACGCCGTTGTCGCAATTCCACCCCGGCGCGCCCCGGCTATTCCAGGACGACACGCTGTGGCCCTGGTTCGAGCGGCTGCGCAAGGAAGAGCCGGTGCATTACTGCACCAATGCGCCGATCGAGCCGTACTGGTCGGTGGTGAAGTACAACGACATCATGCATGTCGACACCAATCACGGCATCTTCTCCTCGGATTCCAAGCTCGGCGGCATCTCGATCCGCGACGTGCCGGAAGGCTACGACTATCCGAGCTTCATCGCGATGGACCAGCCCCGGCATTCGGCGCAGCGCAAGACGGTGTCGCCGATGTTCACGCCGACACACCTGGACGAGCTGGCAAAGCTGATCCGCCAGCGCTCGCAGACCGTGCTGGACAATCTGCCGCGCAACGAGACGTTCAACTTCGTCGAGCGCGTCTCGATCGAGCTGACCACGCAGATGCTGGCGACCCTGTTCGACTTCCCCTGGGAGGAGCGGCGCAAGTTGACGCGCTGGTCCGACGTCTCCACCGCGCTGCCCAAGAGCGGCATCGTCGCCAGCGCCGAAGAGCGCCGCCGCGAGATGGACGAGTGCTATGCCTACATGTCCAAGCTCTGGAACGAGCGTGTCAACTCCGCGCCGCGCAACGATCTGTTGTCGCTGATGGCGCACAACGAGGCCACGCGCCACATGGACCCCGACAACCTCATGGGCAACATCATCCTGCTCATCGTCGGCGGCAACGACACCACGCGCAACACCATGACCGGCTCGGTGCTGGCGCTGAACGAGAACCCGGAGCAATACGACAAGCTGCGCGCCAATCCGGAGCTGATCGATTCCATGGTGCCGGAGGTGATCCGCTGGCAGACGCCGCTGGCGCATATGCGTCGCACCGCATTGCAGGACACCGAGATCGGCGGCAAGCACATCAGGAAGGGCGACCGGGTCGTGATGTGGTACGTCTCCGGCAATCGCGACGAGGAGATGTTCGACAAGCCGAACGAGTTCATCATCGACCGCCCGCGCCCGCGCACGCACCTGTCCTTCGGCTTCGGCATCCACCGCTGCGTCGGCATGCGACTCGCCGAGCTGCAGCTCAAGATCGTCTGGGAGGAGATGCTGAAGCGCTTCGACCGCATCGAGGTGGTCGGCGAGCCCAAGCGGATCTATTCGAGCTTCATCAAGGGATATGAGACGCTGCCGGTGAGGATCCCGGGATAGGGCAAGCCGCCTCTTCAACCTTCGCTGTCATGCCCCGCGAAGGCGGGGCATCCAGTACGCCGCGCTTGTCGGCTCAAGCACTGCTGTCTCTGGAATACTGGATTGCCCGCCTTCGCGGGCAATGCCACTGAGAGTGGGCTTAGAAAGCGCAGCCCACACCCTCCTGATCTCGAAAGTGCTGGTCCAGCTATAGAATTCTGGCATGACAGCTCGCGCCAGATGCGAAGGCACGACCGCGCGCGGCTGTTCTACCACACGCCATCTAACTCAGCCGGATGTCCCACACGCCGTCCTTGCGGCAGGCGGCGACTTCCTCGCGCAACAGCGCGGTGATGGCGAGCGAGGCCGTCGAGGCCGGGCGGTCGATTGGAGAGGCAAAGATGAGCTCGCGGGTCATCGGCTTCGATACGGGGGCGGTTTCCAGCCGCCCGTCCGCGACCTCGCCATGGACCGAGGACGGCGGCAGCAACGCGAAGCCCAGGCCCTCCTCGACCAGGCTCGTCAGCACGCGAAACGAATCCGCCTCGAGCTGGACGTCGAGCTTGATCTTGCGCTGGGCCGCGGCGTGCTCGATCAGCGCCCGGAGGCCGTGGGAATGAGAGGGCAGCACCAGCCGCTGCCGCAGCAGCCAGCCGATGTCGACGCTCTTCTTGCGGGCAAGGCCGCAGCCGCGCGGACCCACCGCGACGATATTGTCGCGCCCGAGGCTCTGCACGTTGAGATGCAGATCGGCGGAGCGGCCGTAGAGGATGGCGAGGTCCATCTCGCCGCGATGCAGCCATTCCACCAGATGGCCGCTGTAGCTCTCGACGATGCGCAGCGAGATGCCGGGAAATTTTTCGACGCAGCGCCGCGCAAAGCGCGCCGACAGCACGCAGCTGACGGTCGGAACCAGGCCCAGCACGACCTGCCCGGACGGTGGTCCCTTGGCCGACTGGATGTCGTCGCGAATCTGGTCGATCTGCCGCACGATGCCGGAGGTGCGTGCGAGCAGCAGGCGGCCGGCCTCGGTCAGCACCATGCCACGGCCGTTGCGCGTGAAGAGCTCTGTGCGCAGCTCGTGTTCCAGCAGCTTGATCTGCCTGGAGAGCGCCGGCTGCGCCACCCGCAATGTGTCGGAGGCCTTGGACAGGCTGCCGAGCTCCGCCACGCAACTGAAGGTCCTGAGCTGCCGGAAATCCATGCTTGCCAATCCTGGAAGGCTACTCCATACGCTATAACAAATGAGCATAGGGGGCGGGCATTGTTTTCACAACGCCCGTGGGTTCGCCGGCGTTATCTTAACTGCCGCTGAGAATGGAAACGCCATGAGTCAAGAACACCACACCGAAGATTATGCCGACATCCGCGAGGCCGTTGCCAAGCTCTGCGCGCAGTTCCCGGGCGAATATTGGCGCAAGCTCGATCGCGAGATGGCCTACCCCAAGGCGTTCGTCGATGCGCTGACCGAGGCCGGCTATCTCTCGGTGCTGATCCCCGAGGAATATGGCGGCGCGGGCCTGAAGCTGTCGGCGGCCGCGGCGATCCTGGAAGAGATCCAGCGCGCGGGCTGCAATGGCGGCGGCTGCCACGCGCAGATGTACACGATGGGCACGGTGCTCAGGCACGGCAATGCCGAGCAGAAGGCAAAGTACCTGCCGAAGATCGCGAGCGGCGAATTGCGGCTGCAGGCGTTCGGCGTCACGGAGCCGACCAGCGGCACCGACACCTCCTCGCTGAAGACCTTCGCGCGCAAGGACGGCAACGACAGCTACATCGTCAACGGCCAGAAGATCTGGACCAGCCGCGCCGAGCATTCCGACCTGATGGTGCTGCTGGCGCGCACTACGCCGAAGGACCAGGTCAAGAAGCGCACCGATGGCCTTTCGGTGTTCATCGTCGACATGCGCGAGGCCAAGAACAACGGTCTCGAGATCCGCCCGATCCGCACCATGATGAACCACGCCACCACCGAAGTGTTCTTCACCGACATGAGGGTGCCGGCCGAGAATCTGATCGGCGAGGAAGGTAAGGGTTTTCGCTACATCCTCTCAGGCATGAATGCCGAGCGCATCCTGATCGCGGCCGAATGCGTCGGCGACGCCAAGTGGTTCATCGCGAAGGCGACGAACTACGCCAAGGAGCGCGCCGTCTTCGGCCGGCCGATCGGCCAGAATCAAGGCATCCAGTTTCCGATCGCCAAGGCCTACGCCTCGATGCGCGCGGCCGAGCTGATGGTGAAGGAAGCGACGCGCAAATACGAGGCCGGGCTCGATTGCGGCGCGGAGGCCAACATGGCCAAGATGCTGGCGGCGGATGCGTCCTGGGAAGCGGCGAACGCCTGCATCCAGACCCATGGCGGCTTCGGCTTTGCTGAGGAATACGACGTCGAGCGCAAGTTCCGCGAGACGCGGCTCTACCAGGTGGCGCCGATCTCCACCAACCTCGTGCTGTCCTTCGTCGCCGAGCACGTGCTCGGCATGCCGCGCTCGTACTGAGGTTGCGGCCATGGGAGCATTGGACGGGATCAGGGTGATTGCGGTCGAGCAGGCGGTGGCGGCGCCGTTCTGCTCCTCGCGCCTGGCGGATGCCGGCGCGGAGGTGATCAAGATCGAGCGGCCCGAAGGCGATTTCGCCCGCGGCTATGACGCCGCGGCCAAGGGCCAGAGCAGCTATTTCGTCTGGCTCAACCGCGGCAAGCAGTCGGTCGTGGTCGATCTCACCACGAAGGAAGGCCGCGCCGAGCTGGAGAAGCTGATCGCGAGTGCCGACGTGCTGATCCAGAACCTGAAACCCGGCTCGATGGACAAGCTCGGCTTCTCGCGCGAGCGGCTCTTGAAGGACTATCCCAAGCTGATCTCGTGCACCATCACCGGCTATGGTGACGAGGGTCCCTACGCCCACCGCAAGGCCTATGATCTCCTGATCCAGGCCGAGAGCGGGCTCGCCTCGATCACCGGCAATCCCGATGGCGCCTCGCGCGTCGGCATGTCGATCGTGGATGTTGCGACCGGCGCCACCGCGCATGCCGCGATCCTGGAGGCACTGATCGCGCGCGGGCGCACCGGCAAGGGCGCCGACATCCGCATCTCCATGTTCGACGTGATGGCGGACTGGTGCACCGTGCCGCTGCTCAATGCCGAAGCCGGCAATCCGCCCAAGCGAATGGGCCTGCGCCATCCATCGATCGCGCCCTATGGTGTGTTCACCTCCAAGGACGGCAAGGACATCCTGATCTCGATCCAGAGCGAACGCGAGTGGAAGACGCTGTGCGCGAAGGTGCTGGATCAGCCGGACCTGCCGGCCGATCCCCGCGTCGCCAACATGGTCGAGCGCGTGCGCAACCGCGACTTCACCGACACGACGGTGGCCGATATCTTCGGCAAGATGACGCGCGACGAGCTGTTGAAGCGGCTCTCGGACGCGGACATCGCGTTCGCCGAGGTCAACACCATGGCCGATCTCGCCAACCATCCGCATCTGCGGCGGATCGAGGTCG
Source organism: Bradyrhizobium sp. CCBAU 45321 (assembly GCF_028128975.1). Lineage (NCBI taxonomy): Bacteria > Pseudomonadati > Pseudomonadota > Alphaproteobacteria > Hyphomicrobiales > Nitrobacteraceae > Bradyrhizobium > Bradyrhizobium sp. CCBAU 45321. Next base: position 147,118 of record NZ_LFKZ01000120.1, read on the forward strand.
ACACGCCGAACGGCCGCGTCAGCTATCCCGCGCCGGCGCCGATCATCGTCGGCGAGACGCGCAGCTACGGCGCCGTGCCCGCGATCGGCGAGCGTCCCCAGTCCAAATAAAGAGAGCGAAGCGTCATGACCGAGAAGCTCGACATCGATCATCTCAGGCAATGGATCGGGCGCAGCCAGGAGGCCACCGACATCGTCACCGCGCAGCTCGTGAAGGGCCTGCGCGCGACGCTGTTCCAGGAGGTCGGCGAGCCCAAGGCGGGCGACGCCGCGCCGTTCACGGTGCATTGGTGCCTGGCGCAGCCGGTGTTTCCGATGTCGATGCTCGGTCCGGACGGCCATCCGACCCGCGGCGGCTTCCTCCCGCCGGTGCCGCTGCCGCGCCGGATGTGGGCCGGCGGCGAGATCGAGTTCTTGCAGCCCTTGCGCGTCGGCGATGAATCGACGCGGACTTCGCGCATTGCCGACGTGCAGGTGAAATCGGGATCGACCGGCACGCTGTGCTTTGTCTCGGTCGAGCACAGCATCTCCTCGCCAAGGGGCACGGCGATCCGCGAGCGGCAGGACATTGTCTATCGCGAGATGAGCGGCGGCGCGCCGGCTGGCGGCAAGGCGTCGCCTCCGCCGCCGCAGGCGCAGCATCGCGAAACGCATGTGTCCGATCCCGTGCTGCTGTTCCGCTACTCCGCGCTGACCTTCAACGGCCACCGCATCCATTACGACCGCGACTACGTCACTGAGGTCGAGGGCTATCCGGGCCTGATCTTCCACGGTCCACTACAGGCAGCGCTGATCGTCGAGATGGCGGCCAAGCTTCGTGGCGGCAAGGCGCCGAAGAGGTTTTCGTATCGCGGCGTGCAGCCGCTGTTCGAGGGCACGGAGTTCTCCGTCAACGCCAATGACAGCGGTGAGAGCATGGAGCTGTGGACCGCGAACGCGGAGGGGCAGCCGACGATGAAGGGCACGGCGGTGTGGTGAGCCACCACTGTTAGACCCTCACCCTGAGGAGCCGCGCAGCGGCGTCTCGAAGGGCGAGGCCACCAGCCGGGCCTTCATCCTTCGAGACGCGCGAAGACGCGCTCCTCAGGATGAGGAACTAAGAGGGGATGGAATCGATGTCCAAGAACGGCAAGACCGGCAGCAAGTCCGTCACCGTGAAGCAGGCGACGCTCGACCTGCTGCGCGCCTTCGGCATCGACAGGGTGTTCGGCAATCCTGGTTCGACCGAGCTGCCGTTCCTCAGCGACTGGCCCGACGATATCGACTACGTGCTGGCGCTGCAGGAAGCTTCCGCTGTCGGCATGGCCGATGGCTATGCGCAGGCGACGCGCAATGCCGGCTTCGTCAACCTGCATTCGGCGGCCGGCGTCGGCAATGCGCTCGGCAACATCTACACTGCGCATCGCAACCAGACCCCACTAGTGATCACCGCAGGCCAACAGGCCCGCTCGATCCTGCCCTTACAGGCGTTCCTCTATGCCGAGCGCGCCTCCGAGTTTCCGCGGCCTTATGTGAAATACAGCGTCGAGCCGGCAAGGCCGGAGGACGTGCCCGCCGCGATCGCGCGGGCCTATTACACCGCGATGCAGCCGCCGTGCGGGCCGACCTTCGTGTCGATCCCGATCGACGATTGGGCCCATGCCTGCGCGCCGGTCGAGGCGCGCAAAGTGAGCCGCGAGATCGGCCCTGAGCTGGAGCCGATGAAGGCGCTGGTTGCGGCGCTCGCCTCAAGCAAACACCCTGCGCTCGTCGTCGGCCCTGGAATCGATCGCGCCGGCGCGGTGGATCTGATGGTGCGCGTTGCCGAGAAGACCAGGGCGAGCGTCTGGGTTAGTCCGTTCTCTGCACGCTGCTCGTTCCCCGAAAGGCATCCGCAATTCGCAGGCTTTCTGCACGCCTCGCCGGCGCAGCTGTCCGATGCGCTGCGCGAGCACGATGTCGTCGTCGTCATCGGCGCGCCGGTGTTCACCTTCCATGTCGAGGGCCATGCCGCGATCTTCGACCGCGGCGCGACCATCTTCCAGATCACGGATGATGCGGATGCCGCCGCGGTGACGCCATCAGGCACCAGCATCATCGCGACGATGAAGCCGGCGCTGAGCCTGCTGCTCGACCTGCTGCCGGAGAGCAAGCGCGCCGCGCCGAAGGGCCGCACGCTGCCGCCGGCGCCGCAGCCTGCCGATCCGCTGCCGGTCGAATTCCTGCTGCATTCGCTGTCGCAGGCGATGCCGAATGACGCATCACTTGTCGAGGAAGTGCCCTCGCACCGGCCGGCGATGCAAAAATTCCTGCCGATGCGCGGCCAGGACAGTTTCTACACCATGTCGAGCGGCGGTCTCGGCTACTCGCTGCCGGCTGCTGTCGGCATGGCGCTCGGCAAGCCGAAGCAGCGCACGGTGTGCCTGATCGGCGACGGCTCGGCGATGTATTCGATCCAGGCGCTCTGGACCGCCGTGCAGCGCAAGCTGCCGCTTACCGTCGTCGTGATCAACAATTCCGGCTACGGCGCGATGCGCTCGTTTAGCCAGGTGATGCAGGTGCGCAACGTGCCGGGGCTGGAGTTGCCGGGGATCGATTTCGTCCGGCTTGCCGAGGGCATGGGCTGCCATGCGGTGCGGGTGACGAAGGCTGCGGAACTGGGCGAAGCGCTGAAGCGTGGCATGGCGTATGCGGGCACGAGTCTCGTCGAGGTCGTCGTGGATTCCGCAGTGCCGGTGCTGTACGGGCAGAAGAATTGACGGCGTCATCACGACGCCAAAAAACCTCCGTCCGCCGCGAGCACATGCCCGACGACATACGACGACGCATCCGACGACAACCACACCACCGCCTCGGCGACCTCCTCCGGGCTGCCCATCCGCCGCAGCGGCAATCCCGCACTGACCGTTGCCACATCGCCGACGCCGGCGCGCAGCATCATGTCTGTGACGACGCGGCCGGGCGCGATCGCATTGATGCGAATGCCACGCGGCGCGTTCTCCATCGCCGCCGAGCGCGTCAGCGAGATTGCGGCGGCCTTTGAGGCCGAGTAGAGCGAAAAGCCTGGATTGGGATTGCGCACGCCGCTGACGGAGGTGTTGACGACGATGCTGCCGCGCCCCTGCGCCAGCATCGCCGGCAACTGATGGCGCAGGCAGAGGAACAGCGCGCGGACATTGGTGTCGAACACGCTGTCGTAGATCTCCGTGCCCTGCTCCTCCAGCGGCGCGCGGCGCTCCTGGAAGCCGGCATTGTTGAAGGCGACGTCGAGCCGGCCGCAGCGCCCGACGGCTGTGGCGACGAGGCGCGCGACCTCGTCGTCTTTTGTGATGTCGGTCTTGAGCGCGATCGCCTCCGTGCCGAGCTCGCGGCACGCGGCGGCGGTGGCCTCGATCTCGGCCTCGCGCCGGCCGGCGATGATGATGGCTGCCGCCCCTTCGGCAGCCATCCGCAGCGCCGTCGCGCGCCCGATGCCGCTGCCGCCGCCCGTGACCAGGCAGACCTTGCCGCTCATCCGCTGACCTGCCGGCAAAGCTCCGCTCATGGTCCGCTCCAAGACACTTGAACTCCAAGACACTTGGACTCCAAGACACTTGGACTCCAAGACACTTGCGCGCGCCGTTCCGCCCATATAGTTGTATGGTACAACTATATGGGCGGAGTCAAGATGGCCGAGCTTTCGCTGATCGACGACATCCGCGCCGCCTCGCGCCTGATGGTGCGCGAACTCGGCTTCATGGACGCCACGGTGGCGGCCTCGGGCTATCCGCCCTCGGCGGTCCACACCATCCTGGAGATCGGCATCCGCGGCCCGATGAATTCGGGCGAGCTCGGCGATTTCCTGCGGCTGGAGAAATCCAGCGTCAGCCGCCTGGTGCGCAAGCTGGTCGATTGCGGCGAGCTCAAGGAGACGCCGGACGAGACGGATGCGCGCAGCAAGCTGCTGTCGCTGACGGCGAAGGGCCGGCGCACGCTGGAGGCCCTCCATGCGTTCGGCCGGCAGCAGGTGCGCGGCGCGCTGGCCGCGCTGACGCCGGCCGAGCAGCGCACCGTGTGCGAGGGCATGATGCTCTATGCGCGCGCGCTGCGGGCGAGCCGGGTGGGGGAGACGGTGGAAGCGGCGGTGTAGCCACACTATCAGTGTCATCGCCCGCGAAGGCGGGCGATCCAGTATTCCACGGCGGCAGTTGTGCAAACCAATTACCGCCGCGGCATACTGGATGCCCCGCCTTCGCGGAGCATGACAGGGTTCTTTGCGGTAACGACGTCGACTACCTCCCGAACTCTTCCCGCATCCGCGCCTGGATCTTGGCCATGCCGCCGATCCAGCGGTCGTAATTCTCGGTCTTCTTGCGCATGTAGCCGAGCACTTGCGGGTGCGGCAGGATCAGGAACGTCTCCTGCTCGAGGCCGGCGAGCACGTCTTTCGCCACCTGCTCGGGCGTCAGGTCGCCGTCGCCGGATTGCGGGCCCTTGGGAATCGAGCGCAGCATGTTGGTGTCGACACCCTGCGGGCAGAGGATCGAGACCTTGATGTTGTGGGCCTTGTGCGAGATCGCGAGATTCTCGGCAAAACCGACCGCCGCGTGCTTCGTCGTCGAATAGGCCGGGCTGCCGACCTGCGACAACAGGCCCGCGGCCGAGATGGTGTTGAGGAAATAGCCGCCGCCGCGCGCCCTCATGCGGGGGACGAGATGCCGTGCCGCATAGACATGCGCCATGACGTGGATCGCCCAGCTGCGCTGCCACGGCTCGTCCGAAGCGCCGCCGGCATTCTCCGACATCGGATCGAAGCCGCCGCCGATGCCGGCGTTGGAGCAGAACAGCGCGATCGGGCCGAACTGCCGCTCGGTCTCCTCGATGACGTGGACGATGTCCTTTTCCTGCGCGACGTCGCATTTGAACGCGGCGCCATCGACCATGGCCGCGACCGCTCGCGCATTGGCGGCGTCCATGTCCGCGACCACGACCTTGGCCGCACCCGCATTGTGAAAGGCCTCGCACAGCGCCTTGCCGATGCCGTTTGCGCCGCCCGTGACGACCACGACCTTGCCGGTCACCTGCATGCGACGTCTCCTCTCGTCTTATACCGCTTCGCGGAAACTTCTCAGCTCAACACGAGGTCGAGCACCGCGGTATAATGACATGCCGCGCCGGCCAAGACAAAGCCGTGCCAGATCGCATTCTGAAAGCGCAGCCGTCGCCAGGCGTGGAAGATCACGCCGAAGCTGTAGAGCAGGCCGCCGGCAAGGATGAAGCCCAGCACCAGCGTGGGCAACGCCCTGACCACGGCATCGTAGAGCATCATGCCGCTCCAGCCCATCGCGAGATAGATGCCGACCGAGACGCGGTCGAACCGGCCGGGATAGAGCAGCTTCAGCACGATGCCGAGGATTGCCACGCACCAGACGCCGGCCAGCAGCACCAACGCGAACACGCTGTCCTTCAGCTCCAGGATGAACGGCGTGTAGGTCGCGGCGATCAAAAGATAGATCGCGGAATGGTCGAAGCGGCGCAGCAGCCATTTAGCCGGCGAGACCGGCCAGAGATTATAGGTCGCCGACAGCACCAGCATCGAGAGCAGGCCGGCGACATAGACGGAGACGCCGACGATGTCGGTGGCGTCGGCATAGACCGCCGTCAGCACCACCAGCACCGTCGCGGCAATGATGCCCGCGAGCACGCCGATCCCGTGGACGATGCCGTCGGCGATCAGCTCGGCACGATCGTAGTCCCAGCCGATCGCGTCGGCTGCGGCGTGGACGGAAGAGGATGCAAGCTGCTTCAACTGGAAGACGGTCATGGCAATCCGCAAAGGCTCGAGGCAATGCCCTCTCGATGGGTGTTTCGGGACCGGCGGGTCGTTCAAACGGCTGATTTGCCGAGAAAGGCGGTGGAAGTATGAAAGCTTGAATTTCTTCAGGCAATTGCCACTTTTGTGACTAATCCGTTTTGCGTATCCCTCGCCCGAGATCCCCTCACGTTCATATGGCATTCAGTTTCCAGGATATGGTCGAGGAAGCGCGGCTGTCGGCGCGGGCGCTGATCGACTATGGCGAGCATTTCTTCAACCCGACGGTGCGGCTTGGTGTCACCGGTCTGTCGCGCGCCGGTAAGACCGTATTCATCACCGCGCTGATCCATGGACTGACGCGCGGCGGCAGGTTTCCGGTGTTCGAGGCCTATGCCTCGGGCCGGATCGCGCGGGCGCACCTGGCGCCGCAGCCGGACGATGCCGTGCCGCGCTTTGCCTATGAGACCCATCTGCGCGCGCTGATCGAGGAACGGCGCTGGCCGAGCTCGACCGTGGACATCAGCGAGCTCAGGCTCGTGATCGACTACCAGCGCCCGAACGGCGCCGACCGAACGCTGACGCTCGACATCGTCGACTATCCCGGCGAATGGCTGCTGGACCTGCCGCTGCTTCACAAGAGCTACGAGCAATGGTCGGCGGAGAGCCTGGCGCTGTCGCGCGAGGCGCCGCGCGCGCATCTCGCGGCCGAGTGGCACAGTCATCTCGCAACGCTCAAGCCCGAATCGCGCGAGGACGAGCAGGCGACGCTGACGGCCGCAAAGCTCTTCACCGATTATTTGCGCGCCTGCCGCGACGAGCGCTTTGCGATGAGCCTGTTGCCGCCCGGCCGCTTCCTGATGCCTGGCAATCTCGCCGATACGCCGGCGCTGACCTTTGCGCCGCTGGACGTGCCTGCTGTCGGGCAGGCGGGCGAGGGATCGCTGTGGGCGATGATGGTGCGGCGCTTCGAAGCCTACAAGGACGTCGTCGTGCGGCCGTTCTTCCGAGATCATTTCGCGCGGCTCGACCGTCAGATCGTGCTGGCCGACGCGCTCTCCGCTTTCAACTCAGGCCCCGAGGCGCTGCACGATCTCGAAGCCGCGCTATCAGGCATTCTCGACTGCTTCAACACCGGCCGCAGCACGATTCTCTCCAGCCTGTTCCGGCCGCGCATCGACCGCATCCTGTTCGCCGCGACCAAGGCGGATCATCTGCATCATTCGAGCCACGACCGGCTCGAGGCCGTGCTGCGCCGCGCGGTCGCGCGCGCGGTCGCGCGCGCGGAAAACACCGGCGCGGCGATCGACGTCGTGGCGCTGGCCGCGGTGCGCGCCACGCGCGAAGCGCAGGTGGCGCACGGCCGCGACAAGCTGCCGTCGATCCTCGGAACACCCGCCGCGGGCGAAAGCGCCGGGGGCGAGTTCTTCGACGGCAACACCGAGGTTGCGACCTTTCCGGGCGATCTTCCGCTCGATCCCGAACCGCTGTTCAACGGCACGGATGCGTTCCGCGGGCTCGCGACGGCGGCGGCCGGGAACAGCGATTTCCGCTTCCTGCGCTTCCGCCCGCCGAAGCTCGAACGCGAGGGTGCCGAAGAGCCGACGCTGCCACACATCCGCCTCGACCGTGCCTTGCAGTTCCTGATCGGAGACAAGCTGTCATGACCGAGCGATCCAAGCCACGGCGGCCGGCGACGTTCCGGCTCGACGATCCCGGCGTCGTCGTCGCCGAGGCCGATGAGACCGGCCGTCTCGGTCGCGTCACCATCCAGATCACGCCGGAGCCCGATCCGGCGATGCTGCCGGTGCCGGTGCAAGCCGCAGTCCCGGCGCGGCGCGGCTTTCCCTGGGGCACGCTGTTCTGGTCGGGGCTCGCCGGATTGACGCTGCTCGGCACCGGGCTCGGCGTGGTCCACCTGATCGAGGATCTGTTCGCGCGCAACGAGACACTCGGCTTCGTCGGGCTTGCCTTCGCCGCCGTCACCGCGCTGGCGCTTGCCGTGGTGATCGGACGCGAGGCGTTCGGTCTCGCGCGCCTTGCGACCATCGAGAAGCTGCACCAGCGCGCAGCTTCCGTGCTGGCCAGCGACGATCGCAAGGAGAGCCGCGTCATCGTCCAGGACCTGCTCAAGATCGCGCACCAGAATCCGCAGCTGGCGCGCGCCCGCGCGACGCTGGAGAGCCACGCCGGCGAGATCATCGACGGCGCCGACATGATCCGCCTCGCCGAGCGCGAGCTGATGTCGCCGCTGGACGCCGAGGCGCGGCGGCTGGTGTCCTCGGCCGCGCAAAAAGTCTCCATCGTGACGGCGGTGAGCCCGCGCGCCGCCATCGACGTGCTGTTCGTGTTCGTGGCGGCGCTGCGCCTGATCCGCCAGCTCGCTTATCTCTATGGCGGCCGTCCCGGCGCGCTCGGCATGATCCGCCTGCTTCGCCACGTCATCGCCCATCTCGCCATCACCGGCGGCATGGCCGCGAGCGACAGCCTGGTGCAGCAGATGCTCGGCCACGGCATCGCGGCGAAGCTGTCGCAGCGCTTGGGTGAAGGCGTGCTGAACGGGCTGCTGACGGCGCGGCTGGGATTGGCCGCGATCGATGTGACGCGGCCGCTGCCGTTCGCGGCCCTGCCGCCGCCGAAGCTGTCGGATCTGGCGACGGATCTGCTGCGGAAGAAGGACGGGGACGAGTAGATCGCTCCCTTGGACCGCCTCACTCCTTCAGATTATTCGCCCGCTTCACCCAAGCGCGCACGTCCTTGAGGACGGCGGGAAGCACGGCCTTGACCTCCGCCACGGTCATGCCCGCCTTGATGCGGGGATCGTACAGCAGGTTGAGGATGTACTGGTCGTAGACGTCGAAATAGCCCATCGAGACGTTGTCGTTGAACATGGTCCAGGGCACGCTCGTGGTGTCGTTGATCGGCCCGAGCGATTGCAGCAGCTCCTCATAGGCGCAATCGAGGAAGGTGAAATCGCCGTTGTCGACGGTGAGGATGACGTCGGAATGCTCGATCTCGAAATTGTCGTTCTTGCGGAAGCCGGACAGGCATTGCGGATCGAGCGAGGAGCGGATCTCGCGCGCCTTCTCGGCGCCGTAGAAGCTCGAGATGGTGCGGAACAGATCGCGGTCGCGCACCAGCTTCACGCGCACATTCGCCGCTTCGTTGGTGTCGATCATGGCGATGTCGAGATGCTGCACGCGCTTGCCGATGTCGGCCACGACCTTGGCGAGCTGCGTCTTGCGATCCTCGCGGTCGCTCTCGGCGTAGACGCGTACCGGCCCGTCGAACTTGCGGATGCGGTCGACGCGGCCGGCAAGATGGTACTCGGCGCCGAATGCCGTCTTCAGGAAGCCTTCGATGATCTCGCCGTCGGTGAAGCTCTTCTTCTCGGCGCGCTGGCGCGAGGACACCGCGGGCAGCTCGCCGGCGGCAGCCATGGGTGCGATGTCAGGCGCGCAGGCAAGCGTCGCGAGGGCCAGCAGGGCGAAGCGAAAGCCGGGCGAGGGCGGGAATGCGCTCATCGTGCTGTGACGCTGCCGCATTCGCCCCGCGTGCACAAGAGCGCAAATTCACGCGTCGCGCGGGTTCCTGGTCAGTTGTTCAGCACCACCACCGGGGTGCCGATCGAGACGCGGCTATAGAGGTCGGTGACGTCGTCGTTGGTCATGCGGAAGCAGCCCGAGGAGACGGCCTGACCGATCGTCTCCGGCTCGTTGGAGCCGTGGATGCGGTACAGCGTCGAGCCCAGATACATGGCGCGGGCGCCGAGCGGGTTGTCGATGCCGCCCTTCATGTGGCGCGGCAGGTCCGGCCGGCGCGCCAGCATCTGCGAGGGCGGCGTCCAGTCCGGCCATTCCCTCTTGGCGGTGATCCTGTGCACCCCGGCCCAGCGGAAGCCGTCGCGGCCGACGCCGATGCCGTAGCGCAGCGCTTGCCCGTTCCCGAGCACCAAATAGAGCCGCCGCTCGGCGGTGTTCACGACGACGGTGCCCGGGGCGTAGCTGCCGTTATACATGACGGTGGTGCGGGGGATCGGGCTCGAGCCGCCGCGGCCGATATAGCTGGTGGAACTGGTGCCCGTGAAGTCTATCATCCCCGTCGCGGACGCGTCGGTTGCGCCAGCCAGCAGCAGCGCCATTGCGGCCATCGGAGCGGCAAAAAACCGGATCATCATCTCCCCCAGAAAAAATCGATTCAACCGGACCCAGAGGCCATATTTGCGCGCGTTTCGCAAGCCACGGGCCCGTGAGGGTCGCATCGTTAACGACTGACGTTACCAAATCGCAACTGCGCCAATTTGCTGGAAAGCGTTAGCCAAATCCGCGTCTCACCACGCGGGGCAGGGCCGCAATGCCCGCTATTGCTTTGACGGGCGGCGCGAACAATGATTGATCGAACGGATTGCTGGAAATGCCGGTTGCGGGAGCAGACAGAATGAACGGTGCGGAAAGCCTGGTGCGGACGATGGTCAAGGGCGGGGTGGACGTCTGCTTCACCAACCCCGGCACCTCCGAGATGCATTTCGTCGCGGCGCTCGACCGTGTCCCCGGCATGCGCTGCGTGCTCGGCCTGTTCGAAGGCGTGGTGACGGGCGCGGCCGACGGCTATTTCCGCATGAAGGGCACGCCGGCCTCGACCCTGCTGCATCTCGGCCCCGGCCTCGCCAACGGCCTTGCCAATCTGCACAATGCCAAGAAGGCCAATTCCGGCATCGTCAACATCGTCGGCCAGCACGCCGTCTACCACATCGGCTACAATGCCCCGCTGACCTCGGACATCGAAGGCCTGGCCCGGCCGATGTCGTCCTGGGTCCGCACCTCGCCGGATGCCAAATCGGTCGCCGCCGACGGCGCCGCGGCAATTGCCGCCGCCAAAAGCGCGCCGCCGCAGATCGCGACCTTGATCCTGCCCGCCGATACCGCCTGGAACGAGGCCGACGGCATCGCCGAGGTTCCGGCCGAGCAGCAGCGCGCCAGCTATTCGCCGCAGGCGGTCGAGCAGGCCGCAAAGATCCTGCATGGCGACGGCGAAGGCACGCTGCTCCTGATGACCGGCAGCGCGCTGAGCGCGCAGGGTCTGGCCCTGGCCGAGCGCATCGCCGGCAAGACCGGCTGCACGGTGATGGGCCCGACCTTCCGTCCGAAGATGGCGCGCGGCCGTGGCCGTTTCTCGATCGACCGCATCCACTACGTCATCGATCAGGCCCTGCCGATGCTGGCGAAATTCCGTCACATCGTGCTGGTCGAGTCCGACGACCCCGTGGCATTCTTCGCCTATCCGAACAAGCCGAGCATGCTCAAGCCGCAGGGCTGCGAGGTGCATCGCATGACCTCCTGGGGCGAGAATTCGGTCGCCGCGCTCGAAGCGCTCGCTGGCGCCGTGAAAGCCAGCGCCAGGGACGTCAAGCCGCAGGCGCTGCAGGAACTGGTCAAGCCGACCGGCGCGCTCACCTTCGCCTCCATCGCGCAGGCCATTGCCTGTGCGATCCCCGAGAACGCGATCATGGTCGACGAATCCCTCACCACCGGCCGCGGCTTCTTCCCGCCGACGGCGGCGGCCGCCCCGCACGACTGGCTGCAGAACATGGGCGGCTCGATCGGCTTCTCGACGCCGCTGTCGATCGGTGCCGCGATCGCCTGCCCGGACCGCAAGGTGATCACCATGGTCGGCGACGGCAGCGCGATGTACACGATCCAGTCGCTGTGGACTCAGGCGCGCGAGAACCTCGACATCGTCACCATCGTGTTCGCCAACCGCATCTACCAGATCCTGCGCGGTGAGTTCGACAATGTCGGCGCCGGCGAGCCCGGCCAGCGCGCCAACGACATGCTCCGCCTCGACCGCCCGACCTTGGACTTCGTGGCGCTGGCCAAAGGCATGGGCGTTCCCGGCCGCGCCGTCACCAACGCCGACGAGTTCAACAAGGCGCTGGCAGAGGCCGTCGCCGAGCCCGGCCCGCGCCTGATCGAAGTTCAGATGTAGGGCGGCAGCAGACAGAGCGCCGTGAGCCCGGAGGCACGATGCAGACCGAGCTGAACAAGGTGATCGCTTCTGTCAGGGACTTCTACGCCCACGAGGGCTTCCTGTTCGAGAAGGACGTCGGCGAGCGGGCGGTCACGCACCGTTTCGCCGTGCATCTGGAGAAGCAGTTTTCGGGCTGGTCGGTCGACTGCAATTACGACCGGCTCGGCGAGCGCACGCTGCATCTGCCGCACGGCACCATCATCTCGACCGACGACCATCTCGGTAAGTCGATCTACCCCGATGTCGTCGTGCATCAGCGCGAGATCCCGAACAATCTGCTCGCCGTGGAGATCCGCAAGGCGAGCAACCACACGCCGCTCGATCACGACCAGCACAAGCTGCGGGCGCTGACCGACGTCCATGTCTGGTTTCCTTATTGGATCGGCCTGCTCCTGGTGCTGGACAGGCAACATGTGACGATGTCGGAGGTCTATGTCAGCGGTGCCGTCGACGAGCCGCTGTCACGCTGGTTCGCCTCGCGACTGGAGGAGGCCGGCCGCGCAGCTCGCGCATAGCCGAGCGCGCCATTGCGCACCTGCGCGCGCTGCGAGGTCGTGAGGCAGACCATGCCGGGAGTGTGACCCCCACCACAGTTTCGGCGTGCGATCGGGCCTATCGTGGGCGGACTTGCACGCGTCGATGCCGGAGGCCTACGCTGGCTCATTCGGATCAGGCACTTTGGAGGTTCTGATGCAGAAATCATATTTGCTGGCTGCGACGGCAGCGCTGATGCTCATGATGCAATCGCCGCTCGCGCTGGCGCAGGGCGCGCCGGCCACGGGCGGAACCGCTGCGCCTGCCGCGACAAGCACTGCGCCGGCTGCGACGACCACAGCGCCAAGCGCGACCACCGACACGTCCAGCCAGCCTACTGACGGCAAGAAGAGCGCGTCGAAGAAGCCGGCGAAGAAGAAGATGACCCGCCAGCAGGAGATCGATCATTCGGTCGACACCGGCACCGTGCCGGCGCGCTACCGCAGCTCGGTGCCCAAGCGGTACCACCAATACATTCCGTTCGCTAAGCAGTAACGGATCGCACGCTATCGCCTATGACTTGTGGCGGGGCCGGCGCGCACGCCTCGTCCTTCGAGACGGCGCTTACGCGCCTGCTCAGGATGAGGCTCTGCGGCACCAGCGCTCGTTGAAGCTGCTGCCGCGCACTCCGACCTCATCCTGAGGAGCCCGCCAAAGCGGGCGTCTCGAAGGATGGCCGCAAGGGAAGAGCTCCCATGTGCGATAGCCCTGCCAGATCGCCGGTGGCGGTCTGCGCGAGCGGTGCTAGAGTAGGCCGAAGCCCGGGGGGAATGATGAGCGACGAGGTGAAGGATGCCGGCCTTGTGGCCATGATCAGCAGCATCCTGGGAGGCAACAAGCGCGCAGACCCTGTTGCACCGCCTCCGCTCGCCGAGGTCCCGCCGATCGTTCCGGCGGATCCCGTGGAGCCGGCCGCGACGTCCAGGTCCGAGTCCAAGTCCGAGTCCAGGTCCGAGTCCGGATCCGATGCGGCCAAAGCCGAGAGCGCGCCCGATGCCGCAGCGGCGGCCGCCGAGCCGGCCGAGCCGCCCGCGCAAATCGCAACCACGCGTGACGGCAAGCGGCTGCTGCCGGCGGAGGCGATCGCCGATCTCGTGCTCGGCGAGCTGCGCAAGCTGGACAACTTCCCGAGTTCCGGCGTCTCGGTCACGGTCTATGGTTACCGGCACTGGAACGCGATGCTCACTTTCGCGCCGTTCTCCACCAGTTTCCAGAACGCAACCCGGTTCCGCCAGGCCGTGCCGGACCTCGTCTTCAAGCTCCGCCGTTTCGTCGAACTTGAGATATAATCTCGTCGTCGGCGCCATGGCGTCGCATGCGAAACAGTTCGACAGGATCTTCAATTGAGCGTCGCCTTCACCAAGGAAGAGAGCGCCGAAACCGCGTCCGAGACGCTGTTGCCGGACCGCCCGATCTCGCCGCATCCGAACCTCGTGACGGAAGCAGGCTTCAACGCATTGCAGGCGCAGCTCGCCGAAGCACGGGCGGCCTATGAAGCCGCGCAAGCCATCGAGGACGTCAACGAGAGGCGCCGGCAGTCCGCCGTGCCCCTGCGCGATCTCCGCTATCTCACCGAACGCTTGCGCACGGCGCAGGTGATGCCCGATCCTGTCGCGACCGAAATCGTCGCCTTCGGCAGCACCGTGAGCTTCAGCCGCGCTGACGGCCGCGTCCAGACCTACCGCATCGTCGGCGAGGACGAAGCCGATCCCAAGGCCGGCTCGATCTCGTTCGTCGCGCCGGTCGCGCGGTCGCTGATGGGCAAGGCGGTCGGCGACGTCGTCGGTTCAGGCGCGCAGGAGATCGAGATCCTGTCGATTGCGTAGGGGGGCGCAAGCCGAGGTGAGTTGCGTGGCAAAGAGCGCCATCGACAGCCTCAATCCCATTCGCCTAAAGCATGATCCGGAACAGCGCGAGGCCGTCGTCTCCGCCAAACGAAGTTGATGATTGGATGAGACGGTTTTTGTCTGGAGCCTTGCCGTTCTATGCGCTGGCGGGCCTCGCCATGTGCATGTACCTCGTTCTCTACAGGACGAGCCTGTTCGACCTGAACGCCATCGTCCATGGTGCGGCCGGGTCGGCATGGTTTCCAGCCTTCATGTTCGCCTGCGTGCTGGTGGAAGCGGTCTTCCCGTATTTCGGCTATTTTCCCGGCACCGCCCTCATTCTGATGTCCGTGGCGCTCAGTCCGAAGGCCGTGGATGGCTCCGTCTTCCTCGCGGCGTGGCTCGCCATCATCCTGGGCGCCGTTCTCAGCTATGGACAGGCGCGTTTCTTCAGGCCGTTTCTGCAGCGGGTGGCCTCGAAGGCGGCCCTGCGCCGATGCGAGTCGCTGTTCGACGCCTATGGCCGCTATGCGCGCATTGCCTTGTTCGTTCATCCCAACGCCTGCTCGATGTATTTCACCGCGCTCGGACTGCTCGGCCGCAGCCTGACGCGCGAGCTCGCTTATCTCTGCGTGGGGGCCGCGGCCGCAGTGGGCATTCTGTTCGTCATCGTATCCCGGCTGGTGTCGTCCATCGGCCCCACCGATGATGGCGAATTGCAGGTACTGCTGGCGGCCGCGCTGGTCGCCATGGGGACACTGATCGGTCTCTACACGGCCTGGCGGCCACAGCGCGCGATGTGAGGCGCCGCTCTCTCCACCGTCATTGCGAGGAGCCCTTGCGACGAAGCAATCCAGAGTCTTTCCGCAGAAGAATTCTGGACTGCTTCGTGGAGCCTGTCATCGGGCCGCGCTTCGCGCGGACCCGTTGGCTCGCAATGACGAGGATACATCGAGCGTCACACCTCCGGCAGCTCGACGCCCGTCAGCTCACTCAGTTTGCCGATGAGCCGGTCCTGAAATCTCGAATCCGTCGCCTCACGGGCCGGCGCTTGCTGCTCGAGGTGATGCCAGTAGCGCCCGCTCACGAGGGCCGCGGGATCCTCGCTGACTGCCAGCCAGGTCTGGGTGCGTTGCCCGGTGTCGATATCGACCGGGGCGCCTGCGCCGCCCATCTTCGTGCGCACCCAACCGGGATCGACGGCGTTGCAGAGGACGTTGGGCCAGCGTCGCGCCAGTGCGAAGGCGAGCGCGACGACGTGCAGCTTGCTCTCGGCATAGGCCGTGCCCGCGTCCCACGTCCGCTTGGTCCAATCGAGATCGTCGAGCGAGCCCTCTCCACCGCGGTGCAATCCGCTGCTGAGATAGACCAATCGGGCCGGCCGCGCGATCAGGGCCGTGAGCATGAACGGCGCAAGCGTGTTGATGGCCAGCGTCTCGGCATGGCCTTCCGGCGTCGCGCCGCGGCTCGGCCGCGTGTAGACGCCGGCATTGTGAATGACCGCATCCATGCGCCCGATCGCGTTGACCTGGTCGGCGATGCTCCGCGTCTCCGCCGCGCTCCTGAGATCGCCGACCACCAATCCCTTCGCACGCGACGCGAGCCCGCCGAGGGCTGCCCCACGATCGGCCGAACGCGCGTGCAGCACGACGCGGTGCCCCTGATCGAGCAGCGATTGCGCCGCCGCCCGGCCGAGGCCATCCGTGCTGCCCGTGATGAATATGGTCGCCATGCGGTTCTCCCAGGCTGTTTCAGGACGCAATCTACCGCCCCCGCGGATCATTTCAGATACGGCTCGTCGCTCACCATTTCCAGCCGCCCCCCTTTGTCCTTGCCGCAGATCGTGGAGGCGAATCGACGCGCAGTCGATTGAAAATCAACTCACGATAGGTCTGGTCGGAAGCACCTGATGGTGAAATAATCCCGACGCTTTCTTGATTGAATTTTGACGTCGGCCGCGAACCGGCTGGCGACGTGGATTTTCATCATGGCCGCGCTTCCTCAGGACGTTGTGGCGGAATTGCAGCAGGAGAACGCGCGGCTCCTGGCCGAGTTGCGCGCCGCACAAGATCGCGAGACCGCCACTGCGGACATTCTCAAGATCATTGCCAGTTCGCCATCGGAGGTAAAGCCGGTATTCGATGCTATCGCGAGGCGCGCAAATGCCTTGCTCGGCGGCTTTTCGACGACCGTATTCCGCTTCATCGACGGCAATGCCCACTTGGCGGCGTTCACGCCGACGAATTCTGCCGCCGATGAAGCCTTGAAGAAGATGTTTCCGCGTCCGATCGCCGATTTCGAGAGTTTTGCGAGGACAGAGGCCGGCAAGGTGGTGCCGACCCCCGATACGGAAGCGCTGACGAATGACATCAAGTTCATCGCGCGTGCCCGCGGCTTTCGCAGCATGTTGTTCGTTCCGCTCGCGACCGGCGGCACGGTGATCGGCATGATCAGCGTCACGCGAGCGGAGCCGGGGGCCTTCGCTCCGCATCACGTGCAGCTTCTGCAGACCTTCGCCGACCAGGCTGTCATCGCCATAGAGAACGCGCGGCTGTTCGACGAGGTGCAGGCGCGTACCGACGATTTGCGGGAATCGCTGCAGCAGCAGACCGCGACCGCGGATGTGTTGAAGGTCATCAGCCGCTCCGCGTTCGATCTGCAGACGGTTCTCGACACGCTGACGGAATCGGCGGCGTCGCTGTGTGGCGCCGACATGGCGGCAATCGTCCGGCAGGACGCCGATGGTGCCTACTCTCATGCAACTCGGTACAATTTCTCGCCCGAATGGGCCAAGGTCTCGGCGGGCATTCGGCTCAATCCCGGACGCGGTAGCCTGGTCGGGCGCGTCCTGCTGTGCGGCAAGGCCGTTCAGATCCCGGATGTCCTGGTCGATCCCGACTATGCCTATCCCGAGCAACAGAGGGCCGGCGGTTACCGCACCCTTCTGGGCGTACCCCTGCTTCGGTCCGGAGAAGTGATCGGCGTGCTATTCCTGGGCCGCAAGACCGCGAACTCGTTCACGGACAAGCAGATCGACCTTGTCTCCACTTTCGCTGATCAGGCCGTGATCGCGATCGAAAATGTGCGGCTGTTCGATGAGGTCCAGGCGAAGACGCGCGACCTCGCCGAGTCGCTCCAGCAGCAAACTGCGACGGCCGATGTGCTGAAAGTGATCAGCCGCTCGACCTTCGATCTGCAAACCGTGCTCGACACGCTGGTCGAGTCGGCGGCACGGCTGTGCGAAGCGGAGATGGCATTCGTCATGCGCCGCGAGGGCGATGAATATCAGGCCGGAGCGGCGGTCGGGTTTTCCGAGGACTACATTGCCTTTCTGCAGGCTCATCCGATCGCCCCCGGACGGGCCACGGTCACGGGTCGGGCCGTCCTCGAACGCCGTCCGGTGCAAATCCTCGACGTCGCTGCCGATCCCGAATACGGCCTGCAGGCGTCGATCACGATCGCTGGTCAACGCACGGCGCTCGGTGTTCCCCTTCTGCGCGAGAATGAGCCGATCGGCGCAATCGTGATTGCCCGCAAGCGCGTGCAGCCCTTCACCGAAAAGCAGATCGAGCTCGTCGCCACATTTGCCGACCAGGCGGTGATCGCCATCGAGAATGCGCGGTTGCTCAAGGAGTTGCGCGAACGTACTGAGGATCTCAGCGAGTCGCTGCGCCAGCAGACCGCAACGGCCGACGTGCTGAAGGTGATCAGCCGTTCGGCGTTCGATTTGCCCAATGTTCTCGAGACGCTTGTCAGCTCGGCCGCACGGCTCTGCGGCGACCCCAGAGCCGCGATCTATCTCATTCGCGATGGGTTGCTGCACCTGGAAGCCTCCCATAACAACCCACCGGAATGGGTCGCGCTACGCAAGAGCCAGCCGCTTGCGCCGAGCCGCGACACGCCGAGCGGCCGGGCAGCGCTCACTGGCCGCGTCGACCATGTCGCCGATCTCATGAAAGACCCCGACTTCTCGCGGCACGACCTCGCGAGAATCGGCGGCTATCGCGCGACCCTCAACATACCGCTAATACGCGAGGGCACCTCGATCGGGGTTCTCAGTTTGGCGCGACCGGAGCCGGGCCCATTTACCCAGCGACAGATCGAGATCGTGCAGACCTTTGCCGACCAGGCGGTGATCGCCATCGAGAATGTCCGGCTCTTCGAACAATTGCAAACCAGGACGCGAGATCTATCCGAGGCGCTGACGTACCAGACCGGCAGCGCCAATATCTTGCGGGTCATCGCTTCCTCTCCGACTGAAGTCGGACCGGTGCTCAAGGCGATCGTGGAAAGCGCATGCGGGCTTTGCGAGGCATATGATGCGCTGGTCGTTCTGAGGGATGGCGACGATATCGTCATCGAGGCGCATCATGGCCAAGTTCCCGTGGTGTGGAGCCGGCGGGCGATCAGTGTCAAATCGCCCACCGGCCGGGCAATTGTCGATCGTCGCACCGTTCAAGTGCACGACTTGCTTGGGCCCGATGGAGAGGAATACCCGATAGGACGCGAATATGCGGCTCGCTCGAACGTTCGGACTGTTTTGAGTGTGCCGCTCTTGCGCGAAGGCGAGAGCATGGGGGCGATCGTGCTGCGTCGTATGGAGGTGCGCCCATTCGACGACAAGCAGATCACCTTGCTGCAGACCTTTGCCGATCAGGCTGTTATCGCCATCGGCAATGTGCGTCTGTTCGAGCAATTGAATGAATCGCTCGAGCGGCAGACGGCAACGTCGGAGGTGCTGGAAATCATAAGCGCTTCATCGGGCGCACTCACCCCTGTCTTTCACAAGATGCTGGAGAATGCGACGCGAATTTGCGGCGCCGGCTTTGGCACCATGAATCTCTACGAGGAGGGCGGTTTTCGCACGGTCGCATTGCACAACGCGCCGCAAGCTTATGTCGATACCCGGCTGTACCAGAACATTCGCCCGCATCCCGCGAGCGGGCTCGGCACCGTCGAGAAGACTCATCAGACGGTTCATATCGACGACATCAGGACGCAGCCGCCCTATATTGAAGGCAACCCCAATGTTCGCGCGCTCGCTGACCTCGCCGGCGCAAGGACCCTCGTCATCGTGCCCATGCTCAAGGAAGATGAGCTGATTGGCACCATCACGATCTTCCGCCAGGAAGTGAAACCGTTCACAGACAAGCAGATCGAGCTCGTGTCCAACTTCGCACATCAGGGCGTGATCGCGATCGAGAATGCACGCCTGCTGAATGAACTGCGCGAGCGCACCATGGAATTGTCGCAATCGCTCGAGGAATTGCGAAATGCGCAGGATCGTCTGATCCAGACCGAGAAACTTGCCTCGCTCGGGCAACTCACCGCCGGCATTGCGCACGAGATCAAGAACCCGCTCAATTTCGTCAACAATTTTGCTGCGCTGTCCTCCGAACTCACCGACGAGCTCGGCGAAGCGCTGCGCTCAGCCAGCCTGGGCGAGGCGGAAAGGCAGGACATCGATGCGCTGATCCACATGCTGCAAGGTAACCTGGAAAAGATCGTGCAGCACGGAACGCGCGCCGATTCCATTGTCAAGAATATGCTTCTGCACTCCCGCGAAGGGTCTGGCGAACGCCGCGCGGCGGACATCAACGCCATCCTCGAGGAAAGTCTTAACCTGGCCTATCACGGAGCCCGCGCGGAAAGAGCCGGCTTCAACATCACGCTTGAAAGACAACTCGATCCGTCTGCGGGAGCGCTCGAGCTGTATCCGCAGGAAATCACCCGGGTGTTCCTCAATCTGGTGTCAAACGGTTTCTACGCAGCCAGCAAGCAAAGGGACGCCGCCGGCGACGGCTTCGAGCCAAGGCTGCGCGCGACGACCACAGACCTCGGCGGCGCCGTCGAAATCCGCATCCGCGACAATGGCACCGGCATTCCGGCCGACGTCAGAGAGAAGATATTCAATCCATTCTTCACGACCAAGCCGGCCGGCGAAGGAACTGGCCTTGGGCTTTCGATCTGCCACGACATCATCGTGAAGCAGCACGGCGGCAGCATCGAGGTCGATACCGAGCCGGGCGAGTATACCGAGTTCATCATTACGCTGCCACGTACGCGGGCGGCACCATTGCAGAGCGGAGGCAGAAGTTGAGCGTCTATATCATGGTGGTCGACGACGAGCCCGATGTCGAGGCGCTGTTCCGGCAGCAGTTTCGGCGCGATCTGCGCGCCGGTCGTTTTCTGATGGAGTTTGTATCCTCGGCGCCCCTGGCATTGCAGCGCGCGGCCGAGATTGCGGATGCCACCCTGATTCTGATCCTGTCCGACATCAACATGCCCGGAATGAGCGGACTGGAGATGCTGCCTATCGTGCGCTCGGCCCGCCCCGATGTACCGGTTATCATGATCACGGCCTACGGTGATGCCGAGACCAAGCGCAAGGCGCTGGAGAAGGGCGCCGCCGACCTGTTGACCAAGCCAATCGACTTCGCCGCGCTGCGCCAGGAGATCGATGCGAGGCTTGAGCAGGCCGCATGATTGCAACCGTTGCCGGTGGTAAACCAGAGCGGCTCGCAAAGTGAAGCTGTTGCAGACGCCGCCCCAATTGAGAGCATGCATCCACCGTCAATCTTCGTCAGAAAATCGGAGATTCGAAATGAAGACGCTCCTGGTCCCGCTTCAGAATATTCCGATGATGACAGCCACGCTCGCTGTGGCCGTAGGCCTAGCGCGTCGCTCCGGCGCCTATATCGAAGGTTTTCCACTCCGGTTCGGCATCCCACAATATGCGGCCGCCGAATTGGCCACCGGCATTCTCCTGGATTCGTATCAAGTGAAGAGCGAAGCCGAACTGAACGACATGCGCAACTTTTTTGAAGCATTCATGCTGAAGCATGATGTTCCCCGCGCCACCGCAGGGTCGAACCCGCCTTGCTTCGGCTGGCTGGAGACCGCGCCTGAGGGCGAAGACTTTGTCGGAAGTTATGGGCGCGCTTTCGATCTGATCGTGATGGCGCGGTCTGATATTGATGCTGCGGGCCCTCACCGCCGCGCGATTGAGTCCGCGCTGTTTGAGAGCGGCAGGCCCGTTCTACTGGCGCCGTCGAATGGACCAAGAAGCGTCGCAACAAACATTATGATCCACTGGAACGGGAGTACCGAGCAAGCTCGGGCAAACGCATTTGCCATGCCGCTGCTTCGTCTGGCCGAAAGGGTATCGGTCCTAACCGTTGTCGGCGGCCAAGCGGTGCCAGGACCGTCTGCCGGTCAGATCGCTCGGCAACTCCAATACAATGGCATTGCGGCCAGCTTGATCAGCGTTGAGTTGGACGGGCGCGAAACTGGTGAGGCGGTCCTCGATGCCGCCAGGGCACACGGTTGCGATCTATTGATCAAAGGAGCCTTCACCCGCACGCGGCTACGGCAGATGATATTCGGTGGAGCGACCAGCTATATCATGGAGCACGCGGATATCCCCGTCCTTATGGCTCACTAGCGCACAAAAGGCCTGGTTTTGTCGCCATTGGTGAGGCAAAAATCCATTGCCTCACAGAGCGACCGGCGCATGGCTTTGGCTATCAACATTCGGTCCGACGATTCCTCCGCAGAGCGGATCGAAGCCTTGTGGGATGAAGTTGCCGCGTTTGAGAGCCAGCCTTCGATGAGGGGTCTCGGCTATCGGCCGCATTTTACATTCGCCATTTATGATGCGCCCGAGATTGCCGCCAAGACCGCGTGGGAGACCATGCTCCGCGCAGTTGGAGGCGAAGGGCCATTGCAGGTCGGGTTCAAGCGAATTCGTTGGTTCGCAGGTCCGCCACTCGTGCTCTGGGCGGAGCCGGAGTTCGATGAAACGCTCGTCCGGTGGCACGCTTCCATCAGCGCTGCAATCGATCCAGCCTTGTGTCGGCTGCATTATCGGCCGGAAAACTGGCGACCTCATTGCACGCTCGGCACACAAATCGCCGATGCAAAGCGCGATGACGCGATCGCTTTCGCGGAGTCATTCAGCGGCAGCATCAGCGTGCTGTTCGACGTCGTGGATTGCGTTTCTTTTCCGCCAGTGCGCGTGGTTGCGGAGCAGAGATTGCCGGTTCGGGCTCCGTGAGCCAACGTCCCGCTCATCGATGCGTCCGGCCGCCCAGGCGATGATCATCTGTGCACTCTCCCGATGATGCCATCATGCCCCTGTTTTGCCCGACGGAGCAAGAAAAATTCGGAAAAATCGTAACCCATTGATCCGACTGAGGTCGGCTACTGTGCATGGGGTTGTTTTCGAATTTTTGACAGAGCGGAAGCAAGACCCCCGGTCCGTCTACGCTCTTCGAGCTACGCCGGACACGCTTCGCTGCCATTGGGGGTGGCTGCGCCACGCGAAGCCTTTTTTGGCGAAGCGTGGTGGGCGCACAAGGGATCGAACCTTGGACCTCTCCCGTGTGAAGGGAACGCTCTCCCGCTGAGCTATGCGCCCGGGACCATCATGCAGGCGGCTGCAGCCTAGGCCGGCCGGCACATCGGAGCCCGCGATTTAGAAGTGCCGGTCGAAGGTGTCAAGTTTTCAAGGCGTCGCCGGGGCGGAAAACCTTCGGCAGGTCGCAGGAAGCCGGATTTCGGCCGGCTTACGCGCCCTGCTGGCGGGCGCGGGAGGCGTGGGCCTGGAGCGCACGGATGCGCTCGGCCAGCGTTCCACCGCCTTCGGGCAGGCGGGGCGCTGGAGCGCCGTTGGTTGCCGCGTCGTTGGCCGGGCGCGGCGCCGGCTTCGGCGGCTGGCCGGCCTCGGCTGCGAGCAGCGCCTCGATCGGCGAGTTCGGGCCTTCGAGCTGCATCGCCAGCTTGGCGACTTCGGCCGCGATGTCGTTGATGCGCTCGCGCAGCAGCGCGTTCTCCATGCGCTCGGTCGCCCAGGAACTCTCGGCCTGCTGCTGAATCGCGTTGATGTCGCGCTGGAGTTTCGCGCGTTCGTCGCGTGCGCTGCGCAGCTGCTCCTCCAGCGCGGCCTTTTCCGCGCGCAGCTGATCCATCGCAGCCGACGACTTGCCGCCGCTGAGGCCCGCGATCTCGACGCGCAGCTCCTTGATGGTGCGCTCATTGGCCTCGTTGGCCTGGCGCAGCTGGTTGTTCTCGTAGTCGCGCTCGGCGAGCAGCTTGCCCTGCGTGGCAAGGCGTCCCTCGAGATCGGCGACGCGGCTCGACAGCATCTCGGCCTCCTTGACCTGCACGATGAGCTGGCGGTCGAGCTCGGTGACGCGCTGGCTCAGATTCTCGACGCGGCCGCGCGCCTCGCCGAGCTCGCGCGAGGCGGTCTCGGATTCGGTGCGCTCCTGTGCGAGGCGCGCTTGCGTGGCGGCAAATTCCTTCTCGGCATCGCCGACCCGGTGCTTCAATTCCTCGATCTGCGCGCGCACTGCGACCAGCTCGACCTGGCGGCTCTCCGCCATCATCGAGCGGTCGGACAGTTCGGAGTTGATCTTGGCGAGCTCGGCCTGCTTGTCCGTCAGCGCGATCTCGGCTTCGCGCAAGGACGCCGTCTTGGCGGCGAATTCCTCCTCGGTGGCGCGGAGCTGCTCCTTCACCGCCTTCTCGCGCGCCTCCAGCGCGAAGATGGTGGCGTTCTTCTCGCCGAGCTCGATCTTCATGCGGTTGATGGCGTCGCTCTTCTTGCCGAGCTCGGCGAGCTGGCTCGTGGTCTTGTTCTTGAGCTGCTCGACGCTCATCTCCAGTCGCCGGGCGGACATGGCGAATTCGGCGCGGAGCTGGTCCTTGTCGGCCTGGATCTCGGCCATCGATAGCGGGGTGGCGGCTTCTAACCGACGCGTGGTCAGGCGCACCGCGCGGTTATGCACCAGCGGCACGATCGCAAGCCCGCACAGCATCGAGAGCAGGAAACCGATCGCCAGGTACATGATCGGTTCGACCATGGGCCAGAACTCCCAAGCTTAAGGAAAAATTCACCAACGACAATGCCATGGCGGGCCGGCAGAAAGCCAGCCCCGCTCTGTCGTTAACCTTGATCGGTGGGCAGTGGGGAGGACGCGGGCCTAGAACGGGTTCCAGGTCGCCCGCGGGGTGTATTTGAGATAGCCGATATTGGCGCCGAGGCGCAGGCCGAGCCCGGAGCGGATCGGCACCAGCACGATGTTGTTGGCGGTGAGCGCCGTCATGCCGAAGCCGCCGATGATGTAGGCTGAGCCGTCGATGCCGCCGAAGCGCTGGTAGATCGCGTTGGTGGCGGGCAGGTTGTAGACCAGCGTCATGGTGCGGGCGCCGTCGCCGCCCCAGTCGAAGCCGAGCGAGGGGCCCTGCCAGTAGACGCGCAAGTCGCCGGCGTTCTTGGTGTAGAGCGTGCCCTCGCCGTAGCGCAGGCCGGCGACGAAGGCGCCGGAGCCTTCCTCACCCAGGATGTAGCCGTTCGGCAGGCCCCATTGGCTGACCGCCTTCTCGATGATCGAGGCAAGCCCGCGCGAGACGTTGCCGAAGAAGCGATGGCCGGCGGTAACGAGCTCGTCCGGCCCATAGGTATTGGGCGTCGGGGTCCGCTGCGGCGGCGGCAGGTCAGGCGGCGGCGCCTGCTGGGCGGAGGCCGGCACGATCCAGCCGATCATCGCGGCAAGCGCGAGCGCAGCAAGGCGTGATGCGAAAGTCATAAAAGAACCCCTGGTACCGAATCCGGTCGCTTCCTTAACCTCACGCCAACAGGCATGGCTCTAGGTTGCGCCGGGTGTCCCCTCGACTCGGATGTTATCCGCAGCAACTATGACGGCACAACGGCAGGAAGATAGCCCTTTGCGCCCCGGAATTGCCTTGATCGCCCGCCGCCTCTGCCTGCTGGCCGGCATTTGGATCCTCGGTGCCGGCGGACCGACAGGGGCCGCCACCACTGAGCGGATCGTCGTCAATCGCTTCAGCGGCGTCGCCATCGAGGGTTTCGACCCCGTCGCCTATTTCGTCGCCGGTGCGGCCGTGCAGGGGACGGCGGAGTTCGAGGCGAACCTCTGGGGGGCCGTCTGGCGCTTCCGGAACGAGGGCAACCGCGCCTCTTTCCAGGCCCATCCCGAAATCTACGGACCGCAATTCGGCGGTTATGATCCGGTCGATATCGCCCGCGGCATCACCGTCGCCGCCAATCCGCATTTCTTCGCGATCGTGGCGCAGCGGCTCTATTTGTTCAGCCGGGAAGACAATCGCGACGCCTTCGTCGCCGATCCCGAGCGCTTCCTCTATGAGGTGGGTAAGCGTTGGCCGGCCCTGCAGGAGAAGCTCGGGCAGTAACGAGCCCGGTCAGTCGCAGCCTACCGCCTGCTTGTCGCCCCAGGCGATGAACTCCGGGATGATGAAGCCGGTGTCGCTGCGCTGGCCGAATCGGAGCTCGCCGCCCTTGCCGTCTGTCACCTTGCCGCCGGCCGCGGTCACGACCGCGCAGCCGGCCCCGACGTCCCATTCCGAGGTCGGCCCGAAACGTGGATAGATGTCGGCGCTGCCTTCCGCGATGCGGCCGAATTTCACGGCCGAGCCGCACGTCATCCTGACGGCATTGGGCCTGTCGGCGATGAACGCCTCGCTTCTGGCATCGCCGTGCGAACGGCTCACTGCGGCGATCCAGGGCTCCCCGCGCGTCGGCAGCTTGCGGGTGCGGATCGGCTCGGCGGCGGCGATCGTCGCGCCGTTGAACCTCACGCGCTCGGCGCCGCGGCCGACGATGCCGCGCCACAGCAGGCCGAGTGCGGGTGCGGAGACGATGCCGAGCAGCGGCACGCCGTCCGTCACCAAGGCGAGGTTGACGGTGAACTCGTCGCGGCCGGCGAGGAACTCCTTGGTGCCGTCGAGCGGATCAATCAGGAAGAAGCTGCCCTGGAACGGCGGGGAGGCGAGCTGGGTCCGCTCCTCCGACAGCGTCGGAACGTCGCCCGCGAGCTGCGCGAGTCCGTCCGCGATGATGCGGTCGGCGGCAAGGTCGGCCTCGGTCACCGGCGAGCCATCCTGCTTGCCGTCGATCCGCATGGCCGCGCGGTTGACGGCGAGGATCGCTTCGCCCGCCTCCACCACCAGCGCAGTCAGCGGCTCCATCAGGCCGGCAGCGGCCGCTCCGTCAATGGTCCGCTTCACCTGGATGCCTCATCTGTCAGCAATATCGTTCCTCATCCACTGATTCGCCCCGATCGATTCGCTTGGGGCTTAGGGCCGCCTCGAACCGATCGCAAGCTAGCTGCCGCGGGGTTGCGAATGTTAGAACCCGCAGCATCCGTCAAGCATGCGTGATTCGCGGCGTCCAGCGCCGTGCAAGGAACCCTCCAGGACCCCATTATATGTCTGACGCTTCGTCGCCCGCGACCACTGCCGCTCCCGATATGCTCGAACTCGCCGCGCTGCTGTGCTCGCGGGTCTGCCACGATCTCATCAGCCCCGTCGGCGCCATCGTCAACGGGCTCGAAGTGCTCGACGACGATCCCAAGCCCGAGGATCGCGAGTTCGCGCTTGACCTGATTCGCAAGAGCGCCAAGACGGCCTCCGCCCGGCTCCAGTTCTGCCGTCTTGCCTTCGGCGCGGCCGGCTCCTCCGGCGCGCAGATCGATCTCGGCGATGCCCAGACCATGGCGAAGGGCCATATCGAGGACGGCAAGTGCTCGATCACCTGGAATCTGCCGCGGCTGCTGCTGCCGAAGAACCGCGTCAAGCTGCTGCTCAACATGCTGGTCGTCGCCCAGCACACGATCCCGCGCGGCGGCATGCTGACGGTCGATCCGGTCGGCGAGGGCGAGGCGATGAGCTTCCGCATCACCGCGACCGGACACAATGCACGCCTGCCGCAGAACATCTCCGAGCTCCTGAGCGGCGAGCGCGGGCCGGCTGCCGATGCGCATGCGATCCAGCCTTACTATACGCGGCTGCTGGCGCAGGCCTGCGGGCTCACGGTGACGCTCAAGCCGGAAGGCGAAGCCATCATCGTTACCGCTTCGTAAACGGCGCGTCGCGCCCGACCTCTTAATCTATTCTTTACGAGGCGCTTCGGCTTGTCCGGAGCGCCTTATCTCTTTGTTGGTGCCGTTCTTTTGCACATACTCAACCAATATTAAACGCTTTGCGGTGAAGCTGGCCCCATTCCGAAATGGCGCATCACGCCTCGTGCGCGCCTTTCCTGTATGAAGGCCTGTTTTCATGGATGATCTGTTGCGGGAGTTTCTGACGGAGACCAGCGAGAGCCTGGACACCGTGGACAATCAGCTGGTGAAGTTCGAGCAGGAGCCGAACAACGCCAAGATCCTGGATAACATCTTCCGCCTGGTCCACACCATCAAGGGCACCTGCGGCTTCCTCGGACTGCCGCGGCTGGAAGCGCTGGCCCATGCCGGCGAGACCCTGATGGGCAAGTTCCGCGACGGCATGCCTGTGACTGCCGAGGCGGTGACGGTGATCCTGTCCTCGATCGACCGCATCAAGGAGATTTTGGCTGGCTTGGAGGCGACCGAGGCCGAGCCTGAAGGCAACGACCGCGACCTCATCGACAAGCTGGAAGCGATGGTCGAGCAGGGCATGGCCGCCATGGCGGCAGGCAGCGCTCCCGTCACTGAAGCTCCGCCGCTGGCGCCGGAAGCCCCGGCCGCCGCACCGGCGCCCGCCAAGGAGATGACCATGGGCACGCTGGTCGATCAGACCCTGGAGCGTCCCTTGCGTCCGGGCGAGGTCTCGCTCGACGAGCTCGAGCGCGCCTTCCGCGAGACCGCGATCGAAGCGCCGGTGCCCGCGCCCGTGGCCAAGGCTGAGGTCAAGGCCGAGCCCGCGCCGGCTGCTGAAGCGCCCGTTGCCGCAAAGCCCGCCAAGGAGAAGGCCGCGCCGAAGAAGTCGATGGCCGACGAGATGGCGGGCGAGGGCGACCGCATCGCCAACCAGTCGATCCGCGTCAACGTGGATACGCTGGAGCACCTGATGACCATGGTCTCCGAGCTGGTCCTGACCCGCAACCAGCTGCTGGAGATCTCCCGCCGCAACGAGGACACCGAGTTCAAGGTGCCCTTGCAGCGCCTTTCCAACGTCACCGCCGAGCTGCAGGAAGGCGTCATGAAGACGCGCATGCAGCCGATCGGCAATGCCTGGCAGAAGCTGGGGGGGGGGGGGGGGGGGGGGGGGGGGGGGGGGGGGGGGGGGGGGGGGGGGGGGGGGGGGGGGGGGGGGGGGGGGGGGGGGGGGGGGGGGGGGGGGGGGGGGGGGGGGGGGGGGGGGGGGGGGGGGGGGGGGGGGGGGGGGGGGGGGGGGGGGGGGGGGGGGGGGGGGGGGGGGGGGGGGGGGGGGGGGGGGGGGGGGGGGGGGGGGGGGGGGGGGGGGGGGGGGGGGGGGGGGGGGGGGGGGGGGGGGGGGGGGGGGGGGGGGGGGCCTGATCAAGGACCCGCTCACCCACATGGTGCGCAACTCCGCCGATCATGGCCTCGAGACCCCCGCCGAGCGCCTCGCCAGCGGCAAGGGCGAGCAGGGCACCATTCGCCTGTCCGCCTATCACGAGGGCGGCCACATCATCATCTGCATCGCCGACAACGGCAGAGGCCTCAACACCGAGAAGATCAAGGCCAAGGCGCTCTCGTCCGGTCTCGTCACCGAGGCCGAGCTCGAGAAGATGAGCGAAGCCCAGATCCACAAGTTCATCTTCGCGCCGGGCTTCTCCACTGCCGCTGCCATCACCTCGGTGTCGGGCCGCGGCGTCGGCATGGACGTGGTCCGCACCAATATCGACCAGATCGGCGGCACCATCGACATCAAGAGCGTGGCGGGCGAAGGAAGCTCCGTCACCATCAAGATCCCGCTGACGCTCGCCATCGTCTCGGCGCTGATCGTCGAAGCCGCCGGCGACCGCTTCGCGATCCCGCAGCTCTCGGTCGTGGAATTGGTCCGCGCCCGCGCCAACTCCGAGCACCGCATCGAGCGCATCAAGGACACCGCGGTGCTCAGGTTGCGCAACAAGCTGCTGCCGCTGATCCATCTC